>JAGQNP010000100.1 GCA_020428005.1 Candidatus Saccharimonadota bacterium
GGTACAAGTGGTTCTCCAACCCTATGTTCAAGCGGTGAGGCCAAGAACTTCTACAAATGGACCAGCCCTCAGGCAACTCAGCAAACATATAGCATATATGTTAGTTACCAACTACCTAGTACCTTCAAAGGTTTTGCTAGTGATGATACTGTGCAGCTTACCGCTCGTGTAGATAACACTACTAACGCAGCAGTTACATATGAGATGTTCAGAAGCGAAAGTGGCTCTATTACCCAGTGTGGTACTGGCGAGACGGCAGTAACCACCTCAAATAATGTATGGCAAACCGTTGGTATTAATGGTAATGAATCGACGGGCTGTAGCTTTACTACGGCTAGTGCTGGAGCATTCGTTATATTCAAGGTTAATGTTAAGGCTAATAGCAATGCAAATGCCTATGTAAGTACCCTTAACTTTGTGACGACGGGTAGGTAATAATTATGAAAAATAAAATAATACAAAAAATTCTCTTCTCCCACAGCTTTGGTGGCTTGTCGCCACCAAAGCAAAAAGCCTAAATTGTAGCTGGCTAACACTT
>JAGQNP010000010.1 GCA_020428005.1 Candidatus Saccharimonadota bacterium
ATCCGCTGTGGACGCTAGGAAACTTGAGGGAATCTGTCTCTAGTACGAGAGGACCGAGATGGACGCACCGCTGGTGTACCAATTGTCGTACCAACGGCATTGTTGGGTAGCTAAGTGCGGACTAGATAAGCGCTGAAAGCATATTAAGCGCGAAACTAATCCCAAGATTAGGTTTCCCTATGACCTCCCTGAAAGACGATCAGGTTGATAGGCGCAAGGTGAAAGTGCGGTAACGTATTGAGCCGAAGCGTACTAATAGAGGCATTGACTTTTTACGACCATAAGCCGCGTAACTTATGTGGCGCGACTTATGGGAGAAGTTGCTTTTGACTAGTTATTGGTGCTTCCAAGCACCGTCGTTTACCTTAATATCTCAAAATCGTGCAGTAACAATGCATGGACATCAATCAGGGCAATTCTCACAGTATGTGGGAGTTGTGCTTGAGTGAATCGCTAGGAAGCAGCAAGCTTTCAAAGAAGTGTACTAATGTACATTGATGAGAAAGCGCGCGTTAGCTAACACCGCGATTCGCCAAGAGCAAGAATGAATTTATGATTCATTCATAAATCAAATTCTTGCGGCACAAGTGCCACATTGGTGCCCATGGCGAGAGGGAGACACCTGTTCCCATACCGAACACAGCAGTTAAGCCTCTCTGCGGTTACAATACTTGGATCATCAAGTCCTGGGAAAATAGCACGGTGCCAAATTATAGTTAAGCCATCCGAAAGGGTGGCTTTTCTCTTTCTACGCATCACTTCGTGCTGCTTTCGACATACTTTTGCCAACAGCTGCAAAAGTATGCAAAAAAGCCGCAGCCAGCTTCCAATTCTTTTATGACTTCATCGTCAAAGACGACAATATTCGGACAACTCACTATCGTTCAAACAATTCCTCATTCTAAATGTCACTTTGACATTCACTCATCAGGAATGGAAGAGGCTGGTTACAGGACAACAGTAGTGCTACTATACGTAAAGTATGTTTAGAAAAAAGATTTTACCGCTAGCAGACGATAAATTTGGAAAGATCCTAAAGGTTTACTTAGGTGAAGCTTTCCCTGATGAGGAGTTTGATAACCCGACTAATTCTGAGTTAGAAGGAACGCCACAGTACACATATCTATGGCTTCTGGATAGTTGGTATATGATGAATAGAAATCCAAATTTCAACGGTTTGAGTGAAAAAGATAAAGTGGAGTTTGTGTGCAATGTACGTGGTTACTATAGGCCTGAGGAAATTGAAGAACTGTTGGCAATGCCTGTTAATGACTACAGAGATGCAATACTTAGTATTATCGACTATGAATTTGGAAAAAAATTTGCAGCTGGCAACGACGGTAACTATAAAGATGTCAGGCCCAAGTTTGTTTCAATGATCGAAGGGCTTGAAGAAGACTATCTCAAAGTGCGAAAAGACTCAAAAATCTAAAATTCTGTTTCCCAAAGCCTAAATTCTAGAGTTTTATTAGTTAGACCCGATGTCTTCCTTAGTTTTTATTCCTTCTCTAGAAAAAACTGCAAGCAAGTTGTCATTATGGAGCATCCAGCCTCCTAGTTCTCTGCTTGCTTGTGCCCAACAATGATTCCTATACTCCTCGAGAGTTCCCATACCTGTAACTTTTTGTAATATGCCTACAAAATCTTTTTTTCTAAATTCCTGCATATACTCTGGCACATACTGTTGCCAATCGCTCATTAACAGCAATCCTACCAGCCAAGGGTAGTTATTAACCATAAAATATGCCAAGAGACAGCCATCTAGATAAGCTTGTAAAATATCTTTTTGATCTTTAAATCTTTCTTCAATGAGCTGTGTTGTAGGGATTACCCAATTTTGACCGGTTAGCTCTTTATAATAATTCAATACAGACTCTGGGTAGCCATAGAGCTTCTCAAGTGTCCGTGGTTCACTATAGCCACTCGGTCTATCAATTTTGGCTGCCGCTATCTCAGGCAGAAGATCCCAAAGTTTATCTTTAGCAACACACCCCAAAATAATTGAAAATATTTCGTAAACTATAAGTTCATAGTAATCTTTTGAAATCCCATACATTTGTCCATTGTCTTCAGGCACCACGTCGTAGTATTTAGAAATAATATTAATATGCTTGTATGCTATTACTAAGACTTCTTTATTATTATACTCTGCAGCCATCGACAGTACTTGAAAAAGTTCTTTTGTTAATTCCTTCGTCTCAATGTAACGGTTGTAAGTCTGCGCTTTATATTCAGCGATATCACTGCCGCTATAACGTTTAGGTGCACGCAGCAAATATTGGTTATAAAGGTGGTCGAAATACTTTTCTGATACGCTTCTAGTTGGTTCCCGGTCCCTAATGGAATCTAATACATCTTTCTTCAGGTCCAAAACTTTCCTGGCTTCGTTTTTCTTGGAGAGAGATTCCAGGTGAGCGTTTATAGCAAATTCCAGTGATTGTTGAAATTTTGTACCCCTCGTATCTTTATCTGGAGAAAACTCTATTATCCTGTTGTAGGCAATGTCGAAAGGAAGATCCTTAGTGTCGCCAAGATCACTATTTGCTACAAGAATGACCATGGATTCTGACTTTTTGCCAATTGCATAACCAAGTTCAAAAACAACGTTTTGGTTTACGATCATACGGCCTGATTTTGCTTTATCTACAAGACTTACATCGGCCAGGAATATCCCACAGTCGTTAATTTTCTTTTTTATAGTTTCACCAATGTGTACAGCACCAACTTCTCCTTGAGTGTCCTTATCGATTCTAGGCGATAGTTCCAAATTTGGTTGCTTTGTAATTTTTTTGATAACTTTTTTTAGCGACTTTTCTATAAATGACCGTGTTTGCTGGTTGTCAGATTGCCATGAGTAGAAAATAGTTGTTTCTTCTTCCATAACTGAAATTATACGTGAGGGGAGGGAAAAAGATATTGCTTGTGGTTGGTTTATGCTCATGGTTTACTCGGGTTTAGATGGTATAAAAAGAGTATGGATACACCAAAGACCCCAGATATTTATGCTCCACCTCTTACCGCATCATTGCTTCGCTATGCAAATCAAGACTTAGTTGAACCAGACTATATTGTTCGGAATGATAAAGATGATCCGACGATATATGTGTTTGGCTGGGAGCATGCAGATGAGTTAGCGGCTGCAGCTGAAGTTGCGGAACGGGTGGCTGTTGAAGATTTTGAAGCAATTCGCATTAGGACTTTCAGGGCTATGCTTGATGGCATGCGTTCGGTAGTCGGACCATAGGTGAGCAATGTTTGACTTAACGCCTGAAATTGCACCCCGAGAAGACAGCCGATACTGGTTTGTAGACAGGGATATGACCGTAACTAAACCAGGAGATACTGTACTGATAGATGTAGTGCATGGCGATAAGTTTGGTGATGCAAATGGAGTTAGGAGCCTAGGAAAGGCAGCTACTTTCCTTGGTCAGTTTATGGAGGACGAAGAAGGCTCAATTGATCTGGCTGAAATGATGATGAGCCCTGAGCAGGTTGCTGAGATGGGACCGGATCAGATTGATGACTTATCAAGAATGCCATACTTCAAAGCTCATTTTGAGGGAGTTGGTGAGATTATTTTCTGTGGCATGGAATGCTGGTGGCAAACTATTCCGGCCGATGCTGAATAGTGTGCTTGTTTAGGATGGAAAAAGATATTGCTTGAGGTTGCGTGGATTGACTTATTAAGGTGTTTATGCTAAAATTGTATCTATTAAGCAAAAACAAAAATGCCCATCTCGCCTGACGTAAATATTACAAAAACACCTATACAGGAAGTACAACAGCCAGCTGATTTTCGTGAACGTATCAGTGGTTATATAGATGGTTATGAGCAATGGGCTGAGGCTCATCCATTTATGGCTACCACAGCAGAAACTGTAGCATCATTCGCAGCCAAAAGGGCTGTCATCTGGACAGGTAAAAAACTTGGCGTAAATTTTGGTAATGCTCATGCTAGACACCATGTTGACGGTGGCGAGGTTAATCCGATTGCCGCGATTGCGCAGTCAGTAGTAGTAGCGCCTGTTACAGAGGAACTGTTCTTCAGGAAATTTTTAACTGATACTTTACCTAATACAGAAGTTGCTCAAAAACATTTAGGCGAGAATGCTCAAAAAATTTGTAACATAGTTTCTTCGGTTGGGTTTGCGCTGCTAGGTCATGGCTTCGACCCCATACGTGAGCGTTCGGAGTGGCATTCTCCCGAAAAGGGTCTTTATAACAAAGGCAACATAAGTAGTGCAGTAGCTCCGCCAAGAGAGTGGCAGTTTGCGCTTCCTTTGGGTTCGCTAATCGGCGGAGAACAATACCGACGAATGTATCAAAAGCGGGGCATTAAGCACGCTGTTGGTTCGCACGCTCTCAACAATGCTTTAACTATAGCTTGGGAAGGTGGCTTTGCAACCAGAGACTTTAGGAGGGATAATCCAGGTAAGAAACCAACCCTAAAGAGGGTTATCGGTCACGCCAGGTCAAAAAGAAAATAGTTTCAGGGAAAAGATATTACTTGTGGTTATTATAGTTTGTGAGATTCGGGGAGCGGAATATTGAACTTTTCGCACAACAGACGAATGTCGTGACGGTCGGTGTCTGCTAGTTCGTATCTTGTATGAAATTGGACCATCCAGTTTGGTTCGATGCAGCGTACAGTTACGCCGTTAATCATTCCGCTACCAGTAAGGGATTCTTTAGGGTACTTTGTTCCGTAGCAATTATTGCCAGCTTCATCGAAACCAAATACATGAACATCAATATTGCTTTGACCGTCACCAAGTACATAGTTCCATTCGGTTTTGTCGTTCGTCATAACAACTTTGTAGCCTCGTTCTGCGAGAAGTTCTTTCATCTTGGCTTCATGTTCATGGTCGATAGCAATGTCTAGGTCTGCGTGTTCCCGCGTTTGTTCTTCTAGTAGGGCGTCAACACCCCACCCACCATCTATCCAAATATGGACACCATTTTCTTCGAACAGGCTATATAGCTCGACAACCTTTTCGGCACTCATTCGAGAATCAGATTTTAGCCTGTAGTTTGGGAACTTCTTTTCACTCATAGGAACATTATACTCTGGAGAGGGAAAAAGATATTGCTCGTGCTTGCTATTATTGGGGTTGAGAGTAAGATTTACTAAAAAGGAGTTTATATGAGTCTTATTGAATCCATGCCAGTCACAGATGCGGTAAATGACTTGTTATTTGAAATTGCTCAGGTTCCGCACAGGGATCCTATTTATCAAGGTGAGGATGCTGTATCAAGAAACATTCCTAGGTTAACTGAGGAAGGCGATGATATTGTAATTATTCCACCAATTCGTCTAAGCGGTAACAGGGAAGCTAGTGATATGTTGCCGTTTGAGGCTAGGATAACCCAATCTGGTATTGGCGCAGTTGCTATTTCAACTGAGGGAGTTATCCATCCTCCTGCAAGCGTAAATCCTGACATGGTTGTTCGGTATAAGGTTGAGGTTGGTGAAATGAATAGTTACCAAGTTACAAGAAGGTCATCAAATGGGACAGAATACATTTTCTCAACAAACAATCCTGAAACAGTTCAAAAGGCAATGGTTCTATGCCTGGGCAAGATAACTGACAAAGCAAAAGGCTGGAATGGCCGAAGGTTTATAGCAGACTAGAATACTTAGAGAAAAAGATATTGCTTGTGGTTGCTTTTCGTAAGAAGTTATAACAGAATACTTTGGTGATAAGTTTTGAGGAAGTACAACCTGGTCTTGAGATCGCACGCGGTGCTTTCAGGCAAGAAGCGTTAACAATAGTTGAGGACGTATTAAAATCACCTGAAGATGAGTGGAGTAACAGGGGTGATAGAGATATACTCGTAGAGGCCAATGGATCAGATCTGGTAACTAAAAGAGCATTTATGTCTTTGCGTTCAATCGCTGATCAGTTACTCGAAGGCGATGTAAGAGGATTATTTACGCGTTATAGGCCCGGAGAGCATGGTGGCTGGCACGAGGACATGGATTGGATGGTTCCAGTTCATGTTTTATCCTTACTAGATATCGAAGAACCTGTTTTTGAATATCAAACAGGAGAGCCACAATATTGCGATGGTATTAAAATGGATCCGACTGATGATGTTGCTTCGCTAACTCTTAGTGCTGGTGATATCCTAAGAGTAAATAGATATGATCTTACACATCGCGGCCTGAACCCAACTGATGAGTATCGATATATCGGTGTTTTCAGTAGGTAACTTAGTAAAAGATGTTGCTTACGATTTTATAAAAAAGGGAGCTGTTTTGGCTCCCCATTGTTTTAGTTCTGTTTTGCTAGATCCATGACCTTAGCATTTGGCAACGAGGCGAGTAACTCACCCGTTACAAGCAATTTTGATTTTCTTATGCCACTCCCAATGATGGCATGATCTAATTTGGCTACGTCCTGATCGACAAGTATTGGCCAGTCTGGCGGTAATCCGATCGGGTTGATAGCACCGTACTCCATTTTGCTCAGCGATACAGCTCGATCCATAGGCGCAAAGGATATCTTTTTTGCATCAAGTTCTCGACGAACAATTCCATTCACATCGATTCTCTTGGTACCTTGGATCAGGCAAGCAGCATACCAGACTTTATCACTGCGTTTTGCCTCTACAATCACACAGTTTGCACCATCGCTAGTGCTGACCTGATACTGCTCGCAGAAAGCAGTTGTATCAGATAGGTTAGGATCGATCTCTGAAACCAAAATACCCTGTAATTTATTTGTTAAGATTGCTTGTTTGGTTGGTTCTCCAACTAAATCTAGTCCAGCGTCAACAGGCTGGAATTCTAATGTTCCAAATTTCATACATAACTCCTTAAATATTAATGTTTATCAAAAGAGTTATTAATCAGAAACCCTTAAAAGTCTTCATATTATGAATTATAACTCAAGGTTGGTAAAAAGATATTGTTTGTGATTTACGCCACTTCTCCGGGTGGTAGGTTATTACCCGTATATGAGTAAGCCCCAATCTTTATATCTACCATTTGCTCATGGCTCAAACTAGGAGCTTTACGACCGTCTTTTACGAACAGGCAGACATCATCAATCATTCCTTCGCAGCTCAATCTTCCCATCAGTTCTGCTTTTGGGATACAACAGCCAATCTGAGGGCCTTCTAGGTACCAAAACATGCAGTTTTCACCTAGAGTTTCTTCGGTTGGGTAACGATTTGGCATGGAGACATTATACAATTTAGATTCATAATTCAAATTGCTCATGGCTTGTCTCTGTAAACAGATTATAATTAGATTAGTAACAGAGGAAAATTATGGCACATCCAGAATTTGATTTTTATCGTATTGAAACTCCAAGATTTGCTAGTGAAGCCGATCAGGAAGAAAAAGTTCGTGCGTGGAGGGCTCGTTATGATCAACTGCTGGAATCACTTGGTTCTTTAGGTACTCAGGTTAGTGTCGACAGAGTTCATGAGCGTGACGTAGATATTCAACCAGTTAATTTTATGCGTGGTGCGCGTCACGAGTTTATATTCCCGCCCCAGGACGGATTGCAGGTAGAGGAAGAAAACTCCGGATTCATAGATGATGATCCAAACTATACCTTGCGAAGAGAATCTGTAAAGCACACCTATGATGAAGCGGCGGTGCAGGGACGTTTAACTGTGTTTTATGATGATTCTCAGAGCTGCATTGAGTTTAGTGTTACTCCAGACTCTGAATTTGCAGAGTTTCCAGAAGGTATTGGCGAAGCAATAGATCTTGCATTTACTCTGCAAGCAGCACCTGAAACAACTACACGTTAATAATTACATTTGACTTGTAAATTTTATACAATTCAAAGGTGATGTCGCTGATAAACAAAAGAAATATAATTGGTTGCTATCTGTTCCTGTTGTTGGTGGGTGAGGTAAACGTTGGGTTCGCTAATGGCTTATTTACACCTGTAGGATTTTTTGTTTTATCCGGTATGTATCTCGCATATTTTTTTCTAATTGATAATTTGGTAGCAAAATATCGACTCAACAATCTGCAACTACTTTTGGTTAATTTTGCCCTGTACTCGGTATTAATAACTGGACTTTTACACGGAGAACTGGCTAATTACATTACTGAACCAAATAACAATCTAATAACTACTTTGATAAGAGTACAATGCAGTATATTTCCAATTTTTGCCTATTATTTGATCAATAAACTAACACCTAAGCGACAGGATAAAGATAATTTAAAACTCTCCATAGTTATATTTTTCGCGTATATTGCATTATTAACACCTACAGGGCAGTTTGGATTTACTAAAATGTTTGAAACCCTTAAAACAGCATTCCCAATCAGTCTGTTTTTTATAACTCTTGCCATGGCTGCTTTAGTGATTGCTTTTACCAAATTTAGATCTGCACCAAATTCAAAAGTTACATATTCATCAAAATCATTAAATTTGACCGTGATTCTTCTAATAACCATAGCGGCTATACCAAGTCTAATAGCTTTTCTGGCTCTCGTGGTATCAATGATAGCTGGTGGTATATATTATCTATCTAAACCGAAGTTCAGAAATTCACTGGTTGCTAAATAGATTTATTTCTTTCGTTTTTTCACAAAATAATAAGCGCCTGATCCTAAAAATCCATAAAATGAGGCTGCAGAAATGTATCCAAGAATTTGTATGTACTTTTTAGAAGAATTAAGGTTATTTTCTGTGCAAGATGCTGGCGCAGGATTCTTGCCTACGCAAGCATAGGCAGGCAGTAAAAGAGTCAACATAGCAGCAATGCTTACTATAAAAGCAACGCCAAACCCAATAGTCAATTTCTTCGCCCGTTTCACGGTTGAATTATATCATCAAGATATCTGTATTTACGCTTGTGTTTGATCATTTTTTTTGGGTTATAATCTCTCTGAAAACTAATCGGGGGACATAATGTCAAAATCTAAGACGGGCAATACAGCTGCAGTTGACGTAGTCAAGCCAAGTGTATTTGTTCATACAGCACGTGAGTCATGCGAAAGACTCTGGGAAGGAATATTTCCTGAGGGACAAGAAACAGACACGTTTTTAGATATAGTTTCTAGTCTAGAACAAGCACTTCAGGGTTCAAGAACTAAGGTATTAGGACACGAGTACCATGGTGGCGACAATCCAGAAGCTAAACTTTTATTTAGTAGACTAACTTTTAAGGATCAACCAAGAAATACTTTTCTTGCTAGTATTGGATCAACGAGTCTTATGACAATGCATGTAGTTGAAGAGGGTCAGCAAGTGGGTGTGCTAGATGCCCATAGACAGACCGAAGGCGTTGCCGTTAATGTGCAGGATCCATTTTTTTCTATGTTACATCATCCACCGCGATCTGAGCGAGAAAACATACTTTATGCTTTTGCTCCCACATCACCATCGGGAATAATTCTACAAGCCGTAACAGACATACACTATATCCATAGGGATTTAAATAGGGCAATGCCTGGATTACATGAGCAGTAGTTTTGAGCGAAAGATTGGCGAAATAGGTGAATGGCTAGGCACCGGTAGTCTAAACTTTTTTGGGCGCCAGTTTGCCGGTAAGGATATTCAAGCTGCACGCCTTGGATCACATTTTCAAGCACCAGTTATAGGGGGTGGTGATATTTTGCGTAACAGTAATATTGATCTTGAAGTTCAACAACAAATTGATAAAGGTGGTTTAAGTCCCACAGAACAATATCGCAAGATAGTTTTGCCTTATTTGAGCGACCCCAGTTTGGCTAATGTGCCTCTTATGCTGAGTGCTGTTGGCCGAATGAGCGGCGAAGAACAAGATGTTATAGATGTTACTAATAGTGCTGGGCATCCCATTATGGCCGTGCCGTACTTGCAAATAACCGAAGCAGAATCATTTATTAGAATGGCAAATTCGCCTAGTAGGGGTCGTGTTGATGATACGCCTCAAGGTCTAAGAAAACGCCTGGATCAATTCAACGAATTTACTGCTCCAGTGTTAAAGGCCTACGAAGACATGGATTTGTTAGTTTCGGTTGATGCAATGCCAGAAGAAGATATTGTATTTAATTCCCTTGTAAACATGTTACATGAACGAATCAGATAGCTTTGCCCTTTTTGTTTAAATTCCGTTCAACCGCATATTTAGTTATCTTTTCGATTAGCTCATAGGGTAGTGGTGCATCTAGTGGAAACTGAACAGTGCCCTTGGAGGTTTTATAAGGCTGCAATTCTTCCTGAAAGGCTGCAATTGGGGCTGAACCTGGGTAAAATCCGATATGTTTGTCGTAGGCACTAAAATGCACAAGATTACCGCGGAAGGTAAAGGTTGGAATTCCATAAGATATCTTCTCTTGTGCGTCAGGACAAACATTCTTAACCAGTCGTCTTAGACTTTGCAGTTTTTCCTGAACATTCTCGGGATACTTGGCTATAAAATTATCGATGTTTCGAGCATTATTATTCATCGTTCATTTTTAAGTATACATTGTAGACAATTTGAAAATCACAAATCCTATGGTATAGAATTACTAAATGACAGATAAACCAGATACGCCAAGACTTATTGAACCACTTTACGAAGGTTGTCGCTATCTTCCTGTTGAAGAATTGGGTAGATTTATTGAAAGTGAGGAAAATAATGTCACTATGCCACCCATGTTTCTACCTGGCGATCCTAGTCTAGACGGAACAGACCGTAGTTGGAGCTTTGCTGAGGGCTTTAGCTTTTATAGGACCGAGCTATCTTATCCCGATGAACGCACTGCGCATTTTTGTGGCGAAACAGTTCTGGGCGATTTGGGTATAAAAATTAACGGAGTTATTAGAATGCCAGGTTCACTCACGACTTTACTAAACAGATTATTAAGGCGCGAACAAAGAGGTGTTCTAAGCTACACAATACATAGAACACTGCAATAGAATAAACTTTATTGACATGAGCGCAATGTAGTGCTATCATAAGCGTATTCCAAAGAAGGAATAGAGGGTTTTCGTCAATCGACGGAGGCCTTTTTTCTTTCTTTAGAAGTTTTTGGTGGGAGACTTATAAATAATGTGGAGGCTTCTTGTTATGGCAGGAACTAAAGATGGCGGCAAAGCTGCTGCAAGTACTAACAAAACAAAATACGGTGCAGATTTTTATGCTCGTATCGGTGCAATGGGTGGTAAAAAAGGTAAAACTGGTGGATTCTACGCCAACCGAGAACTAGCTAGAATTGCTGGTGCTAAGGGTGGTAGAATCTCACGTCGAACAAAGAAGGCTTAACTAAGCTTTTTAGTTCTAAGAGCGAAAGTCGTCTGGGGAGTTTGCCCAGACGACTTTTTGTTTATGCCAGACATTTTTCTCAATCTATAGGGTCGGCAAAATCGTGAACTAGAGACATGCCAAACAGTATTACAATTATGACAGTTATATTCATTTGGTAAATTCTGTAGACAAACGATGCTACAGGTTGGACAGGTGCTACGTTGATGAAGCCAATCACGGTAAGTATCAAGACAATCTTGAATGTGATCTTCATCGATACTTATGTTAAATTTCTTTGAGAGCTTCTTGGCTTCTTCCCAGGCTGCTACTTCAAGCTGAAGTAGGGCAAAATCCGACTTGTAGTCTGTGTGACCTAAAATTGCGTGGGATACTTCGTGTAAGAGTGACCATTGGTTGCGTTCAGAGTCTTGATTTATATAAAACACAGTTTGATTTTTAGGTGACCAATAAAATGAATCACTCGACTTAAATTTTATACCCGGTAATAGTTTATTAAGTTTTTTTACCAGAGTGTCCATACTTTTCCTTAGCTAGCTCATAGCAACCGTATATAACAGCTTCCTCAGGACGTTTTGCCTTAACAATAGGTGGGATCGTTAACATAGGGTTTTCGTAGGTTATTAATCTTTCATCTAACTGGTCTTTAAATTTATCAAGATGGGAGCCTACACCACCACCTACTATAATAATATCTGGGGTCAAAGTAGCAATAACGTTGATTAGTCCAACAGCTATATTTCTCGAAATTATGTACCAGTCCTTTTTATCAGTAATGTCACTAGCTTTCTTTCCGAACTTATTAACTATAGCTTTACCAGAAGCAAAATCTTCCCAACGCTCAAACTCACCATTATGTTCAAGTAACATGTGTCCAACTTCCATATCAGCAAACTTAGGATCTATAATACCGTTTATGATATAACCACAACCAATACCAGTACTAACAGTTATATAAAGTACTTTTTTATACTTTTTTTGAAGTTCTTTTGCTTCAGAATATGCCGCAGATTTAGCATCATTTTCGAGCATGCCGGGTGCTTTAAATATTTGCTCGAGATCCTCTATTAGTGTTACATTCTCCCAACCAAGATTACCAAATCTTATTCCAATACCTCTATGTCTATCTACGCGACCAGGTGCAGCAACACAAAATGCTTGTATTTCCTTCGTTGATAAATTATCAACGTTCTTTGCCAATTCTTTAACGAAGTCTTCGTAATTTTGTGGTGTTGGAAATTTATTTTGCTCTTTTATTTCACCGGACGAGTCAAATATAGCAACTAGGGTTTTAGTACCGCCAATGTCAACCGCACCGTAATTTTTTGCCACTTGTCCCTCCTACAGATTCTATAATAGTTTAACATAATGCGAGCCAAACATTATTCTTTACTCACAGTGTATTAACAGATATATATACCTCAAACATTCGGTACTGAATGAATACAAGTAAAACACTTTGATTTACCTCCGTTTCTCTGTTATAATGCCTCTAACCGAAAAATATCAACTTAAAAGAGTGAGAGTAATCATAGGTTAATTTTTCTCTGGTATTTAACGGAAATACTTTTTAAGGAGGACATGTTAATCGTGTCAAAAACAAGTGTAACTATGGATGACTTGCTGGCAGAGCATGAGATCAAACAGCTCAAGTCTGGTGACGTTATCGAAGGAACTGTAAATAATATAAAGAAGCACGAGATTTGGATTGATCTCGGTGCTAATGGCCTGGGCGTTGTTATGCGCCGAGAAGTTGGCAATCAAGAATTACAGATTGGCCAAGAAGTAATGACTAGCGTAATAGAGTCAGAGATGGACGAGGGCTATGCACTTCTTAGTATGAGGAGAGCAGCAAAGGACAGGGGCTGGGATGAATTACAGCGGATCCATGAATCCGGAGAAATAATAAGTATTAAACCTTACGATGCTAACCGAGGCGGTTTGCTCATAGAACTTGAAGGAATTCGTGGCTTCTTGCCTGTTTCTCAGCTGTCAGCTGGAAACTATCCTCGGGTATCAGGTGCCGATAAAGATGAAATACTTCAGAAGCTTAATCAGCTAACAAGCAAAGAGCTCAAGGTTAGAATCCTGGATGTCAACCGCAAAGATAATAAGCTTATTTTCTCAGAGAAAGAAGCGATTAAGGACGATATTCAGCAACGATTTACTAAACTTGGTGTTGGTGCAGAAGTAGAAGGTGTAGTAACGGGAGTTATTGACTTTGGTGCGTTTGTTAATGTTGATGGGATTGAGGGGTTGATACATATTTCTGAAATATCCTGGGAACGAGTAGAAGATCCACGTAAGTATGTGAAGACAGGCGATACAATAAAAGCTAAGATCATAGCTATCGACAAAGATCGCCTTAGCCTAAGCCTTAAGCAGATGCAGGAAGACCCATGGCTCAAGGAAGTTCAATCGTTCAAGACTGGCGATACTGTCGAAGGCAAAATAACTAGAATTACGCCATTTGGTGCTTTTGTTCAACTAAGTCCAGCAGTCGAAGCCCTAGTGCATGTGTCAGAGATGAGTGATGATGAAAGTGTTGATCCAGAAAAGATTTTTCAACTTAACGAAAACAAGAAGTTCAAAGTTATTGATATTGATCTAGAAGGGCGCAAAATTGCTCTTAGTTTGAAAGATTCTAAGAAGTCAACTGCAGCTAAACCAGCTAAGAAAAAGACCGAAGAGAAAGCTGACAAATAATGTAACTGTTCATCGGCTAACTTAAGCCAGAAAGGAGATCCGAATGTCCACTAAAATTGAAATCGAAGATATGATAACTGTCGGATCACTGGCAGAAAAGCTGATGATACCTGCTACCAAGTTAATAACCGAACTCATCAAGAATGGGGTTATGGCTACTATTAACGAGCGAATTGACTTCGATACAGCTCAAATAGTTGTTGGAGAACTTGATGTAGATGTAGAACTGGTTAAGAAGGAATCAACACCTGCGCCAGTACGACAAAAGAAACAAGCTAGTGAAAAAGCTCAGGAACGGCCACCAGTTGTTGCAGTTATGGGACATGTTGATCATGGCAAAACAACTCTGCTAGATGCTATCAGGACAGCTGATGTTGCCAAGGGTGAAGCTGGAGGTATAACCCAGCATATATCGGCTTATCAGATAGTCCACAACAAGAAACCCATTACTTTCTTGGATACCCCAGGTCATGAGGCGTTTGCAGCACTTCGTGAACACGGTGCTCAATTAACAGATTTGGTAATAATTGTTGTAGCTGCGGATGATGGAATTAAGCCACAAACACTTGAGGCTATAAGATTTGCACGCAAAGCTGGCGTTAATATGATAGTTGCAATCAATAAGATAGACAAAGAGGGTGCTGATTCTAACCGAGTAAAGCAGCAACTTGCAGAAAACGGTTTACAAACAGAAGACTGGGGTGGGGACACTATTACTGTAGAAGTTTCAGCCAAGAACAAAGAAGGCATCGATAAGTTACTTGATATGGTCCTACTAGTATCTGAAGTCGAAGAGCTCAGGGCTGACGAAGATGTTCCTGCTAGTGGATTAATTATAGAAGCTCACATGGAAAAAGGGCGTGGTCCAGTAGCTGTAGCATTGGTTGAATCTGGTGTTATACATCCAGGCGACTTCGTGGTTGCTGGTGGTACTTATGCCAGGGTTCGTAATCTAGAATCTCCAGAAGGTCAATCACTGAAAGAAGCTAAACCATCATCACCCGTTGTCATAACAGGCTTTAAAACAGTTCCTAGGTTTGGTGATGAATTCTCCCAGGTTAATGACGAAAAGGAGGCCAGGCTTCAGTCAGAGAAGAATGCTACTGGACGTAAAGCTGATGGTGGGCGTGGGGGCGTAGGTAGTTCTGAACTTATAAGGATAATTGATAGAAGTAATAAGCTTAACGAACTTAATGTGATAATTAAGGCCGATGTACAGGGTTCCATAAAATCTGTTATAGATAGCCTACGTGCTATGGATACCGATGAAGTTGCAGTTAGGATGGTTGGTTCAGGTATTGGTCCTGTAACCGAAAATGATGTTCACTTAGCTCATTCTAGCAATGCAATTATTTATGGTTTCAACATAGGAATGCCAACCAGTGTCAAACAAACTGCTTCTAGAGACAAGGTTCCAGTACGACTATACAAAGTAATTTATGAATTGATTGAAGATGCTAAACAAGAAATGAGTAAATTATTAGCTCCAGAAGTTGTCGAAACAGAGATGGGTCGTTTAGTCGTAAAGGGCATCTTTAAAACAACCAAAACAGAAGTTATATGTGGCGGTGAGGTTACTAAGGGCAAGCTTTTAGCCCCAAGTTTTGCCAAAGTTTTTAGGGAAGGTGATTTATTGGCAGAGGTTCAAATTACTAACCTAAAGCATGGCCCAACAGATACCAAAGAAGTTTTGCAGGGTGAAATGTGCGGAATGAATATTGCAACAGAAACAAAATTGGATTTACAGGAAGGTGACAGGATAGAATGTTTCACTCGTGAAACTGTTGAAAGAAACCTCTAGTGATTGTATAGGATAGTATAATAAATATAAGTATGGACAAGAATGTTTATACTGACAGTTCATCAAAGAGTTACGACGACTATTCACCAGATGAATTGCCAGAATTTTTAGATGAAAATCAAGAACATGCCCCAAATATGCAATCAGTGGGACAGATATTGCAAAACCCAGATCAAACACAGCTGTTCCAACAAAATTCATTAGACCCAAGTCGACATGCTGTTGATACAAGTACGATCTCTAAAAAAGGATCAAACTTCACTTACAGATCTGCAATTAAATACGGATTTATAGCAGCCATTACCATGGGGGCAGTGCTTATAGTAGCCATGTTTTGATCAATAGAAGTGATACTTTTGCTATTAATACAAAAAAGTTACAAAAAGTCTTGAAAATTATGTAAGCTTATGCTAAAATATGCTCGTAAAACATAAAATACAAAAATAAACCATAGTTTTTAGCTATTCTAGAAAGGAATACAACTCACAATGGCCGAGTATGAACCAGGAAAGCACGTACAAGTTGATCAAAACGTTTACTCTAACGGTGCTGTCCATTATTACGCAAAAAATGAAGCAGGAGTATCTGATCACATAAGTGAAGAAAGCTTACTCGATGCTTATGGCTACACACCAGAAAATGTAGCCGATGGACTTGATCCGTCACAACCTTATGAAGCACCAGTCACTTCAGAAGTGCCAGCAGAACAGGATATTTTTGATGAATATCGTGATTTTGTTATGTCTGACGAAGCTAACAAAGATGTTTCATTTAGAGATTTTGTTAGAAATAATGCTAAGACAGGTGCTGCTAAGTGGTATACAGCGGTCCGTGCTCACGGCGAAGCCCCTGAAGGTGAGGTTGGTGATCTAGGTAACGGTGACGATGCAACAGCTATATCTAACAGAACAGATGCAGAACGTCTAAATGCCCAAGAAGGCAAAGACAACCCAACAGAAGATGACGTTGATTACTATAGATGGCTAAAGAAAAACAGTGGTTCTACTAAGACAGAAGAAACTACTGAAGACACAACTCCAGAAGAACCAACACCAGGAGCCCCTGAAGGTCCAGAAACCCCTACACCAGAAGATGGTGAGGACGAGGAATATCAGTCATGGCTGAGGGATAATAGTGGTGATGAAGAACCTTCTAACGACGAAGGAACACCAGAGGAGCCTGTTGATCCGTCTGACTCTGAGTCTCATGATGATAGCGATAGCGAAGAACCAGAGGAGCCTGATTCAGACCCAGATGATGATAACAAAGGGCCAAACACACCATCTCCAGACTCTCCTAATACCCCGACTCCAGCCGCAGTTGCTGTAGAGCTTGAGAGCGAAGAATCAGCATCACAAGAAGTCGATGATGATGGAAGCGAGTCCGAAGCCGAACCAGACACAAGCGGTGCTGAAACAACTCTTAGCAAAGAGGAAAAGGAACAACTAGAACAACACCTAGATTTACTCGTTGGTAAAATCCAAAAACAACTATTTGGTGCTGAGATTCCAACCGATAAGATAAACTATGATCCATCACGCTCAGATAGGGGAGCCAATGCTGAACTTGATATAGAATCTTGGGAAAGCTTATTTAACTTCTTAGCTTCAGCCGATGCAGCAATATTTTCAGGTGAATCTCATACTATACGAACACATCAGTTGGAAGGCTATGGTGATCATGATGAAGCTATAAGAGACGAAATTATGAATCAGTTATCACGAATATTCAATCGTGATATAGAAGAAAAACTTAACGCTAGTGAAAAGAGGGGTATAGAATTAAATCTTGGCCCTAGTGATAAGAAAGCTTTGGGATTGGATGATCCCGATACACCTATAAGAGTAGGTAACAGCGTTTATAGGAGTGCCGTATTTACACATCCTAAGAAAGGTAAGTTTATAATTCAGGAGTTTGAATTTCCTAACACAGTTCACTCAGCCGACGGCACTACTAGAGAGCGTATGATGAGGATTATTTCGTTTCGAACTGAGGTAAATCCACCGGTTACACCCGAAAATGCAGCGCCAGTTGCGAGTGACGCAAGTGCTTCAGCAGATACAGATTCAGCTGGAAGCGGAGAAGAAACACCAAGAGCAAGAGACGATGATCAACAAGCAAGAAGACAAAGGCCAAGTAGAGTCCGAGCACCTCTAGGTAGATTTGGTGGCTCACGACAGACACGATCCACAAGTTAATTATTCTTAACGCTGAGCTTGTCTTTTAAAGAGGTAATACTACATGATTAATCCAGCTCCTCGTCCATCAGAAGTATTAATGCCAGGCGTTTTGGAGGATCCGAAGAGTTTATTTCCATATACGCTTGAGACAAAGGGCGTTCTGGATGGAGTATCTTTTCCATCTGTAAGTTGGCACGCATTCGCTGGTCGTAACTCATTTGCCTTTGATGATTTTTTCGATGGTTCATCTAAGGGCGTACATAATCAATTGCTTGGACCCGGTCTATATTGTGGTGATAGGTCTTTAGCTGATTTATATGCAGATCGATTTAAAAGAGAGGGTAGGGACAAGTATGGTGTTGAAAAAATATTGGCTAACGGTGCAATATTGCTTCACATTGATGATCCTAGGGCTCTAGAGCCACTTACCCCAGAACAAAGAGAAAGTGCACTTCGATACATAGATGCAAAAAGATCAGCGGGCTCTGAAGACGATAGTGGTCTAAATGCATTTGAGGGATATATAAGAGGTCACAGTAGTCGAGAACCTAGAATGTATGACCTAGCTCTTGGGGATGGATATTTTCCAGCTCACAGAATAGGTATGGCTGTGCCAACAAGGTTAAGACAGGGATGGTTAATGAGCATAGGTGTCGATGGCGCAGTTAAAAAAATTCATCCTAGCGTAGATCCAAATAGGTCTCATAATGTAGTTGCCTATTGGCGCAGAGATTCTGTTGGCGATGAAAGATCGTGGGGACGTCGTTTCGAACGCCTTAATGAGTCACAAGGTTTCTTTTATGAATTAGGCAGAATAGCATCTGTTGAAGAAGCAGATATTGATATTTTGGAATTATATGATGGTCCCTCAAGGGTTGAAGATCCGTTAGCTAAGCCCAAGAATCTTAATAAGGCCGAAACTGACAGTATAGTGCGATTCTTGCAATCTGAGAGAGATATTATTACAGCAACTCAAGGTGATGAACTTGTAAGTATGTTGAGCATGTCAAGAATAAACACATTTGATGTAATGAGACGTTTCGCTAGCATGAGCCCGATTATTAACAGGTTGATGAGTGCGGACGTTGGTGTCTGGGAAGGTTATAGGTTACACGAGCACACACAGGCTGTGATGAATATTTTTGAGTCAAATTGGGCTGGTAACATTAATGATGGTTCAGACGGCGTAAAACGAGGCATAATGCTTATGAGGTTGATGTTGCTTATTCATGACATGGGCAAGCCTCTGGCAGTTGCTAATGAAGGTCACAAAGGCAATCAGGGAGCATACAATAATCTTGTTAGTGACAAGATCCTAAGTAATATTCCATTGCCACAAGGTAGCAAGGATCTCATTAAGGATATTGTTGGCAATGATGTCATGGGTTCACTCCTGAAAAGAGGCAACCAATCTGCAGTAGAGAGTACCGCTCAAAGGATAGCTTCAATGATAAAGAAGCATAGTAGGACTATCGGACCTGATGATCTATTCCAAATGATATTCTTAGAACACGAAGTCGATGCTGCATCTTATACTGATCAAGCATATTATTTTGATAGTGTTGGTAAAAAACACTTTTGCAAACCGGGACTGAACGGAGTGTTTAAATTAAGCGATGCTGTTAGACGTCATGTGCATAGTAGGCGTAACTTATCCTTGATCGATGCACTTACAAAAAGGGTGAACGAATTAATTTAATCTATGACCTGCCAGAAACGATTTAGCGGTCATCTCGTTCTTTCCTACAGGTTTTAGCATATCAATACATAGGTAACCTTCACCACACTTAACTGCTAAACAACCATTATCAATAATGACTTCACCGACTTTGTTATCCATATGATTTTCTTTATGGGGATGAGCTTTGGTAATAATTATTTCTTTGTTTGCAAGTTGAGTACGGCTCTTTGGCCATTCAATAAAGGCGCGTATTTCGCGTTCAATCTGATCGGCTGACTTGGACCAATCAATCACTCCATCCTCTTTTGTTAACTTACGTGAGTAAGTTGCCCTGTCTGGATGAGGCTGACTACGAGGCTTGAGTTTTCCACTCATATACTTTGGCAAAAACTCTTTCAATAGATCATCACTCAAGCTTATAAGCTTTTTTGTTAAGCTTGGCGTTGTTTCGTCAAAGTTTATTTCTATAGTTCTGTGAGTTATTAGTTTGCCAGTATCAAGAGTTGGCTCAATAATCATTAAACTAACCCCTGTTTTAGATTGACCAGATAATATGGCAAAAGTAATAGGATCGGCACCACGCCACTCGGGCAATAAAGAAAAATGACTGTTAACAATACCGAATTTAAAGAAGTTAATAACCTTTTGACTAATAATAATCCCAAAGTCTACCACTACCCCAACTTTACTATTCAGATCAGTGGCATCAATGAGTGAGTCTAGTTCGGCTTTATTTGTTGCAGTTAATAATTTGAGTCCTAAATCATTAGCTACATCAATTACAGGGAAGTTGCCACGATGGTGAGGTGGCTTTGGTTTTGTTATCACCGCTTCAATTACAAAGTTTTTTGCTAACAGCGATAGTGATTCTGCGGCAACGGGGCCACTACCAAAAAATACAATGGAATCTTTCACATCTATCACCAAAGATCCTTGTTGTTTTTGATTCTTTTGTCGTAGTCTAGTGATTCTAAATGACCATCTTTATCAAGTCTAAAAAATGCATCTTTCTTATCTTTTATATGATCAATGAATACAACTCCTTTAGTATGATCAATCTCATGCTGAAAGATACGCGCTAAGAATCCATCAATGGTTATGCGTATCTCCTTGCCAGAAATATTGAGCGCTTTTACCTTAACCTTAGAGTATCGAGGAACCTTGCCGTAGATGTCTTTTATACTTAGACAGCCTTCGTAATCATCAACAATTTTACCTTCGTACTTAGTTATTTCGGGGTTAATAAACACCTGAAAAGACTTATCATTTTTGTCCTCTATATTATTTCTAACGACAACAATTCTAAGTAATTTATCGATTTGTACGGCTGCTAATGCAACACCAACCTCATGTTGGCGACTGTCTTCCCAGTCCAATGTAGCACTCTCCATGCCACTTATTATTTTCTTAATGTCATCTGTAACAAGGCCAACTTTCTTGGACCTTTCTCTTAAATTCGAGTTTGGCAGGGTTATAATATCTTCTTTTTTCATAGGCTATGCACTAAGTATACATCAGTAATTAGCAGCTAATAAGTAGTTATGCTTACAACAAATTCGTGGGGTCAATATCATGGGCAAAATTAGAAGGAAGGCGCTTGATAATTTCTGTTAGATTAGTCCTTTTTTTGGATTTTATTATTAGCTGGTAGTAGTACTTATTATTTTGTTTTTGTTTGTATGACGGGGCCGGACCAATAATGTCTAAATCAAGGGGTAAATTATTGATAAATGAATACAAATTCTCACATGCTTTTTTTGCTGCTGAAGAATTTTTTCTGCCACATTCTATCTTCAATATGTAAAAAAAAGGTGGAAATAAAAACCTTTTTCTTTCAGTGATTTGTTGCTTATAAAACAACGAGTAATTTTTGTTTACAGCGGCATTAAGACTAGAATTTTCTGGATAATAAGTTTGTATTATGACATGACCTTCCACATGTCCTCTACCAACTCTTCCAATAGCTTGGCTTAGTTGCTGATAGGTTACTTCTTCTGCCGTATAGTCTGGAAAGGTTAGTGCTGTATCTGCTGTCAAAATTCCGACTACTGATAGACTGGTTAGATCTAGTCCTTTGGTTATCATCTGTGTACCGACTAATATATCGAAAGCTCCCTCATTTATAACTTTGTATTGCTCTGAAAGATGTTCGGTTTTCTTACTATCGCTGTCAAACCGGGCTATTCTTGCTTCTGGGAATATTTTTTGCAACTCTTTTACTAAGGCTTTTGTACCAATACTTCGGAACACTATATCCGTACTGTTACAGATGGCACAAGTAGTTGGCGTAGAAGATGTGAGCCCGCAAGTATGGCATATCATGCGATGTATATCACCATGGTAAGTCATTGGAATGTCACATTTTTGACATAAAGCTTGCCAACCACAGGATTGACAAGCTACAACTCGTGCTGAGCCTCTGCGGTTTAGAAATACAAGTGATTGATTACCGTTGTTCAAAGAGTTTCTAATAGCTTGGATCATTTGAGTTGATATCCACTGAGAATCTACAAAATTATCCCTGTTACTAATGGCCACAATGTCAACCACAGGAGAAACAAAATCACTAGTAATTGCTGGTTCAGTCATTCTCACTATTGGTAGTTTTTTTGCTTCGAAGTTGTAGTAATCAACAATATTTGGGGTCGCACTACCTAAAACAAGCTGACAGTTATGAAATCTAGCTAACTGTGCTGCTACTCTAGAGGCAATGTAGTGCGGTGACTGTTCTTGTTTGTATGCAGAATCATGAAACTCATCGATTACGATTAAGCCTAAGTTTTTTATTGGGCTGAATAGTGCAGAACGTGGCCCGATAACAATTACAGGATCATTACTATTCGCAATTTTGAGCCATACATCTCGTTTATTTGCGGATGTAAGTTGAGAATGTGTTACCAGAACTTTATTACCAAACTGAGACGAAAACGATTCTACTAGCTGGGGAGTTAGTCCAATCTCTGGCGTCATTATTATTACTGATCGATTATTATCTAATTGCTCTCTAGCGAGGTCAATATAGACCCTAGTCTTACCGGTTCCAGTATCTCCATGCAATAAGATAGGTTTCGGAGTATTATTTCTAATAATATTAAGTGCGTTTTTCTGGTCCTTTGTTAATTTTGGTAGTTTGACGATTGTCTCACGGATAATGACATTTTTTTCAGGTTTAAATCTACTTTTTGAAACTAAACTTGAAGGTACAAATAATGATGTGATTTGACCAATGGGTGCTGGGTAGTAACTTGCAAGCCAGTTTAAAAGCTCTAATAATTCCTTTGGAATATTTACAGAAACCGGTAATGTTAACAACGATTTTAGTTTAAAGTCCGGTTTAGAAACCTCGTTTTTCACTATTCCAATTACTATTTTTTGACCAAGAGGTACTTTTACGACAGATCCTATTTCAAGTAATCTATCACTAGAGTAAGTTAGCGGCTCTTTACCGTGGAATGACATGCTTGCAACTAATATTTCGTAATACCTCACAACCCCTATTATATGAGTATTATCAAAAAAATGTGTTGAAATGTCCAAAAGGCTGTCCTATACTTACGGTACGTTGTTTGAATAACAATAAGAGCTTATGTTAGATGTATTTATAACTTCACGAGTAAGGCGAAAGATAATAGTCGTATACGCAAAGTATCCGGACTTTAAGACTCATGTACGCGGTTTAGCTAAGCTAATCAAGGAAGATGCTGGCAATATTCAAAGAGAGTTAAAACGTTTAGAGAAAGTTGGATTTCTTATTTCAGAACGACAAGGTAACACCAAGATCTACCATACCAATAAACATTTTGCCATATTCAAGGAGTTACAGAGTATAGTGTTGAAGTCACAACGCATGAATCAGAAACGTCAGCAAACTATTTCTCAAGCTTGAATTTTTTAATCTGTTAAGTTACAATAGAACCCTATGATACAAGTCACTAAAAAAGATGCTAAGGAATCAAGCGAGAGCTTACTACGTCGTTTCAACCGAAAAGTGCAACAGTCTGGTGTTTTGGCGGAAGCCAAAATGAATCAACGTTTTGAAAAACCGATGAGCAAACGGGACCGTCGCTCAAAAGCGATTATTCGTAAAGAACGCAAAAATGACAAGATGAAGAAAATGCGTCTTGGTGGTGCTACTCGCTAAAGATTTTTTAGTTAAAGTAAATTAAGTCCGATAGAAAACAGCCGGACTTTTGATTTATTATGGGTTAGTATAATTACAATATGTGGCAAGACAAAGTTATTGCACTATGTCAGATTGGTGCCATTGTGGCTCTTCAGTTTATAATTTGGAGTGACAAAAAACCTTCCCTGTTAAGTTCAATAATGAATACAGTTTTCCCTTCAATCGTTGCTTATTGTATGTATACCTTGCATTTTTATTTTGCTATGACAACAGCTGCTCTAATAGGTTTATCGTGGGGTGTTATTGCAGCTCAAATTTTGTTAGCACGAAAATCAGTACAATCTTGAGTGAAAAAATAATTCTTATTTGTTAAACTATTCTAGAATGAGTATTTCTAAAGATATAGATGCAGATTTGAAGGCTGCCATGTTGGCTGGTGATAAAACGCTTGCTACTACTTTGCGTGGACTGAAAAGCACTATTCTCTACGAAGAGGTTGCTAAAGGTTTAAGAGATACGGGTTTAGAAGATGATGCCATAATTGCTCTACTATCAAAAGAGGCCAAAAAGCGTCAGGAAAGTGCCGATCTTTATAAAAAAGGTGGTAGCGAGGAAAAAGCTGAAGCTGAGTTAGTAGAGAAAAAGGTTATTGAAAAATACTTACCAGCCCAAATGAGCGATGAGGAACTAATGTTGATTGTTGATGAAGCGATTTCGTCGACTGGTGCAAGCTCTATGCAACAGATGGGTCAGGTTATTGGTATAGTTAAATCAAAAGCGGGTGTATCGGCGGATGGTTCTCGCATTGCACAATTAGTAAAGGAGAAACTAAGTTAATGATAATTTTCATGGGTGTTGCTGGTGCTGGTAAAAGTGTTCAGGGAAGAAGATTAGCAGATGAGCTAGCAGTTCCTTGGCTATCGACTGGTGAATTCCTCAGAATGCTTACTTCAGGTGAGCAACGAAAAAGGATGGTATCTGGGAAACTACTTAGCGACGGTGAAATAATTACTTTAGTCCAAAAGATTTTTGCTGTAGTTGGAATCGACAGAGAGTTTATTCTTGATGGATTTCCAAGAAGTGTTGGTCAGGCCGAGTGGCTACTTAATCAAGTTAAATACAGTCAGCTTAATGTTACCGCGATAATTCATATTACGGCTTCTAGTGAAGTTGTTAAAGAACGATTGCTGGGTAGAGGTAGACCCGATGATCACGACGAGGCTATTGAAGGAAGGCTAGAGGAATATGAAAAAACGATCAAGCCAATATTGGAACAATTTAAGTCCGCAAGTGTACCTGTTTTTGATGTTGATGGTGATAAAGCAATTGAGGACGTTCACGATCAGATTGTAGGCGCTATTAAGTCAGTCGATAATTAACATATGCTTACTAGGGTAAAAACTGAACAAGAGATAATTGCCATGCGAAATGCTGGAAAAATTTTGGCGTCAGTATTGTCTACTCTAAAACATTCAGTTAAACCCGGCATGACCACCAAAGATCTTGCCTTAATTGCTAAAAGTGAGTTAAAAGGAACTGGCGGTATACCTTCATTTTTAGGTTATCAAGGTTTTCCAGATGTCCTATGTGTATCCGTAAACGAAGAAGTTGTTCATGGCATACCAGGGGACAGGAAAATCAACGATGGTGATATTGTTAGCATGGATTTTGGTGTAACTTATGACGATATGATATGTGATGCAGCAATCTCAGTCGTTGTTGGTAATATAAGCAATCCTAAACACGCTCGTCTAGTGCGCGACACAGAGGCTGCACTAAGTAAAGGCATTAATGTGCTAAAAAATGGCTGTCGTGTCGGCGATATAGCTTCAGCAATTGAGTCATCTATTGGAAAACAGTATGGTATAGTTCGTGATTTAGTTGGGCACGGAGTTGGACATCAGTTACACGAGGAACCAAACATTCCTAATTATGGTAGTCCTGGAACAGGCATGAAGCTGCTATCAGGAATGACCATTGCAATCGAGCCGATGGTCACTATGGGGTCACACAAGGTTCATACAGACATTGACGGTTGGACAGTTAAAACAGTTGATGATTCACTCGCAGCTCATTTTGAACATACAGTACTAATAACAGACAATGGTTCAGAAATTCTCACAGCTCTGTAAAGTATCTGTCGATAATTAAACTCAAAACTTATACACCATTGCCAACTGATTAGTTTAAGCGGTATACTTACCCCATGCGCGATCAATCGCCGATAAATCACTACATTGGTCTTGATATTGGGACCAGCACAGTTCGCTGTGTTGTTGGTATGCAGGATCAAGAAGATCCCAGTAAGCTATCAATAATTGGTCATGGGAGTGCTCCAAACATTGGTATGCGTAAAGGTGTAATTGTTCATATAGAGGATGTTGCTGATGCGGTATCTCATGCAGTGACAGAGGCCGAGAGAGTCTCAGGTGTTCATATAAAAAACGCAACAGTCAATGTTAATGGTTCACATGTTGTGGGAATGAATTCCAAAGGTGTTATTGCTATAAGTGCGGCAAATCGTGAGATTACTGACGATGATCGTATTAGGGTAGAAGAGGCGGCAACTATAATACAAATGCCCCCAAATCGCGAAATTATTCAGGTTTTTGCCAAAAACTATCGTCTTGATGGTCAAGATAATATAAAAGATCCGGTTGGCATGCAGGGAGTCAGATTAGAAGTTGATACCCATATTTTAACGGCCGCAACTCCAAACTTAAGAAACCTGGACCTAGTTTTGGAAAAATCTCATGTCAATGCAACACACCACACAGTATCTAGTCTTGCGGCTGCTGAAGCAGTACTTAACCGACAGCAAAAAGAATCTGGCACGTTAGTGCTTGATATTGGTGCTGGCACTACAAATATGATCATTATTGAGGATGGCGAAGTTCAGCATATTGCAGTTATACCAATAGGAGGTATTAATGTAACAAATGATCTCGCAATAGGGCTCAGAACTGATCTAGATGTTGCAGAACTTGTAAAAATAAATCATGCCACAGTTGATAAAAAACCAGTTAAGAATTTTGTTAGAGTTGAACATGATGGTAAAACTCACCAATTTGACGGTACAGAGATAAAAATGATTACTGAGGCACGAGTAGAAGAACTATTAGAGTTAGTAGATAAAGAGCTAAAGAAGATTAATAAATCTAGAAAGTTACCCGGAGGGGTTGTATTAGTTGGTGGGACGGCTAAGCTACCAGGACTTGCTGAATTCACTAAAGAGAAACTGGAACTTGCTGCTAGAGTAGGTAAGTTACAGCCACTGAACGGATTATTAGATACAGTTCAAGACTCAGAGTACGTTGCAGCAGTAGGATTGATGCTTTTGGATATGTTACTTATGCCTTCTGTAAGTCATGTCGCCACTGGCGAACCGAATAATGCAGTATTCGGTGCTGTTGAAGGCATTTTGAAGCGATTTCGTAATCGAAAATAATTAAATAAGCACTAGTATTTGAACACATCACTTGCTTGGGGTATACTCCCTGTATAGAAAAGTGAGGTTTAGGGATATATGCCAAAAGTTGATCCAGCTATCGAAACATTTGCGAGAATTAAAGTTATAGGTGTTGGTGGTGCCGGAGGTGCGGCAATTAATAGGATGGTAGAGTCTGGTGTTACTGGTGTAGAATTCGTTGCAGTTAACACTGATGCGCAGGCACTCCATCATTCCAAAGCTGAAACTAAAATACACATTGGCCACGATACTACCAAGGGGCTTGGTGCAGGAGCTAATCCATCACAGGGTCAAAAAGCGGCCGAAGAATCAATCGATGAGATAAAGAGTGTAGTGAATGGCGCTGACATGGTGTTTGTCACTATAGGTGCCGGTGGTGGAACCGGAAGTGGTGCCGGTCATGTTGTGGCACAAGCAGCCAAGGATTCTGGTTCACTTGTTGTAGGATTTGCAACTAAACCATTTGCTTTTGAGGGTCCAAAAAGGCACCGTAACGCAGAAGTTGCTATTGAGAAATTACGTGACTCAGTCGACACACTTATCATAATACCTAATGACAGATTATTGCAGACTATTGATAGGGCAACACCTCTTTTAGAAGCTTTTAAAGTTGCTGATGATGTTTTACGTCAAGGTGTTCAGGGTATATCAGATTTGATAACAGTTCATGGGCTAGTAAACCTAGACTTTGCTGACGTTAAAGCTGTTATGAGCAATGCTGGTTCTGCCCTCATGGGGATTGGTCGAGCAAGTGGTGAGGATCGGGCTGTGCAAGCTGCACAACAAGCCATTGAGTCACCTCTTCTCGAAGTATCTATCGATGGCGCCAGAGGTATTTTGTTTAATGTTATTGGTGGCAATGATGTTTCCATGCATGAGATTAACACTGCAGCAGAGACAATAACTGCAGCAGCTGACTCTGATGCGAACATTATTTTTGGTGCAACGATTAACGAAGAACTCAAGGGCGAGATCATAATAACTGTCGTAGCCACTGGTTTTGATGCCACTTACTATGCAAACAGGCAGACTTCCAATATTTCAGGTAGCTCACCACAAACAATAGTTAACTCACATTCTTCTATTGATGATGGAGAAGAAAAATCTAGTAAGGATGACAACAAAGAGCGTGCTGCTGATGAAAACGACCTTAAGGACATTGACACGGATTTAGAGAAAAAGTCAGAGCATGAAACTGACTTTCAAGATGATAAACCGGTTCCAAATATTTGGTCAATTGATAGTGGT
>JAGQNP010000011.1 GCA_020428005.1 Candidatus Saccharimonadota bacterium
ATAAAGCATATGAGCACTACTATTATCAGGCCTTCGAAAAGGTTTTGTTGCAAAGAATCAGTCTGCTCTTTTATATTTTCAGCAAAACCTGCTGCTTTTGAGATTTTTATATCTGTATCCTTATACTGATTTTGAATCTCACTTAGTAAGTTATTAAGCTCGGGTTCAAATTTTACAATATCGGTCCCCGGTTCTAGGTTTATACCGATTACAACACTTGGGCTAATAGAAAATGAATTATCTATTCTTTGGCCTGACCAGTCAAAACTAGTCTGTATTTTTTCTTGCTGATTTGTTATTGGATTAAAGCCCTCTGTGAATAGTTCCTCAATCTGTGTGTCTACTATCTCTGGTTTTTCAAGTAATTTGCTAGCTACTTCCTCTGCAGTCTTAGAAATCTCTTCAGAGTCTCTAGATGGACTTGATACTGATATCAATATGTCGTATTTATTGTTAAACTTGGTTGCATTTACCGACTCATAGGTTATATCTACATTCTCTGGAAGCGTGTCTTTGATCTTGTTAATACTATCTTGGGCTGATTTTGAACCTTCTTCCGAGGAGTAGTCATCTTTATGTTGTATGACAATTACCGAAGCATTGTTTGTTGTATTAGCTGTGGTTTGTTCGATTGTGTCGTTTGAATCAAGAGATTCCAGAATTGGCTTAGTTACCAGCGTGTCAACAGAATTTTTATCGTTAGCTAAATAAACAGCTCTTACTACGCTTATTGGAACACTAACTTGCGGAAATCCTTCGCGTTGAAGAAAGGTAGTGTAAGAGAATAATCCAAAAAGAAAAATACTGATCCAAAAGAAGATACTAATTTTTAAATGATCAAAAAACTTCAAAGTGAATTTTTCAAATAATCCCAACTCCTTAGTTTTTGAAGACCTTACTTTTTTCTTTACCATTACACAAAATTATAGCAGTTATTATTTGATATGATTAATCCTTATGCTTGCACTAGACACAGAGATTAATTAAGTTAATTACTAATATGATGCCAGAAATAAAAGAAAAACTTTATAGATTTATTGAGCTTAGTAATAAACCTGATATAGCAAGTGTAATATTTGCTGGCGGAGTTTTACTTGCTTCTTGTAGCATTGCCGTCGAAAATGACCCAGGAGTTTATGCTGATAGATTAGTAGATTCTCCGACGACTGATATTTCTATGCCGACCGAACAAATCACTACTAATTTAATGCCGTCAACTTCCAGGATTACTGTTGCAGAAACTACCACAACAGTATCTAATCTTCCGGACACACAAATTTTAAGTGATACAACAACAACCACAATCGATCCTTGGGGCGAACGTGAATATCAACCCAATAATTGTGATCAAGGTAACGTATTGAGAGTACACATACAAAGCCAAACTGGTTTGGCAATATCCGCACAAGTAAGCGTTGATTACATGATTGGTGATCAAAAGGTCGATCCTAATGGCAACCCTATACCATCTGGAGTAAGTTACTCAGACCATTACAAAATTAATCGCGATGCCCCACCACAAGGATATTCTGAAGGTTTGCGAGATGTATGTTTCGAAAATATACCAGACGGTGCAAGTGTTTATGTTGAGGCATATTCCTTAGCAAAAACAGGCGATACAAATCCAAATACTGCTTATGTTGCAACCGAGGAATATTACGGTCACTCTATGTCTCATCAAATTTGGCCAGGTCCAGGACAGGTTGTGTATCTAAATCAGCCTGCCGCTTGTAGTATAGGAGGAGATTCCGGTAGTATTACTGCGCATGTATATAATGATGGCCAAGACCTAAATCCATTTCGAATTGCCGCATGGTCTAATGGCCGTAACGGTAGAACTGGTTTTTCTTATGGTTTCGGTGTCGAAGACGTTTACTACAACGGTACTACAACCGAGGATACTCTCGCTACACTGGCATCTGGCGAAGAGTACGTTTTACAGGTTCAATCTTATGATGAGAACGGAACACAATACCTAAATATTATAAAGGACGTACCTGTTGATTCCTGTTCACAAACTGATGTTGAAATAGACAATAGCCAAGATAAATGCGTTGCTAATATTGGGGGAATTGCCCTGGACTGTACACTTAATGACAAACTAATAGGTTAGAAAACAGCCTTTAATATAAAGCGCAAAACGAAGAAAGTAACCGTTGAGAATATTCCAATTACAACGCCCATTATTGGGAAAATAATTGAAATGCTATTTTTTGATTTTTCGTAGTAAAACCATATTACTGAAAATACTAGCCCGAATACAGGAATTATTGATATTAGTATTTTCCAGCTTGGAAATTTAACATCTTTTAGTCTTCCATTTGAGTCATTCTTGTAGCTAATAGTAGATTTTTCTTCTACAATCTCGCCTTCTAAAATCTCTTTCTTCATTAGAATTCAATGGTTATTTGATTTGAGTATACACCACACGAGCCACCTAAGTATTGACAGGCTCTTACGTAGTATGTGCCGGATCCGTATAGTTCACTATCCACGACTCCAACCCCCCCAGACGAACTACTGCCATTGAAGTAATATTCGTCGCCTGGATATACGGGTGAACCGGTTTTATTCCAGATTAACTTGTAGCCTTGCTCAAGATTAAAGTTTGATGACCAACCGATTTTATGTACTGGTCCCGTCCAAGAACCTATTGTGTAGTTAACCGGAGTAGTTGTCTTTGCCCATATTGTTATAGTTTTTGTTGTTTCTGGAGATGGTTCTGGATTGGGTGAAGGCTGGGGTTTTGGTTCTGGTGCTGGTGTAGGTTGTGTTTTCGGCTCAGGCTGTGGTTCGGCGGGCTTTGGCATCTCAACAACTTCTTCATTTTCTTCTTTTTTCTCCTCTTGCTTCGGTGCTGCTTCTGTAACTTCCAAGACTTTTGCATAGAAGTTACCATTCTTTCTATTACCAATAATAAGGATCTTGTCACCTGTCTTTATATTTTCTGTAGATGTATAAACCACTATTGTTTCGCCGCTAACCTTAACTTTTAAACTATTGCCATCGATAACTTCAATAACTTCTCCGTACAGCTTTGCCGGATCTTTATCAGACAAATAGGCAGTTCTGGCTATGATTGATGGTGTACTTTCAGGCGACAAGCTATTTGCAAGCACAAGAGACCCTACAACCAAAACTAGCCAGATACCCAAAGCGTAACTAAACTTAAACTTTGGTGAATTACTGCTGATTACTTTAGACAACAAGATGACGGCTATAACGCTGAGCGTGGTCACGACAATTCCAGCCCATGGTAACGATTTTATGAACTCGGCTTGACCTAGCAAAGTCTTATAGTCAGTAAAAGTGTCGTTCTTTAGAACATAAACCAGTGACATGATGCCAACTAGACTAACCAAAATAGCCAAGGCAAAGGAACTATTTCTTAGGAACTTTATAATCGTGAAGTAGCTTTTTGGGCGCATCTTAATACCATCCCGTTTGATGCGCTGCATTACGGATTGAGAAATGTCGATGGATGGTAGTTGTTTACGCTTCATTTCCATATTCCTTTACATATAGTTTCTTTAGCAGTTCTTTAGCTCTTTTTATCCTTGTCCCTACTGTAGAGGTTGGTTTTCCGATAACACAGCTTATTGTTTGGTAGTCACGTCCTTCGAGATAGTTTAGTACTAGTACCTCTCGGTATTTCATAGGCATCATATTTAGTAGTTTTTGTAGCTGTTCAGCCTGTAGTACCCTATCAATCTCGTCGGCTAAGTCGGGTCGCTCGTCAAACATGTCAGCATATTGGGTTTCCTCATTTAGCTCCATAGTTCGTTTGTTTTTTCGTAGATAGTTAATCATTTCGTTGTGTGTTATTCGGTATGCCCAAGCTGTAAAAGGTCGTTTTGGATCAAATGACTGTATATTTACGTACATTTTTATAAAGGCTTCCTGAACAATGTCTTTGGCAATGTCTTCGTCGGGTATGTATTTCAAAATGTACAAGAAAAGTTGTTGTTGGTATTGGGTTACTATCGATTCAAAACTCTCTGGAGATTCAAGTACCTGCAATACCAAATCATTACTTTCTAGGGGCTTTCTCGACATGCACTAATATTAGATTAATTTTGTGGTTAATGTAAGCTTACTTACGGTATGGTTACAACAATTTGATTAGAATATACACCACATGAACCGCCGAGGTATTGGCATACACGAATATAGTACGTCCCAGGAGTAAAAGCTTTAACATAGCCGCTGCCAGTTGATGATGATTTATCGAAGTACTGGTAATCTGAACCAGGATATGTCGGCGAACCTGTCGTGTTCCAGACTAACTTAAAGCCTTTTTCAGATGTGAAGCCTGCAGACCAATTTACTGGTATTTTGGTCTTTCCGTCGTAAGCAATGGGGGCACCTGAGCTCAATGTTATTGAATCTGATGTTGCCTGTTGTGCGGCTTCAATAGCTGCAGCTTTTTTTTCAGCGGCGGCTGCTGCAGCTGCTTCAGCGGCGGCTTTTTCCTCTGCTGCTTTTTTTGCAGCTTCTTCTTCGGCAGCCTTCTTTTCTTCGGCTATTTTTGCGAGACGCTCGCCATTACTCTTTTTACTATTTTCTATTTGTGATGCTAACTGAGCATCGGAATCAAGTTGTTTGCGCTGTAAAGCAGATTGGTTGCTTTGGGAGTACAAAATTACGCCTCCTGTAGCTAAAAATACAAGTGCAACTGCTGACATAGTCACAGGATTCTTTTTAATGTATTGTTTTACTTTGTTAAGATGGCTTTTCATAGACTAACTCCTTTTATTTTAACGACCTATTACTGCCGTCTATTTATATATACGCTTTGTTGTTCAGTATTATTTCAAATTTAAAAAGTTTTCTTTGTTTCACTTGCGTTGATCATTTAGTGCTGTTGATAGCACTACTGATAACAGCAATATACCCAATATTACTCCTAGGTTTAGTACATAAGATATGTGAATACCAAAAGGTGCTAAGATCAATTTCATACTTATCCAACCTAAGATAACTGAGATTCCCCACTTAAGAGCCCAAAACCTGTCAGCAACACGGGCATATACGAAATACAGTGCTCGAAGACCAAGTATTGCCATGACATTACTTGAATATGCTATGAATCTATTGGTGGAAATTGCCAGCACTGCTGGAACTGAGTCTACTGCAAATAGAACATCAGTTAGTTCAATCATGATAATGACCACAGCAAGCATAGTCAGTACATGTTTGCCTCCTCGTTTTAAGATAAGTTTATTGCCATGATACTCGTGTGTGAAAGGAAGAATTGACGATAAGAATTTCCATGTTTTTGTGTCGGTTACCTCGGTTTCTTTAGATTTACCAATAGCATCAACGTAAGAATGCCACGCTGCTCTTAGTAATATCAGACCAAATATTATTGATATCCATTCGAATTGCTCTAATAAGGCGATTCCTCCCACAATAAACAACAAACGAAAAACTATGGCACCTACTACACCGTAATCGAGAATTCGTCTTTCGAGCTTTTTCGGCACTTTAAAAGCGGCAAATATTAAACCAAAAACAAAAAGGTTATCTAAGCTAAGTGCCTTTTCTGTAAAGAATGCAGCGAGATACTCGGTTCCAGCCTGATGCCCTATCCATATATAAATCGGAACAGCATATAATATTCCCAAACTAACGAAAAATATTGACCATAAAACTGCTTCCTTAAAACCAACTACATGATCTTTGCGTATGTGCCACCATTCAATGACAGCGTATAAAACAAGAGTTACTAAAAGCGATAACCACCATCCAGTACTAATTGCATATGAATCCATCAGTATTATGATATCAATAATTTATTTGACTACGTATTTGTCCTCTTCATTTGTTGGCAGTCGAAATCCAAAAGTCGATCCTTTATTCTCTTTACTTTCAAATATAATGCTTCCGCCCTGGTCTTCAATAACTCTTTTGACTAGGTATAATCCTATGCCCGTACCATCTGGCCTGCTAAGCTTGGCATTTTCTGCACGGAAAAACTTGGTAAACATTTGATCTTTATCACTGTCCGGCACACCAATCCCATTGTCATCAACTCGAAAAATTATTTGGTTTCCTGCATGCTCAATACTTACTTTTACCTTACCTTTTGGTGAATAGCTAATAGCGTTACTTATAAGGTTAAGAATTGCTTGTTGAGTTTTCTGACGATCTATTTTTACAATAGGAATGTCACGCTTTGGCTTGGCTAACTCTAACTTAACATTGTGTTCTTTTGCTTTTGTCTGAAGATGTCCAACTTCTTCAGTTACTATTTTGTATAAATCTGTCGATTCGTAGTTTATAGTAAGTTTTCCTACATCCATCCGGCTTATGTTCAGAAGATCAGAAACTATGCCAATCGTTATATGTAAGTGGCTTTGTGATATTTTTAACGCGTTAAGTTGTTTATCCTTAACCTTTCCGTAAGCACCGTCAATAACGTTACCTAAGAATCCGTCACTTATTGTAAGTGGTGTTCTTAATTGGTGGGATGCCATAGACAGAAATTCATCTTTAACTTTGTCCAATTTTTTAAGTGTCGAGTAGGCGTCACGTAGTTGCTTGGTGGCTTCGTCTACCTTTGCCTGCAGTGTGCTATTAAATCTTTGAACTTTGGCATATGATTTGGCGTTCTCGATGGCCACAGCAAGTTGCTTAGAAATAGTATTGATGACCTCGACATCTGTAGTATTAAAGATATCGCCATTTAGCTTATGTCCAAGTAATAAGTAACCAACTCTTCCTTCCCGAGTCTTTAATAATGTAAACATATCGATCTCGTATTTCATTAGCAGAGTTTTCCTTTTTCCATCAGGCAACTCATCAGTAACAAGCAATGGGTTATTAAAATGAGCCAGATCTTCTGCTAATCCTTGTAACTCGCTGACTACAAAATGACCTGACTCAGTAAAAACCTTGTTTTCTTCGAGTACGACTATAGTAGTGTAGTCTAAGTGCATCTCTCGGTTTAATAATAGTCGAACTCGTTTACATAACTTTCCCAAGTCAATTTCAGTGGAAGTGATTTGAGTGATCTTATCGACTAATTTCCTAGGTTCATATCGATTACGGTAGAAGAACTTATCAGTTAATTTTTCAAAGAAATGCTGCAATGGTTGAAACGTAAATGCCAGAATAATTGCGGTCGCAATATTAAATGTTTGCTGAGTTGCGTCGGGTGCAGTTGTATTAAATATTGCTCCTCCAACCTGAAAAGTCATTATTGCATACATTGCCGCCAAACTTAACAGAAGCATCGAGTATGTTATTGATCTTGCAACGACTATCCTTATGTCGAACAAACGAAGCTTAACAATAGCGTATGAAAAGCTACTAACAATTAATATAGTCGAAAGTAACCCAAAAACTGCCAGTGAATAATTTCCCGCATATAGTGGCAATACGAGGTTAGTTATCACCATAATTACTAACGATGCGAATAAGCCAGCGGCCATGTATATAATTCTTGCCCTGGCTTGCCCTCGCAACTTTTTCAAACTTCTTACAAGTATCCAGATTTCAAACAAGACTAGCGCCACAAGGTATATTAGGTAGACAAGTGTGTGGTCACCAAAATCATTAACAACAATGCCGTTTTCGTGATAAATACCTCGAAGTACATTATCGGATACACTGAAAAATGCCATGCAAATCGCAGAAAGGCCGATTATTGTTGAAACTGCCTTAGTTTTTTTCGCTATACGTGTAAATAACAAGCTAAATAAAAGCAGAAAATAGAGACCAATAGGTGGCATAAAAAATGCCGCTCGCTTAAGCCATAGTGATACTGTCAAGGAAAAACTAGTATCGTTGCTTAGATAGTTTAAAACCATCCATACTGCAAGCATGAAAGCAAAAATGGCGAAAGTAATGTTCGTCCAGTTATTTTTATTCTTATACAGAACAATTAAACCGAGAACGAAGTTACAAACGGCTACCAGTATTATTAGGGTCAAAGTTAACAATCTATTTCCTTTTAGTTAACTATAACACACTGCTTATGCTTAATAACAGATAGGAAACTTACTTCTTGTAGATATTTTTTGTAATTTTCTTATAACAGTCAATACAAATATGGAATTTTTTTACACTCGATTTGTTGTCTGGTGGACTAAACAAGATAGCGCCAAATTTTAAGAGTTCATTGTTACAAAAATCGCACACAGGTTTTATTGCCATTAATACATTATAAAACAAAAAGAAGCCTTTTTAGGGGCTTCTCCCTGCCAGATTGCTATTGCTAACAATACTGGTTGCCTTACGACAACACCACCTCACGATGGTGATATAAATTGTATACCCGTAGTGTAGTTGTCGCAAGCTATAGCACTATATATTGTGTATAAACTGTGGAAAATTATCCGTAAAAACTCTCTAAAAGTTTATAAACTATGTATGCTGGCCAAACCAATGACTTGAGTATTCCTGATATAACAGACCCAAAACCTGTTGCAGCTTGCATCCAATATACTAATGATCCAATAAAACCAATAAAATACAGTGCGCTACCCCCACCTTCTGTACTGCCACTATTTTTTTCCTTCTTTTTGTCTTTGTTCCATTTTTTCCATTCATCTGCACCGCTAATTTTTGCCTTGATCTCTAGCTCAGGATCATTTGATTTCGCCTTGGACATACGCCCTCCTTTTATAGATTGATTGTATCATTTGACGATCAAACAGTATTTTAGTTTTTACAATACACTGGTAATACCAACCGCAACAAAGTCTGGTTGCAAGTTGGAGTCATTAGACCAAAAATCCAGGACCGCATCTCTGGTAGATCCGGTCCTCATAACATCGTCTAATATGACCGCCCCAGTTGGTCTATTAAAGTCCCTTGTGAGCACGTCAAAAGTTAATCCAGTTGCTGACTGTCCTATATGGAATCCTACAATAGCCTTTCCTTGTTCTATAGAACTGGGTTTTAAAATACTAAGAGATTGGTCCCGTTCGATAGAATGTTTATATAGAATATCAAATGCCACTAAAGTAGAGTTTGCAAGTGCAAACAACTGCTGAGATTCTGATGCATGAACTTGAAGAGTTGCCTCGTATCTCTCTAGCCAGTTACTCATGCCATGCCTAGATATCAAAGCAATTTTTGTTCCGTCAGCTGAAATACTTGGATTGGATTCTAATATTGGCTCTACGTCAGTGAGTGATAAGCCTGATATATTGCCCTCCCTGCTGCATGCCAATTTCAGAAGGTCAATTTGGGCATTTTCGTTATCTTCGCATGCTTTCATTAGTATCATGAAACCAAATCTGGAGAATCTACTGTTAAACAAAGTTCCAATATCATCACTATCAAGAGTTGCTTCTTTATATCTTAGAGCGTAGCGTATATCAAATGGTAGAGGCAACCTATCTTCAAAAAAATCACCATTAGGTTTTATAACATTCACGATTGCTAACAATACAATAATTCTTTATATATTGCTATATCCAAATTTCTTTCAGCTTATGCGAATAAATTTGGATGGCAACTTAATCTAGACCTTCCTCTTTATGTAATGCCTTTTCAACAGCCATGTCGTCTGCCATTTCCTGGACGGAAGGCTTACCGTTTTTTTTGCGTGTTTTTATAAACCACGCAATGATGAATATCCATAGAAAAATTCCAAGTATACCCAAAAAAACTAGTCCGAAACCCATTAGAATACCTCCACTTTAGTATGTAGTTACTGTCTCACTTTTAAATTACAAAATCAATAACACTGGGTTAATATAGTTATATGAGTACAAATGAAATCTTGAGTGGAGTTGCTCACAAATTACCCAAAGATCTACAAAGTGCAATTAGTGCCAATAAGATAGTTAAGGAACGATGGCAGGATTTAACCCCGTTAGCTCGAAATGAATGGATTTGCTGGACTATATCAGTTAAGCAACAAAAAACGAGAGAAGATCACATAAAACGCACCGTGAAAGAAATTTCACAAGGTAAACGTCGTCCATGCTGTTGGATGGGGTGTGTCCACAGGACTGATAAGGCAATAAATCCAACTCAAAAGTGGATATTGGATAAAAAGGTCTCAAAAAGTTGAAATTATTTGGAAAAACTATAGTTGTTACCGGTGCCTCTGGTGGTATTGGCAGTAGTTTAGTTTCTGCCCTACTCGAGCACGGTGCTAGAGTTGCGGCTGTGGATTTTCAACCAGAAAACTTACAAAAGTTAAAGCTGGATAACGACAAGCATAGTAGTAATCTTTTCACTTACTGTGTTGATATTTCTGATAGAAAAGCTGCAAACGAACTACCAAGAAAAGTTTTAACAAATCAGGGAGATGTCGATGGTGTAATTAACTGTGCTGGAATTATTCAGCCTTTTGTTAAAGTCCAGGATCTTGAGTACGATGTGGTTGAGCACGTTATGGATGTAAATTTCTACGGAACGCTTTATATAACAAAAGCTTTCTTGCCATATTTATTGAAGAGACCAGAGGCTCATATAGTTAACGTATCAAGCATGGGTGGTTTTTTACCTGTACCTGGCCAAAGCGCCTATGGTGCATCGAAGGCAGCCGTGAAACTTCTGACAGAAGGATTATATGCTGAACTTTTAGAAACGTCAGTGCATGTTAGTGTGGTATATCCCGGCGCAACAGATACGGACATAGCTCAAAATTCTGGAGTTGAGATACCTATGCTTTCCAGGAACGAAATGCAAAAAATGCGGTCTGCAACCCTGTCGCCGCAAAAGGCTGCCAAGATTATTTTGAAAGGTATAGAGAAAAATAAACCACAGATATTCACTGGTACAGACTCAAAATTTATGAATAGGCTTTATAGAGTCAATCCAGTTTTTGCCACAAGGTTTATAGCTCGTAAAATGAAATCCCTGCTCAATAGTCATTGATGAGCAGGGATTAATTTGAAGTTAAGTTGACTTTTTGTGCTACTTATTCCAGTTTTTGTATAGATCGCTAACAATCTTGCCTGCTGTTTCTTTGCCACCGAGTCCAAACGATAAGCCGAAAGCAAGCATTATTCCTGCAACTACTACAGTTATATTATTGGTTAAGATTGTGAGATCAAGACCAAGCTGGGCTGCAGCTAACGGAAGTCCAAAAACTAGCACTATCACCTTGGCGGCATTTGCTAAGAATTTATAGGCTTTTATATTTGATTTTTTTGCTGAAACAGAAACTACTTCATACAAAGCATTTGCCGCAACGAAGCTAAGAGCCGCAACAACTATTGCAGCCAATATATTTGGTATGAATCCTAATATTGCATTGAATGTATCAGTCAATACAGCCAAGCCCAGAACGTCTACAGCGGCAGCAATAAATATTAGCAAAACTGCCCAACGAACAAATATCGTTATTATTCCGCTAACATCAATCTCTTTTACGCCAAGACTTGAAGTAGTGTTTTTAACAGGCTTGCTATTCTCGAGATAACCAAGAGCCTTGCCCAGCCAATGACTAATATATTTCGCCAGGATAAACCCAACTATTAATAGTAAAAGTGCTACTAGTAGCCTAGGTAGGAACTCCACAGTTCCATCTACAACATCCAAAAATGAATCTTGTATTGTTTGTACAAAATCACTATTTCCCATAAGACCCTCCTTGTCTTAACTATTGATTTTATGACTTGACAATAAATTTGTCAAAATGCCCATGCTTATTTTAAATATAGTCTTAATTCAAAAATTTATCGCTTGCCAGTAATTTTGCAAATATTAAACACACATTTATAAACGTTTGTTACAAACTGTATTTTGTTTAATAATGTCGATGTTGTGGCATTTAATCACTATGCAAAAATCAAACGAATTCTTGAGCAGTATCCTAACGATTGGATAATAAAAAGAATTGATAAACCAACGTCTGCAAAGAACTTTAAGGGCGAAATAATAAAGTTTGATTATTACTACCGAATTTATGACAATAACAATCAACCAATTAAATACTGCAAGTTTCAACAAATTGAACGACTCTCAAAGGTTTTAGGCGTTCCGGTAGAAGAGCTCAGGGTTTATGATTAGAAAAGTAATGAGGTAAGAAATGGATCACCACGAACATCATAATCATGAAGATCATTCAAATCATAATAGTCACGATAAACACGCTGGACATAATCCAGATATGTTTAAACAAAAATTCTGGTTATCGCTTCTATTGACCCTACCTGTTCTTTATTTTTCTCAGACTATCCAAGATTTATTAGGCTACAATGCCATTTCGTTCACACTAAGTGAATACATCCCAGCAATTTTTGGAGTGATTATTTTCTTTTATGGTGGACTTATTTTTCTAAAGAGCGCAAAAACCGAAATTGCCAATCGCCAGCCAGGAATGATGACGCTTATTTCATTAGCCATTAGCGTAGCCTTTACTTATAGCTCACTTATTTCTCTCAACTTTATTGATGGCATGGATTTCTGGTGGGAGCTCGCATCGTTGGTTACTATTATGCTACTAGGTCATTGGCTGGAAATGGCCTCTGTCATGAATGCACAAGGAGCATTAGACGAACTTGCTAAGCTGCTTCCCGATGAAGCTGAACTGGTAACGAAATCTGGTACAAAAACAGTCGCTGTATCCGAGCTAAAGATTGAAGACAAAGTACTTATTCGCCCTGGATCACAGATTCCAGTTGACGGAGTTGTTATTAAAGGTGAATCAAAAGTAAACGAATCAATGCTTACCGGCGAATCTAAACCAGTAGACAAATCAAAAGATAGTGAACTGGCTGCCGGCACAGTTAATAAAAATGGTTCGCTTACTATGAAAGTTACAAAAACAGGAGATGATACTGCTCTAGCTGGAATCATGAAACTTGTTTCAGAGGCCCAAAACAGCAAATCTAAAACCCAAATTCTTGCTGATAGAGCCGCCGCCTACTTGTTTTATATAGCCTTAATCGCCGCCTTCGTAACAGCCATTGGTTGGTCGATTGTTGGTGAATCTGGTGGCTACACGTTAGAGCGAGTTGTAGCAGTACTTATCATTGCCTGCCCACATGCCCTAGGATTGGCAATCCCGCTGGTTACGGCAATATCTACTAGCAAAGCTGCAGGTGCTGGAGTGATCGTTCGAGAACGTAGTGCTTTGGAGCTCGTGCGTAATGTAGATGTCATTCTGTTTGATAAAACAGGAACTCTTACAACCGCCGAACAAGGAGTGGTAGACATGGTTGCTGATGATAAAAAAGAACTTCTTACTATTGCAGCTTGTATTGAAAATGATTCCGAGCACCCTATTGCGAAAGCTATAGTAAGTAAAGCCAGAGATATGAAGATCAAGCTGAAATCAGCAAGTAATTTCAGTGCACTTGAAGGCCGTGGAGCTAAGGCAAGGATCGGAAAGACTACCTACTACGTTGGGGGCCCGCGGCTACTAAAAGAGCAAAAAGCTAAGCTGAACAATGAATTGCAAAAAGCAACTGAGCAAGCACACGATAATGGTCAGACTGTTGTATATGTAATCACTAAAAAAGAAGTTTTAGGTGCTTTCATGATCGCAGACACAATTCGAGAAGAATCTGTATCAGCTGTTAAGACTTTGCAAAAAGCCGGCAAAAAAGTAGCAATTGTTACTGGTGACTCAAAAGGTGTTGCTTCGTGGGTGGCTGATCAGCTGGGTATTAATGACTATCATGCAGAAGTGCTACCAGAAAATAAGTCAGTCGTGGTCAAGAAGTTACAAAAAGATGGTAGTACAGTCGCTTTTGTAGGCGATGGAGTAAATGACGCACCGGCGCTAACTCAAGCCGATGTTGGAATTGCTATTGGCGCAGGCACAGATGTTGCTATTGAATCCGCAGGCATCGTTCTAGCTAGCAGTGACCCACAGGGGGTTCCACGCATAATAAACCTTTCAAAAGCTACGTACAGGAAAATGCAACAAAACTTAATTTGGGCAACTGGCTATAACGTAATTGCTATACCCCTTGCTGCTGGAGCACTGGCTGGAGTTGGCTTTGTTCTTTCGCCAGCAATTGGCGCAGTATTTATGTCTCTATCTACTATAATCGTTGCATTGAATGCGCAACTACTTAGGCGTGAAAAACTTGACAGCTAATCTTAGCTATAATTACAAATTTTCGCAATGATATAATGAAGCTGTGAAGAACTTAATAATTGTAATACTTGTTGCTGCGGTTGGAATTTTTGGGTTTATGTATTTTACTAAAGACAACTCTTCTGAACAGATTAATAATGCCCCAAGTTCTACTTCTGACACGGATAATAAATCAAATGACAGCAATGGTAAAACATTAGATCTTTCTAACAAAGGTTTAACTGAAGTTTCTCACGATATCTTGGATGATAAAACTATAATAGTATTTGACATAAGTAACAATAATTTAACTGGTGCGTTACCTGGGGAAATCAGAAAACTTACCAATCTTGAGGTGCTTAATGCCTCAAATAATAAAATGACTGGTATACCTGCAGAGATTGGCCAGCTAAGTAAGCTAAAGACGGCTAATTTTGCGAATAATAACTTGTCCGGACTTCCTATGGAAATTGGTAACTTAAGCAATCTTGAAACTTTGGATTTAAGGGGTAATCCTGATGTATCAGATTATGATATAAGTCTCATACAGCCAAAAATACCAAACACAAATATTTTAACTGATTAATTAGTGTTTATTTGTCTCGGCTATCCCAGTATGCTTCACCTTCTGATTCCATTTTCTTTAGTCTAGTATAATAGTCTGGTATTTCTTTGAGGTGCGCCCAAGCAATTTTGCCCGCCAAATTTTCATCATCGTTAATTACATTAGTTTCTGGATCGTGACTACCATGCTCTAACTCGACACTTAATCCCATTTTGAATTCCTGTATATCAACTTTGTTCCAATCTATGCCAATCGCATCACCAATGCTTTTGGCTTCAACTTCACTAAATGTTTTATTGTATGACATACGCTAATTGCATTTAAGGCTTTCCGTTTAGGTACTTACCAGCAACGCTTAGCGCGAATGATGGCAGGATAATAAAAACATTGGCTAACAATAGTCTTGTGAGCAAACTGTTGTCTTTTGGCTGAAAAATTACAATCAGTATCCCTAAAATGCCAAAAGTAATTGAAGCGTAAATGAAGATTCTTGTAGAAATCTTTTGCATGTAATCATTATATCAGCATAGACATAGCTGTTTTTCTAATGGTGTTTATTATGTCCTAGAACCTCTTCCATACCTTCGCGAGCGAGACTTGTGAATATTGCAACTGGATTTATTTGACTTTCTGGTAGCTCGTCAATAATACTAACAGTGATTTTTCCGCGTGCTTGTGCCCTAGGAAATATAACTTCATTTATAAACACTTCCTGGTCAAAATCAGAGCCATCGGGCATCATGCTGTCAATTGTTTCTTTTGTGTCAGGATATTTGTCTCTAGCTGCAATAATTACAGAGGCGAGCAACAAAAGAGCGCGACCAATGTTAAGTTCCTCAAAAGCTACATTATGTTTGATTCTTGAAATTTCTTGTAGTGCCACTAACTCTTCTTTGAAAAGTTCAAAATCTAGACTATCGCCGTCAATATGTAGTAAGGGAGGCATTGAATAATTAATACCATTTTTATAGTATTTTGGAAATTACTTATGCTTTGCAAAGCAATATATAAGGTCGGAACAATAAATTAACTCTGACTTTGTTCTTTTTGGCTTGGCTCCCCTTGATTGACGTACTTAGAACTTTGACGAATGCTTTTCCAGCCATGTAGCAATAGTCTTTAGTTTCGGTTTATGATTAACAACGTAAATCATGAATTCTTCATATTCACTATTTGTAAATGTTGTCTCATAACCGTTTAAGTAAAGAAAAAAGCCAGCTGCTGCCATTGCTGTTCGTTTGTTTCCGTCAATGAATGGGTGAAATAGTGCTATTGCTTCTAGTAATGCAGCTGCTTTGTCAAACAAACTCTCGTGTCTTTCAATGCCGAATACATGAGTATGAGGTTTTAAAATAGCCGATTCAAGTAGTCCTCTATCTCTAATTCCAGAAAGACCACCGGACTTTTCTAAAATATAATCATGGATGAATAAAACATCATCAACAGATATATTGTTCATCGAGTTATTTTTTTGCCAAAGCTTTCAGTGCTGAACGATACTTCTTTTCGTATGACTTTGTCCAGTTGGTAAGAGTCTTCTGTTGTTTATTCACAGTAATTTTATTCATACGTTTATTATAACAAAAAAGCACCTCTATCAAAGTGCTTATGCTTGGCTCTCTGTAGTGATGGAAGTTAGAACTATAATAACTTTTGCTTCGGCTGTTCAGGAAAATTAACTTCGTCCCAGAACATAATCGTTTCGGGCGTGAATACCCAATACGCTCTTCCTGATGGTTTATGCTCTTTCATTTCCTCTAAATCATAGTCTTTTTGACCAAACTTTGATTGATATAGATTATGTACACGCTCGAGATCTTTATCATTAACTTCTTCGGCAATTCCAGCAAGTTGTATTGCCTGCTTCTTCTCTCTGTCTTTAACAACAGTTACTGCTGCACTGGAGTCGGATAGGATTTCTAACGAGTGTTGCCTATCTCGACCAGAAGTCCAATAAAGATTGTTTTCATCGTCAGCAACAAAGTAAACAGTACATACCCAAGGCTTGCCATTTGATACCGTTGCTAGTTGCATATCGTTTACGCTTTTGAAGTATTCTTTTGCTAATTCTTTCAAATCCATAACATTATCCTAGCAGAAGATTTCGGATATTATATTCAATTTGCTTCATTGTTTTTTCGGTAACCTTATACCCACGAGCTTTTGGGTCAGAAATTTTCCAATACCTATACTTTGGTGAAGTTGATAACCATTTGGGCGTGTATCTTTTACCTGCCATAGATACTACAAGATCGTATTCCTTAAGATTATCTTTTGTAAGTTGTTTTTGAACTTTGTTATTTGGACTAAGCCCATAGTCATTCATTACGTCTACAGCATTTGATGCACCAACACGTTTTTTTCGTGCACATAGTGTTTCGCCTGGATGATCAACTTGCGTTCCAGCGGAACTTGCATCACTGGTTTTCGTAATCTGGTTATATAGTGCTTCGGCAATCTGACTTCTTGCAACATTTCCGCGGCATACAAACAATACTTTCATAAGCTAATCATAACGCATAAAAAAACAGAGGTAAATCACCTCTGCTATCATAACGCTTATGCTTGGCTCTCATTAGTGATGGAAGTTAGAACTTTAGTTTTGACCCTGCGAAGCGAAATGCATTAAGTCGTGTGCATGGAGTGCACCTAAGCCAATAATGCCGCTTACTGCCATAAATCCTGGTCGCTGGAAACCTTCCTCATAACCATCAACATACCCTGTATTGACGTCCCTTACCTCGGCTAACCCTAACCCGCTCAGCATTTCCACTGTTGTGATGGCAGGCCTAGTTCGCAATTCACCTTCTCGTTCCATAGTTTTTTCCCATGCAAATTGCCCGATGGGTGGAACGTCAGGATTTTCTGCACGGAGTAACTTCAAACCGGTGGCTGCAGCAAGCATGTACATGCCTCCTCCGTCGTTGTAAGTCTGATGTAGGTTGGCTGCACTAGCCTCTATCGCTTTGGCTAAAGCAGGATCTTCTTGTTTTAGCGCAATACCCAGGGCTTTATAAATCCCATTAAGTTTATTCGAGATTGCGACTGCACGCACTGTGCTACGGTATTCTGCCTCACTCGTTTGAGTTAACAGATATTCTGTGTCAAGGTAAGTCATAAAACAAAAAATACCACAAAAGTGGTAATTTGTCTAGGTCATGGCTCCCCTTGATTGACATACTTAGAACTATTTCAGTAATTTAGGATGATTTTTTGCTTTGATGTATCTATGCTAACTTTCCTACCCATAGGTAATAGGATTTGAGGATCTGTATGTCCACAATCTATGTTTTGTACCACGGGAATATCTTTGTTGTATTCCCTTACTACTTTAAGAATCGTCTCTCGCTGCTCTGCTCTATACTTTAACTTTGCATCAGTTGAATTTGGTTTATCAAATTCCCAGGCTTTTGGCCTGCCAACTAACACGCCTTTAAATTTATCGAACCAGCCGCGTTCACCAAACCCAGTTACTAGGTATTCAACTAGCCAATGTTCTGGTATATCCTCGGCTGTTTCTAAGAATAGTATTGTACCTTCAAGATCATTCGCAGATGGTAAGTATTTATCAACAGTTGTTTGATAGACTAAAGACTCTAAGCAACCTCCCCATAGTACGCCTTCAGCATTCTGACTGCCGTTCCAGAACAAACCATCATTTGGTTCGTAATGACGTCTTTGAGATAGTGTTTGAGTATCGTTCCAGTCTAATCCAATATCGTTATACTCGTCTGATACTTCAAGTTCAGTATTACCACCTTCAAACAAAGCTTTCTTTATGAACTTAACGGTTAGATCATCCATGTTACCTTGCATACCAAACTGAGTCATTATCGCTCCGCCATAGTATGAGGGTATTCCTAAGTTCCAAAGAAAGTTATGTATTTGAGTATTGTCACTATAACCAATAAAAGGTTTAGGATTGTTTCGTATTACTTCAGGGTCTAGAAATTTTATAAGTTTTATTTGGTCTTCACCACCAATGGAAGTAAAAACAGCCTTGTTGTCTTTATCTGCAAAAGCATCATTAACATCTCTTGCTCGATCTTTGAGCGGAGCACCCATAATTCGAGTAGTCGGGTATTCTTTTGCTATTAAACCGAACTCATCTTCTAAACGTTTAAGTCCAAGATCAAAAACATGAGGAAAAATCTGAGGTAAGCCGTTTGACGGCGAAATTACTGCAACTTGATCACCTGGTGATAGTTTATTTAACTCTGCAAAAGTCTTCATAACGTTATTTTAGCATTGAAAATAAAAACAGAGGCATTTCAACTCTGTAAATTTAAGCATAAGAACTTTGGCTCAGCATACGGGTCACGGACTCTGTACACGTGAAATTGCGTCAAAAATCCATTCAACCCTTAATTTGCCTTCTTTTCTCATTTGTACTATCTGATCATAAGTAAACAATTGTACATCGAGGACTTCTCCCGGTTGTGGGGTTACTTCTCCACCAACAATTCTAACAGTGAACGCATGCCTGATCGGCTCGTCAACTTTGTCATGCCAGATTCCAATTTTATCTACAAGTTTTACGTCTAAACCGGTTTCTTCTTTTGCTTCACGAACAGCAGCTTCTTCTATGGACTCTCCTTTGTCTACATGGCCTGCCGCAAGATTCCATAAGCCATATACTTTCGGTTGGGCTTCTTGTACAAGCAGATACCTGCCCTTATCGTCTCGAATAACACACGCAGCAACTACCCTAGACCAGGCAATTGAAGCCTCAAACTCTTCTTTAGTCATTTGTTTTGACATGGCCTAATTATAGCAAAATTCCAGTAGCGTGAATGCTTACTGTATAAGCTGTAAAATATATGCTCATGGCTCACAACGATAGAGGAAGTCATAACTGCAATTAAACAGGATTTAGCCACTAGCTAGATAGGCTTAACTGTTTAATCGTTCCTTGATTTTTCTCACAGTATTGCAGTTACGAACAGTCATATTGCGGTAAATCTCGGTGCCCACTATCTTCATCATCCCGCTCTTCGTGACGTTTTTTCTATCAACTCTCCAAATCAGAGCTCCATGAACGTACTTTACTTCATCTATTTCTGGTTTGATTGTCAGTTCTTCCAAAATAGATTTATCGTCGAAGTTATCCCAGAGGAACATTACGTCACATTTCATCTCATTACCATTAGTCCATTCTGGCGGAATTGAGCGAGTAAGCTCATCGATGATGTCTTTGTTTCTGAGCAGAACCTTTATGTCTAGACCAAACTCATTATTTATAAGCTGCTCAAGCTTAGCGGTAAGCTTTGCTTCAGGATCATTTGCACTAAAGAATATATTCCCGCTATTGATATAAGTCGATACTTTTTCGAAGCCAGCTTTACTCATTGCGTTCACGAGTCGTTTCATGTCGACTTTATTATTCCCGCCAACATTTATTCCTCTAAGCAGTGCAACATACTTCATGTGTATATCTTACCCCATAATGAAAACAGAGGCATAATACCTCTGTTAATATTGGTTCTAACCTTGGCTCCCGGGGTCGGACTCGAACCGACAACCTCGAAGTTAACAGCTTCTTGCTCCACCATTGAGCTACCCGGGAATGTAAATGTAAGGTACTTATTCTACCTTAAGGCGAATACAGGGACGGATTATATCGAAAATACATTGTCATAACAAGAGCAGAACTATAGCAAATAAACACGCACATGTTGCAATTAGTAAGAAAATATAGTATAATCTTAATAATGTCTAAAGAAGTTGTGTTAAATTTGCCCAACCCAGAACTAATGACGGATGCTGATAGAGCAGTCTATGAAGAGTTTGCCGCGCGTCCACTAGACCAATTTGCTTTAGCAATGCCAGGTACAGTACAAGCAAATTCGACCATTCCTGAGTTTGCCACAAAGTTAGTTGACTTACGTGGTAAAAATGAGGGTGATAGTTCTCGAGCAATCGTTGTACCTTTACCATTCGGTAATCCATATTCTGAAGCGATGGATATACGAGTTAGAGCAATACAAGCATTTATGCCGGAAGATACCAGGATACTGGTATTCCCTAACAACACTACAAAGGAAACATACTACAGTTTCGACAAGAATAAGCAGAACGATGGCCTAGAAGAACTTAGTCATCATGTTCTAAGAGCCTGCAAAGTTCTACGTGTGAGTGAAGTTGCTATAGCGGGATATTCACAGGGTGCGAGTCTAGGGCCGCAATTAATGATGGATGCTGAAAGTTACGATATAGGTGTGACTGCTGCTTATCTTGGTGATCCTGCTAATGTAGTACAAAGAACACCCGGAAAACTAAAAAGAGAGTTTATAGGCACAGGTATGGGCAATCTGAACCGTGCTATTAATGATTCTGGAATTCAAGCCCTTAGTGAGGCGCAACATTCAAGGGGCGGATTCGATACGCTACGACAGTTAGCAACGATCCCTAGTGTAGCAAAGAGTGGTTCGGTCTTTGAGAATGTTGCACTCCATGAAGCTATGACGAATGGCAACTTTGCTTTTGAAATAGATGCAATTATTAACAATGGCTTTGACCCGCGTCAAATTACTATAGCCAGAATGGCAGACAGTAAGGTATGTCGTCCTGAGCTCGAGGCTGATATAGCCACAATCGGTCAAGAAGGCAGCTTGCAAATTGTCAAAGGCTATGGTCACGAGGGTGGTGATAATGTTATTGACAATGCTTTACGAATTCGTGCTGCGTTTGAACGTGCAGGTTTTTGGCAACAACGAGTTGCTTAACTTCTAAACTTTAGGCTGGCGGATGTTTCACGGTCATGATCGCGCTTTTTGATGACCTCTCTTTTATCGTATTGTTTCTTACCTTTCCCCAGCGAAATTTTGACTTTAATATAGCGACCCTTAGTCAATAACTCAATTGGTACGATTGTCATTCCTTGCTGTTTCGCAGATAACAGTTCATTTATTTCTTTCTGTTTCAGAAGCAACTTACGTGATCTGGTTTGATCTTCTTCAGGTATGTTAATTGAACTATCGCCAGTAATAGTGGCGTTTGTAAGGTAGAACTCACTGCCTTTGTTAGTCACATATGCTCCTCTTAAATGTCCATGACCCCGACGCAAAGATTTTGTTTCGGCACCACTAAGAACCAGACCTGCAATATACTCATCCTGCAGACTATAGTCGAATCGTGCCCGACGGTTCTGGATCTTTCCAGTATTCTGTTGCTTCTTTTTTGACATAACCTTATTAAGTATCGCGCAATTTGCTAAAAAGTTCAATCGATTATATAAAATTTGTTGTCCTTTAGCGTATTCTGATATGATTATCATATGAAGAAGTGGTCTGTGGTAGTTATCTTGGCTTTTGCTCAGTTTGTCATGGTTCTTGATAGTACGGTAATGAACGTATCAATTACTACAGTTGCAAAAGATCTTGGAACAGATCTAACTTCTATGCAGGGTGCCATAACGTTTTATACCCTTACAATGGCAGCTTTTATGCTTGTTGGTGCAAAACTTGGTGATAAGTGGGGTCGCAAGAGGACATTTATTGTAGGCTCAGTTATATATGCTCTTGGATCGCTAATTACGGCAGTTAGTCAAAATTTCCAAATGTTATTTGTGGGCTGGTCAATTATAGAGGGTCTTGGAGCTATTATGGTTATACCAGCAATAGCGGCGCTAACAGCTAGTAATTATAAAGGTAAAGATTTAGTAAAGGCGTTTGCAATAATTTGGGGTGTTGCTGGTGCAGCCGCCGCAGCTGGACCATTAATTGGCGGATTTGTGACTACCTATCTTTCATGGAGATATGTTTTTGTTGCTGAGGTATTTATTATGGCTGGCGTGCTGATTTTCAATAAGCGTATTGCCGATAAAAGTAAGACTCTCAATGAGAAACTTGATATGCCAAGCATATTACTTTCATCTGTTGGGCTTGTAATGATAGTTTTTGCAATGTTACAGAGTAAAACATGGGGTTGGGTTGAACCACGAGCAGTACCTATGATTGGTGATATTGCGATTAAACCATTCGGTGTATCAATAGTCGCTTATATGTTGATATTTGGAGTATTGATAATGAATATATTTTATAATCGTCAAGTCCAATTGGAAAGTAATCGCAGAAATCCGTTGGTACGTGTCTCTATGCTATCAATACCCCAACTGCGAGCTGGATTAGCAGTCTTGATGTCACAATATATAGTGATAGGCTCTGTGTTTTTTATCGTTCCAGTTTACCTACAAACTACTCTTGGATATGATGCGCTGCAAACAGGCATAAAAATTTTACCCCTTTCGGCTGCGCTAGTTATATTTTCAATACTTGGCGCTAGATTATCCGAAAAGTTTAGTCCTAAGAATATTATAAAATTTGGACAACTTTTATTAGTAGTTGGCGTACTTTCTCTATTAGCATCGATTGATACAAATCTAAACTCGAAGTTTTTTTGGATAGGCATGGTATTACTTGGTTCCGGAATTGGAACGATGTCATCACAATTAGGCAATGTTAATATGTCGGCAGTAACAAAAGACAAATCTAGTGAGGTGGGTGGATTACAAGGAGTATTTCAGAACCTCGGCTCTTCTTTTGGTACAGCACTAATCGGTTCCATACTGGTTGGTGTATTAACAACTACTTTTGTTGCGAATATACAGGCCAGTAACTTACCTTATACCGTGAAGAATTATGTCGAAATTAATACAAAGTCGGGAGTCGCAATCGTTTCAGCTGAACAAGTCGATGAGTACGCTATTTCTCAAGGTCTCTCTGAAGACGAAGCTGCTACTGCGGCAGATTCTTACGCGAGTTCGCAAGTAGTTGCGCTAAGAAACTCAGTGTTTATTTTGTTTGTTATAACCGCACTATCGTCAATCTTCTCTAGAAATCTACCGAACAAAGTACTTAAGTAGTTAGGTTTGCAAAATTGATATTGCGTGGTCCCAAGTATCACGCGCGACGCCATATTCAATCCACAATAGACACAGCGGTTCTAGGAGTCGGCTTTTTTCAATCTCACCAATATCAACAACATCTTTCCAACCAAGCTCCTCTAATAAATCACGTGTATGATCTTTAGCTGAGGCATTGTCGCCACACATAAACATAGTAGGTGTTCCTTCAGAGTAATTCGGTTGAATCATATGTGCATGATTAATGATATTTAATGTCTTAACTACGTGACTGTCAGGTAGGCTTTGTTGGACTAGTTCTCCGCCACTAATTGTGTGTCCTACTGCTAGTGTAGGCGGCTCATCATCGTTAAATTGCAAAGGATTAGTAACATCGATTACTATTTTGCCAGAAGATTCGGGTCGAATTTGTGCTAATACATTCTCCGCCGCATGCCAAGCAATAGCCAAAATTACTATATCTCCAAAGTCAGCTGCTTCAGTCGTTGATCCGGTCTGACCCTTTTTGCCAGCGTGCTTTTTCCAGGCATCTAGCTCTTTTTTTTCAGGGTGACGACTACCTATGAACACATCGTGCCCTAGATCGACAAAGCCCTTACCTAAACTTCGTGCCACGTCTCCTGACCCAACAATTCCTATTTTCATCCTATATCTCCTTTTTAGGTATTTTACGATACTTTTTATTTTTTGTACTTCTTGGGCGATGCCTCTTACTATGTTCACTTGATTGGATAGGAACATCACTTGGACGATATTTTTTATTAGTTTTAGAGCTTCGTTTAGCAAAACCGCTAGCAATACCAGATTTTTTATTCACATCAGAATATTTTGAAACGGGTCGTGTGAACTTTTCTATGCCCAATATAACTATACCTAGCGCCAATAATTGGATTCCGATGTTTAGTATGTTGGTGTAGAAATCAGCCGTTAACTGGTTTGTTACACGGTTAATTAGTGCTTGGGTTGATTCACTTTGAGTGTTAAACGATAGAGCATTGTTAAATTTTGGTAGTATAAAGTTAAATACTATCGGTGTTATTAGTAATGTTATTGCACTTCCTATAACTATTGATCCAAGTTGCTGGAAGCCTTTTCGTTTAGTCTTATTAAGTAGCACCACAGCAACGGATAGTCCTATCAAAACTACCCCCAACATGAATGGTAGGTAGCTTAGCCATTTATATATTAGAGGTGCGGATGAATAGCGTTCGTAAATTATTAAACCATTAGAATTTTTTGGTAAGTCTTCGTTTGTAAAAGTAGCATCTGGCATTATGCCCTCTGGACCAGCTATTTGATCGCTAAGCTTCTGTTGCTCGAAAGCTTGGTCGGTATATGGCGGTCTGCAACCTGCTGTAAATGGATCTATTGTTTCAGGGACTGCAAAACAAGTCGGTAGGTTGTTTAGTCGTATAAAAGCTAATTCTGCAATCTTATCCGATATTTGTTTTCTTTGATCCCGAAAGTCTAAATTAAAAACAGGTTTTTCAGATTTACCTTCCAGCCAATCATAAAAACTGTCGATTATTTGTTCGTTGGATTGTTTAAGCAGTTCAGAATTAAATGATTTCTTTATAGCAAGTTGTACTTCAGGATCATTAATTGGGAGTGAAGAATTTTGATTAGCCTTTACTGTGTCATTAAGCACATCGTCGACGAAATTATCATAGACCCCAGTTGAACTAAAAGTATTCTTGATATGACCAGGGTTAGTAACTATTATCGAGAGACCTAACAAAGTTATTCCGAAAAAAATCAATAGCCTAAGTAGTGAAGACGATAGGTATAGTCCGATGATTCTCAGCCAGTACGTCACGTTAGTGCCTTAGAATTTTTTCGTTAACTAAGTTTGTCTTTTCCACTTCCTCTTTTGCGGCTTGCCATAGGCTCGGATCATTTCGTTTGACTTTTCGCCAGTACCACCATTCGGCACCCCAGAGATCAACTTTCTTCATTCCAGTAGCTCGTCCATATTCAAACCGGTCGTGTAGTCTCTCAGCATTCATAGACTTATCTTGCTCGCTTAGGGGTGTTTCCTTAATACCGAGATCATTTGGGGTCCAGGCTTCGGCTTGTAGTTCATGTATGAACGAGTCACGGCCTCTAGTTGCTTCTGTCCATCCGGCCCTGAATGCGTAATACCAAGCAGGAATCGGGTATTCAAAGTAGCGTTTTGTAACTGATTTGTCCCAAACTCTTTTATAAACAGATATTGCCCAATAATCTGGTGTTGGAGCATAAATTGGCGTACCGATTGCATTATTGCTCATACTAACAATTACTGGATGTTCCGTATCTATAGTTTTTACTAGATTATATTCATCAACTAAACGCTGACGAGTAAAATCAGGGCAAATCCCGAAGGCTTTTAGAAAGTATTCATTTTCGAGTTGATATGAACCAAGTGCAGGATTGTCTTTGTACCGATTTACGACAGCACTAATATAATCCTTAAGTTTTGGTTCCCACTCACTCTTCTGCATTTTTTCAGCCCATGTGGGCATATGACACTCGGGCCAGCGAGGTTGACGTAACCCAATAGATAAAGAAACTTTAACTCCCCTTGATTTTGCCATATCGAATTGCCAATCAAGCTGGCTAAAGTCATATTTTCCCTGTTCGGCTTCACCCTCGCTCCAGTAACTGACCAGACGCACGTATTTAAAATTTAGGTCATCAAATATGGCTTGGAGTGTTTCCTTTGGATCTAAGTCATAGTATCTTGCATATTTTGGTATGAATGTTACCCCCATTTCTATAGGTTGATGTCGATGTTTGAACATGTACCACTGCGAAACTGAATACATAAACATGATGCAGATAACCAAGGTCAAGCTAACTAGCCAAACTGCTTTATGAAGTTTACTTGAGTTAATCCAGTTACGTGTTTTATTGAAAAGGTCTGTAAATGGGTTTAATAATCGTGTGGGTTTATGTGACATCTGCTATAGTCTTTTATAGTAGTTATGCGAAAAGCATTAACATTATCAATAGTTATACCAGTTTATAACGAACAAGACCACCTTAAAGCTTGTCTCGAGAGCATTGCTATTCAGACAATTCCTCCTGACGAAGTATTGGTTATTGATAACAACTCTACCGATAAGAGTGCCCAGATCGCTAAGAAATTCTCGTTCGTAAGATTAATTAACGAGAAACAACAGGGTGTAGATTATGCGAGGGACAAAGGCTTTAACACGGCAAAATCAGACATAATTGGCAGAATTGATTCTGATACACGTCTTGAGCCGGAGTGGGTTGAAACAGTTTTACAAATTTTTCATGATGAGCCTGCAACCTCAGCTATTACTGGGCCAATTTCATACTATGACATGCCACTTATTAGGATTGGAAAGAAGATTGACAACAGTGCTAGAACTATCGTAAAAGCTGTACAAAGTACTGACTTTTTGTTTGGTTCAAACATGGCGATCAGAAAAAAGGCTTGGCTTGATATAAGAGATAGAGTTTGTCACTTACCAAACATACATGAGGATCTAGATCTTGCGATACATCTCGATAAAGCAGGTCATAAAATTGAATATAAGGTTCAAATGTTAGCTGCTGCTTCATCAAGGCGACTCGATGATAACCCCAAAAATTATCGTAAGTATCTAAAAATGAATATTGAGACATATCGCGCACACGGCATAGAAACAGTTACACCTAGAATGGCCACCTCAATAGGTTGGTTAGCCTATGTGACGCTAAAGCCATTGAAATATACCTATGATGATAAAAAACGTCGCTTAAGCCTAAGCCATACACTCAATAAGAGGAAACCTCGAGTAAATCCGAATAACCGTGACCACTAATTATTCAGAGTTAGTCTGAAACTGCCCATTATCTAGTTGGCTGATGTCACAATTTTTCCAAAGACCCTTTTGTTGTTCCTTTGCCTGTTTTTGGAATTTTTCAAACTCCTCAGACTTTGTGAATGGAAAGCCAAGATTAGCAAACCCGTAACCCTCTTGTACTATTTCGGCATTTAAGAGCAAATCTTCCACATATATGTAGCGCAAAAGTCTATTATATCTATCCCTATTAGTGCTCAATGGGTCTGATTCTAACCTGACACGTTTATTCTCTAGCCGAGATTTTGTGAAATTACTAGCTGCAATTCCAAAACACTGAACTGGCTTTCTAGGATCATGAACCTCGGGAGTGTCGATTCCGATAAACCTAATTGTTTCAGTCTTACCATTCATAAGAACTTCTATAGTGTCACCATCGTCAACTTTGGTAACTTGATAAGTGTTAGTAGTAATGTCGGCATTAATGTTCAATTTTGCACCAACGAAATACAAAAAAAGTGTCGAAGCAAATAATATCACTAGTACATAAGTTCGATATTTTCTTGGGACGAATTTCATGATTTTATTAATTTTCATAGGT
>JAGQNP010000012.1 GCA_020428005.1 Candidatus Saccharimonadota bacterium
GTTACTATGTTTCGCGACCCAAAGATGATTGAAGTGGTTGCTAAGCATAAACCTATCTGTATTGTTAGTCATCTGTCACCAAAGTCGTCAACAATAGCTGATGCGCATAAGAATCCTCAAGCTACTACTATAAAAGAAGTAAAGGAAGAGCTACTGGCAAAACGCGAAGAGTTGATTACAGCAGGTGTGCCAGTAAAGAATATAATCTTGGATCCAGGCATAGGATTTGGTAAAACCATGGAATTAAACGAAGAATTGCTACAATTTGCCAAGCAAGTTCCAGACATTGGCGTAATGATCGGCTACTCTCGCAAGCGCTTTTTGGGTGAACACCGCATGGAGTTAGAGCCAAATCTAGAAGCTGGAAAAATTGCTATGAATTCTGGCGCTCGCTATCTTCGAGTACACGATGTTGCTGGCCACAAGAAATTACTAGATTAGATCTTCTCAAAAATCCAGATACCAGCAGAGTTTTGGAGACCGTGTTTCTTGATAGCTTCAAACATTAAACTAGGTTGAACAAGACGCCATTTTGGTTGTTTGGAGCTGGCATCAACAAGCTGAATTTCATTGTCGATTATTCTGTCAAAGACAGCAACATGACCTGAATGAGGTTTATATTCACCTATTATAACTCCGTGATTAAAACAAAGTAGAGCGTCAAGATTTTGTGCTTCAATATCCTTCAATTGATCCATTAGATTTTTTTCATTATTCAATGAATTTGCTGAAATAATTTCAAATGATAGTGGAATACCAAGTTTCTCAAATACTTTGTTTGGTTTAAATTCTGGAACAAATATCTGGGTTCCATAGCCCGCTGTAGACGGCGGTTCATCTGAGGTACGTGGATTGTAAAAAAGGTGTTTATTCTCTGGTGAAACTGTTAAACCTAAATAATAACCAAGCTCTTCCGCTGGAATAAGTGGTATATCATTTCTATACATAATCATCTGGATACTAGTTGGAACACAGCAGGAGGCCTGTTGCGTAAAAGGAACGTATCGAGTATTTCTCTGAACAATATCCATTAAAGCTCGCCCCAATTCTTGCCCATGGAAGTATCGACGGTAAGTTTTACTGGTAATTTATGAATGTTTTCCATAATTTCTTTTAACAATTTAGCAACATCCTTAGCTTTTGATTCTGGACATTGAACCAAAATTGAATCATGAATTTGCAGTAACTGTTTACAGTCATCATCTAATTCATTCTGTACGGCCACCATTGCCATCTTCATAAGATCTGCTTCGGTTCCCTGTATAGGCATGTTAATCGCTGCTCTTTCGGCAGCTTGTCGGACTACAAAGTTACTGGAATGTACATCGGGTGTTGGACGTCGGCGACCAAATAGTGTTTCTACAAAGCCGTCGTTTTTTGCCTTTTCCTTCAATTTTTCCATATATTCTAGGATTGGTTTACGAAGTTCAAAGTACTTATCAATAAACTCTTTTGCCTGGTGTAGTGTCATTCCTGTTGCAATACTTAACCCATGTGGGCTCATGCCATATAAAATTCCAAAGTTGATAACTTTGGCATCGCGTCGCATGTTTTTGGTAACGTCTTCTGGATCTCTACCATAAACTTGCGAAGCAGTTGCTGTATGGATATCAACATCCCTGTTAAACATATCAATTAGTTCTTCGTCATTAGCCAGATAAGCCGCTAGCCTCAGCTCAAATTGTGAGTAATCTGCACTAACAAAAACGTTTCCATCACCAGGAACAAAGGCTGTGCGTATTGTTTTACCAAGCTCCGATCTAACAGGTATGTTTTGTAGATTTGGGTCATTACTGCTTAGCCTTCCTGTAGGAGCAACTGTTAGGCTAAATGTAGTGTGAACTCTGGAATTTTCGTCCACTACATTCGGCAAAGTATCAACATAAGTATTCTTTAGTTTTGTGTACTCGCGGTATTCAGTAATAAGATCAATGATTGGATGCTGGCCCCTAAGTTTATCTAGCTCGTTCGCAGCCGTAGAATAGCCAGTTTTTCCCTTTTTTATACCTGTTGTTGGTAATCCTAATGAATTAAACAAAACATCCGCTAGCTGTGCAGGAGAACTAATATTGAATTCTTGGTCGGCATAGCCATAAATTTCTTGTTCAACATCGCTAATTTGATCCGCTAATTCTTCTGACATTCTGTTCAGATATGCTGTATCTAGCCCGATTCCTTCATATTCCATACTAGCCAATACAGGAATGACCGGCCATTCTATTGTCTGTGCTAATTCGTGCAATTTTGGTATTTTTTCCAGTTCACCCGCCTGCTGTTCATAAAGACCTCTAATTACAGCGATAATTTCTGGTGCTTTATCTATAAATTCATCTGGAGAAAGATTCTCGAACTCAGATCCTTCGTAGCCAAGGTCAGTATTGGCAAGTTCTGTTAGTGTTTGTTCCCTTCTTAAGCTATTGATCAAAAAGGCCCCTACTTGTACATCATGATCTACGCCGCTAAACTTAGCACCCAATTCATAGCAAACCTTAATAGTACTCTTAATATCGTAGCCAATTTTGCGAATTGCCTCGTGGTTTAGTTGTTCGCCCAAAGCCCCAATAATTTTTTTGTGATCAACTTTGTCCAGAATAATGGTAAATAGGGTTTTAGGGTCTGGGCTTATAAGCAAAACTTTTGGATCTTTACCATGTTTACCTGCTGAGTAACTGTGTAAGATAATTTCTGCAAAGTTATCTGGATCAATCTCTTTAAGTTTTTTATCATCATCAATTAAAATGTTTTTTGGTAATAATAAGTCAGTCGAAACATGATGCATGTGTTCTTCTTGAACCTGCATGACCTCAGGTAATTGCCGCACTAACGTTCTAAATTCCAACTTCTGTAAGATATCTCGAACTTTTTCTGGTTCGCAATTCGAAACATCAAGTTCATTCAGTTCAAGTTCTATTGGTGCGTCTGTCCAGATAGCTGCAATTTTTTTACTCAGATAAGCTAAATCCTTGCCATCAACTAGCTTTTTGCGTGTTGATTCTTTAATTTCTTCTAGGTTTTCATATACACCGTCGAGCGTTTTAAACTGCTTGAGCAATTCTATTGCACCTTTCTCGCCAACTCCCGGCACCCCTGGAATATTATCTGAACTATCACCTTTCAGTGCCTTAAGATCTAGAAATTGTTCAACACTAATACCATATTTTTCTTCAAATGATTCGGGATGGAATAATTCAATGTTACTAAGTCCCTTTTTCAGTGCATATACATGTACGTTCCCATTTATTACCTGAAGCAAATCTAAGTCACTAGTAACTAATAAAGTATCGATTCCTCCTTCTTTAGCCTTAACCGATAAGGTACCCATAATATCGTCTGCTTCATAATCATCCAGCTCATAAAGCGGCCAGCCAAATGCATCTAAAAGCTCATGAAGTATTGGAATCTGATCATAGAAATCAGGTGGAGCTGGCTTGCGGCCTGCTTTGTATTCGGGGTACAGTTCAAGTCGCTTACGAATATTAGTTTTGGGCTTGTCCCAGGCAACACAAACATAATCTGGTTTTAGGCGCTTTATTACCTCAAGCGCCATGACTGCGAAGCCATATACGCCACCCGTTGGTGTACCATCCTTAGTACTAAGATTGGGCATTGCATAGTAGCCGCGATAAAAAACGGACTTACCATCAATAACAACAAGCTTTTTATTCTCCACTTCGCCCATATATCTAGTATACTCTGTTATAGAGAATTAGTATCTGTATGAAATTTTGCTTTGAATTGTACCTAAAATCTAATGTTGCCGAAAAAAACCAATGGCAACAATTCTTCACAACTCTAACGGCACATATTGGCTACATGAATCAGTGTCAGATAATTATGACAATAAAAGAAAGCGTTGTTAGATATTTCGTAATTGCTGATCGTGACCTCGGGGTCCTCAGTAACAACATTGATATAGGAGTTCTCAGACCAATTAGCGAAGATGAATGCCCTATCCCAGAAACAAAAACAGCCGAAAGACTAGTGAGATATGTGCCTGGCGGAAATCTGCTGGACCTTAGGGAAAAATTCAGTTTAAAACGCGGAAAAGAGTTGGAAACTATTGTTCTCAGATGCCGTCGAATTAATGCGGAGAAGACCTATACAAAACTTGATTTTTACTTTAAAAACCCTGGTGGACATTACACGGTTAACAAAAAAACAATGCTTACATTCCCAGCACACCTACTACAGGTAAACTTTGACGAAAATGCTCGGTACTTAAAGAAAGAGTTTCCTAAGTATATAAATATAGAAAAAGCTCTACCAATTCTTAGCTCAACAGATAGTAATGCCCTGCTAGCCGTTAACACATTCCCTTATTTTGCACAGGATTATTATCTAAATCTTATGGATTACGAGTTCGATAAACATTCGTTCATTATTGGCGCAAGTGGTAGTGGTAAGTCAAAGTTCATAGAACTACTTGTGGACCGTATAGGTAAATCCGAGGTCAGAAATAACTATCGTGTTTTGATTATTGATCCACATGCTGCACTTGGAAAGGATATGAAAAGCATCGACGGATCTCAAGTCATAGATTTCTCTGGCGATTCTGCACCAGAACTTTTTGGTGACTCAGCCAAGACCGACGTTTCTGCATCTACAGAATTGACAACAACACTTATGAAGTCACTACTCGGTGACCAGTTTAATCCAAAGGTTGAACGAGTTTTAAGATTCAGTCTTTATGTATTATTTGTCAGCCAATCAATGTCATTAGGCTACCTAAAGAGATTTTTGACCGAGCTGGAACTACGCAACCAGATAATGAAGCACGTCTCCGGACATATACCACCAAATATCGAACAGTTTTTTGCTACTGACTTTAACGAAATTCGCACTACTCATTACACAGAGGCAGTTTTGCCGATTATTTCCCTAGTTGACGAGATGCAATTGCAACCAGGCTTAGTTGGCGAAAACGAGTTATCGTTGCAAAAAGCTATCCAAGACAATTTCTTAACAGTTTTCTCTCTGAACAAAGTAAGCATGGGTGAAAAAGTTGTAAAAACTGCTGCTGGTATTTTGATGCAGCAAATATTTCTTCTAGCTCAAGCAAAAACATTTAATGAAAAAATCATATTGATAGTTGATGAAGTATCAGTTGTTCAAAACCCAGCAATGGCTTCAATTTTGGCCGAGGCACGTAAGTATAACCTATTTATAATTCTTACCCAGCAATACTTTGGTCAGGTAGAAAAATCCCTTAAGGATGCTATCTATTCAAATGTTTATAACTATTATGTGTTTCGCGTTTCTGAGGAAGACGCCGAAGGCTTAATCGGTAACCTGAACATTGATATTCCAAAAGAAATTGTTGAGGAAGAACATAAAAAAGGCATTAAAGAAGAGGTCCTGAAAAAGCGATTCATGACCGAGCTTCATCCTCGTGAATGCCTAGTTCGTGTATCCGCTAATGGTCAAATAGTACCAGTATTCAAGGCTCGAACACTCGATATTGGATCTGGTGACGAACGTATAAAAATTGCCGCGGAGGAACTTGAGGCTGCCAAGCCGGTAGAAGCACCAAAGGTGGCTAAATTTGTTGAAGGCAGTACCGAGCCAAATGTGCCAACATTTACCTCTTCGACAGATAATAATTCTGGATATGCTACAACCACAATTATAAACGACACACAAAGTAATACAGAGACTGCAGGTCCAACTTTTGAAGGTTCCCCTCTAAACCCAGAGGGAGAATTGTCAATGCTGAATAATCCAGAGATTGATCCAGTTGAAAGAAGAACTACTAAGGAACAAAAAGCCAAAAAAGCTGACAAACTAGCAAAGATAATTTCTAAGACTAATGTGAAATTAGAGGAAACAAAAGCCACTAGCAAAGTAGAATTAACACCGATCTCATCTGCTGGCGAAGTTGATGTTAACAGCGGTTTTGGATCTGGCAATTTGGCAAGTATATTAGCTTCACAATCATCAAGTCGCGAGATAGTAAATAAGAGAAAGAAGGTTAAGAGTAATGGATGATCTGCCCGTCATTCTAGATAAAATTTGCGCCAACGTTTTTGGATACAAGAATCCTTTTACACCTGAGCAATTTCTGCAAAAATTTGGTTTTGACATCAAATTGCCAAAAGAAGTTATTGACTCTACGGATGGCACAAAAACCTGGGCACAATCTCTTAACCCAACCAAGTTCATTACCCTAAACAATGCTCGAAAACGCAACGATATTGATGACTGGATAATACCAAAGCGTCCCTTAAATACAATGGAGGACATACTAGCTGCCTGGAATGAAACAAACTACACTAGTACAGAACGACAAATTGAATCAGACCATGTTCATGAATCTGACAATGTATATAACTCACAGAACGTATATCGTTCTACGGATGTTCATTTGTCTAAGAATATTTTCGCATGTATCGATAGTCATAGATTGGAATATGTTGCATGTTCTCAGCGATCCAACACCACAACTTATTCAATTCGTATTGAGGATTCAAAAGAATGTAGCAACAGCTTTAATATTATATGGTCCGGAAAGGTCGCTAATAGTCTATTCTTGAACGATTGTTACGACATGTATGAATGTATGTTTTGTTCGCACATGGCAAGCAAACGTTTCTGTATTGCGAATATGCAATTTGAAGAGGAAGAATACAGAAAACTGAAGAAAATTGTTGTTGAATGGATTTTAACTTCGTAAAGGTATAGGGTGGGAGAAAAGTTAGACAAAAATTACTATCAGCTAAGCGTCGAGGAAACCTATAGGGACCTGGATTCAAGCCGTTATGGTTTGACGACAAAAGAAGTAAGTCGGCGAATTAGCGAAATAGGACCAAATAAACTTAAAGAATTTCATAAAGATCCTTGGTATGTAAAATACGGTCGCCAATTCAAAGATCTAATGATATTTCTGCTGATAATAAGCAGTATTGTTTCATTTGCTTTCGAAGACCCCAGAGTTGGTATTGCCCTCCTAGCCATTGTTTTCCTGAATACATACATGGGATTTAGGCAAGAATATAAAGCCGAAAAAATAATGGAAAGCCTGGAGAAACTAGTAGTTCCTGTAGCAAAGGTAGTTAGAAATGGAAAGGTTGAAGAAATTGCCTCAGTCGATCTAGTGCCCGGCGATATTGTCTATATAGAAGAGGGAGATTCTGTACCAGCTGACATGCGAATAATTGAATCGTCCGAGCTATCAACTAACGATTTTGCGCTAACTGGTGAATCTAACCCATGCAGGAAAAACACTGATTTAATTAAGAGTACCGTGCCAATTGGGGACAGATACAACTTGGTATATATGGGTACAACTGTAGCGACTGGTAAGGGATACGGCGTAGTTCACTCTACCGGAATGAATACCGAGCTAGGTAGGATAGCTAACCTGAGCGCCGATACCGTAGTAGATGAAAGTCCGCTTCAAAAGGAAATGAATAACATTTCTACAAAGGTTACTAAGGCAATTGTACTTCTGTTCATTATATTATTATTGATCGCCTTCAAAGTAGATCTTGGGGCTAAGGAAAGCTTTCTCTTAGCAGTTGCAATCGCAATGTCACTGGTTCCTCAAGGTCTACCAGCTGCATTTGCCACTATTCTAGCTCAAGCTGCAAAGAAAATGGTGAACGATAAAGCTCTTGTTAAAAAGCTGTCTTCTGTTGAAACACTTGGTGCTACCAGTATTATTTGTACAGATAAAACTGGTACTCTAACAAAAAATCAGATGACCGTAGAGCAATTAATTATTGGTAAAAATATGTATTCAGTTACCGGTAGTGGATATGAAGCAAAAGGCAATATTCAGCATGACAATAAGAATTTATCAGCAAAAAAGCTCGGTGATCTATCTATGTTTTTTGTAACTGGTGTATTTGCCAGCAACGCAAAAATAAGTGCTCCTGATGATGAACATGCAACTTGGTATTGCATCGGGGATCCTACAGAAGGTGCCCTGATAACTCTCGCTAACAAGGCTGGGATAAATATCGATGAAATTGAGGAAAAATACAAAGAAGAAAAGCAATTTTCTTTTGACTCTGGACGAAAATTAATGAGCTCCATACGACCTTGGGGAGATAAAAAACAAAACTATGTTTTTGTAAAAGGTGCTCCTGAAAGTATTCTTAATAACTCGGTTGAGATTTGGGATAACGGTAAAGTCAGAAAAATAACATCTGCCGACAAAAAATTTGTTCTGGATAAGAATGAGGAATTAGCTAAGAAAGCCATGCGTAACTTAGCCCTTGCATATCGTATCGTTGACGAAAAAGAAGACGTTGATTCCTTGAGCATGGAAAAGGCTGAATCAAAACTTGCTTACCTTGGTATGGTCTCTATGGTTGATCCCGTTCGTGAAGAAGTTCCCGCAGCTATGGAAGTAGCTAGAAAAGCTCACATAAAAGTCTCTATTATTACTGGTGATTATGCCACTACAGCCAAAGCAGTAGCCGAGAAGGCAGGTCTTATTAGTGAGAAACATGGTGTTCAAATCATTACTGGCAATGAGCTACAAAAAGTTAATGACGAGGAGATAATTAACAAAGTACTCAGTGGGAATATAATATTTAGTCGCGTAAGTCCGGAGGATAAGTTAAGAATTGTCGGACTCGTAAAAGACAATGGCAACATTGTGGCTGTAACTGGAGATGGAATAAATGACGCACCTGCCCTTAAACGCGCAGATATTGGTGTTGCTATGGGCGTTACAGGAACTGATGTAGCAAAACAATCAGCCGAAATTGTACTACTAGACGACAGCTTCAAAACATTGGTTGGAGCCGTTCAGCAAGGTCGTATAATCTTTCAGAATATCAAGAAAATAACTCTCGTGGCCTTTTGTGCCAATACATCCGAGTTAGTTATTAACCTCGCGAGTTTAGTTGCAGCAGCAATGTTCTCTACACCTATTGCTATAACAGTGATGTTAATACTAGCCATAGACCTAATCGCAGAACTATTCCCTATGGTCGCTCTGGGTTGGGATGAAGCTGAAGGCGAAGTGATGAGTGACGAACCACGTGATCCTAAACAGCACATATTAAATAAAAACACGATGCGTGACGTAATTTGGGTGGGTTTGCTAATAGGTACGATTACATTTGCGAACTTCTTGTTCTTCTTTGTTCGCAGAGGTATCAATCCTTCACTTGCAGAATATAATTCACCTATGCACATGCAAGCTACGACTTTAACTTATGTGACCATAATGATATGTCAACTATTTAACATCTTACATTTGCGAACGACTAAAGGCATTTTTAGTAAATACCAATTCCATAATCCTAAGTTTATATTTGCCATAGGATTATCATTATTTTGTATAGCTAATATTGTATATAACCCTTGGGTATCACCATTTTTCAGAGCAGCACCTCTAAATGGATGGGATTGGGTAACAGCCCTCGTTGCCGGAGCAATTTTTGTAGTATTTCGTGAGATGGGCAGATTCGGCAAACAGGATCATAGGGACAATGTTATTGATCTTCACAAAGAGGTTCATCAAAGTTAGCCTCAGAGCCCAATCTGTTTGTTGTTGGAAAATTCATACTGACGGTAATTCCTGTAGTGACCAATGCCCCTAACGGATCAGCAACCTCATAACCTTTGTAGGCTAAAGTTGCTGAGGAAATTGTTACTATTGAGCTGAATGCATCACTTGCCGCATGACGCAGACCATCGTGATGTACACCTTCTGCACCATGACGAGTTGCATGTAGTCTTTTGGCTACGGTTATATTGGCAGCCCCTGCAGCAACTGCCACACCCACTGCCGCGGCAGGCGGCTCATCATATTGCTCCGTAGCAAGTTCATAAGTAGCCTTGGCTCCGACAGCTAATGATCCTAAGCAAATAGCGCTCATAATCCATTTCCTATATCTCCTGACTTTCTCTGGATTTTCCTTACCTGAAAGTCGCCATTTGAGACCATACATGCTGGTATCCACGGCATTATGTACTGCATCAGCCTGCAAAACGCTACTTCCACTGAGCGTTCCTGCAACTATTTCAGCTACCCCAATTATTCCATTAACTAACGTGGCCTGACCTAGAAGTCTTTTAGAAACTTCTTCTCCATGCTCGTGATTATGTCCGGACATGGGAAAATAACTACCTTATCTTTGTGATTCTATAACTTCTTGTAAGAGTTTTGCTGTAAGTGCAACTTGCCGTATAGCAGTCATAGGATTCTGGAAATTTGCTGGATCTTTTGATTGCTCATCAGTCCTTGCTATTGGAAGTTCATCAGTCACAATATAAACCTGAGGATTTTCTGGACCAATATCAAAACCATGTCTCGAATTTTTCATAGCTTTCCTGAACTGTGTAGCTAATTGAATTCCGGCATTAGCAACTCGCACGAATACATACTGACCATTTGCTATTGAAGAATAGTTCAAGTCACTTTTAACAAATTCTGAAGCAATTTCATCCCCACTTTTCATCTGCTTCGCATGCATAAATACATCGTAGCCATTCTCAACGAGCCTAGGCGCGACAACATCCTCGGCATATTGTGATTCCGTCGGTAAAGCACCGTACGCTTCATGAAAAGCCACCACATTTGGATTTGTAATCTCTGTTGGTGAATCCATTAATCTATTACCGACTGGATAGCTAACAAAACCAGCTTCGTGGCCGGCAGCTACGCGCTCAATTAAAAGTTTTGCGCCCCTATCCTGCCAGTTTGCAACTGCGCCAGTCATAATAATCATCGCGTCATCGGGTGTAGTCAGACTTGGTGTCCATAAACTTCTATCGAGCGCTTTCTGTACACCAGAACGCACTACCCAGTCAGCAGCAATATCGATTGCACTACCTTCTCTATCCAGCACTTCCTGAACTTGACCAATGTTTTCCTGTAGAACTTTACTTGTACCAACTGCACCAACTAATCTACCTAATTCATCTGAATTAGTTTCAGAACTTAAAACCACATCGAATACTTCAGCTATTTCTGAAATAACACCATCAGCAACTTCATGAACCCAATGTGGCTCCTGAGATAATTCATATAGCTCAAAATTAGAAAGATCAGTATCAGCAAGATTTGCCATCAAAAACTCCCGAATTAATTTAAGATTATTATACTACTTTTTATGTATATTGCAACTATGTGGTTCTCTGTAACAAGTAGTCAGTCATTCCTGATAAGAACCTAATTCCATCTTGTGACCATAGTTTGGATTCTTTGTTTAGTGATTTTTGCGCCAGATTAATGTAGTGTTTAGCTTTATTTTGGCAATATTCAAGAGCACCAGATTCAATAATAATGTCTTTGCAACGATCAAATTGGCTAAGTGTTATTTTCTGATTTCCAAGCATTTGAATAAGAAAATTGTTGTTAGCTTCTGATGTATGTTTCAATGCATGAATAATCAACAAGGTTCTTTTACCTTCCCTTATATCATCGAGTGGTGATTTACCTACATCAAATTCGTTTCCAAAAGTACCAAGAATATCGTCAGTTAGCTGGAAAGCTCTACCCATATTCATAGCGTAATCCGTTATTGCATCCGTTGAATGACAATCAGCTCCCGCCAAAATCATGCCAATGTGTAATGGGTTAAGAAATGTGTAGTGTGCGGTCTTCCATTCAGTAACATTATTAACAGCACGCTCATCAACTTCACCAACAACCTGATTAAAAACATCGTTAAGTTGTCCATGAACTGTAATATTCATACCGCGATTCAGAATACTAATAGCATTCAGTTTTAACTGGGCAGGGGCATCTAAATTGGCCATTATCATTTGTGCACCGTGATTACCTAAAAGTGCTGAGGTCGCAGCTATTGATTCGCCAAAATGCTGCTTATCATCACCGAAAACATGCTTTGTGTAGTAGTTTGCCATAGCCACCTGGGCTGCTTCGCCACCTCTACGTGTTTGTGAACGATCCATAATGTCGTCCAATATTAATACGTAAGCATGTATCATTTCTACAGCCCGTGCAGCCTGCAAAATCATATCGTGATTCGTCCCACCAGACATTTCGTAGCCAACCATTACGAGACTGCCTCGGATTCGCTTTCCACCTCTGTTTAGAATATCAATGTAAGCATCTGCACCAACACGAGAATGTTTGCCATAATTTTGTAGAGTAGTTTGTTGAACATATTTTGAGTACGTTTTAATATCAACGTTTATCTCGCGTTTGTATTGAGTAAGTTTTTTTGTAAACTTATCCTGTTTAGAAACTTTTGGCATAACTCTATAAGTATACTTTAAAAACCTAGCGCCTTTTCTGCTTCATCCTTAAAGACTTCGATATCGTCCCCATTGTTTTCTAGAAAAATATCACAAATATCTTTAACACCAGTCATGTTTAGAGTAGCCTCATCACCAGATTGTGTCATTTCTACTTGCTCTTCTTTGAGAAATTCTTCAAATGTTTTCTTGTCTTCAGCACTTCTAAGTCTAGAAGTTATACGTTCATACCGAATTTTTGGATCAGCATCAATCCAAATAAGTTGTCCGCCTAATTCATGTACTCTTTTTGCCTCACCCACATTGCGCATAGGTACTGCTACAACACCACTGTATTTACCTTTTTCGGCTAATTCAACTGAACGGTCAACCAAAACACCTAAGCCAAATTCGCGTCTCCATTCTGCACTAATTGTCCTTAGGACTTCTCTTTCGATCGCCAAACCACGTTTTCTGGCTTCTTCACGAAGTAAATCTGAAACAGAAACAAATAGAAAACCGTGTCGTTCGGCTAGCATTTCACCAACAGAATCTTTGCCAGCTCCATTTGTTCCACCTATACCAAATATTTTCACTTACTTGTCCTTCTTTCGATTTTTGAGATAAATATACGGAATAAGTACAAAGCAAGCTATGATACTCGGTAAAAATACAAAGAATAATATGTTAGTAAGTGACATCTACTTTATGTAATCGTGAAGCTTCTTAGAGTCTTTGTGCTTTCGAAGTTTAGCAAGAGCCTTAGCTTCGATCTGCCGAATACGCTCACGAGTAACACTGAACTCTTGTCCAACCTCTTCAAGAGTGTGACTTTTACCGTCTTCTAATCCGAAGCGAAGCTTCAGAATCTTTTGCTCTCTTTCTGTCAAACTACCAAGCATTTCTTTAACGTGTTCCTTCAATAATTGTCCTGTTGCTGATTCTTCGGGTGAAACTGTGTCTTCATCCTCAATAAAGTCTGCGAGAACCGAGTCTTCCTCATCGTCACGAACTGAAGCATCAAGACTAGATATATCCTGCTTGATCTTCATTATGTGTTCAACTTTATCAACATCAATTTCCATCGCTTTGGCAATTTCTTCGTTAGTTGGCTCACGATTTAGTTCTTGGGTTAGTCGTCTTTGTGTTCTAAGCAATTTATTTATAGTTTCAACCATGTGAACAGGAATACGTATCGTTCTGGCTTGATCCGCAATAGCCCTAGTTATTGCCTGTCGAATCCACCAAGTTGCATACGTTGAAAACTTAAATCCTTTATCAGGATCGAACTTCTCAACTGCACGGAGTAAACCAGTGTTTCCTTCTTGAATTAGATCAAGCAAATCAAGCCCACGTCCAACATAGCGCTTAGCTATAGATACAACTAGACGCATATTTGCCTCTGCCATCTTATCTTTAGCCCTTTTGTCACCAGCTACAACACGTTGAGCAAGTTCAAGTTCCTCTTCTGCATTAAGAAGCGGGATCTTACCGATTTCCCTAAGGTACAACCTGACTGAGTCGTCTGCAATATCATCTAGGTATGCTGATTCATTGAGGTTAACTTCCTCTTCATCATCATCGTCTGCCCATTCATCACTAAACTCAATTGAAGGCTCATCAGATGCTTGAACCTCGATGTTAAGATCTGCCAACTCCGTATACAGACTATCTAATATATCAATATTTTCTGGTGTATCTGGAATCTTAGCAAAAATCTCTTTTTGCGTTATTTTCTTGTTTTTCTTTGCAAGTTCAATCAGGTCACTTTTTATCTGTTGTTTATCTGGATCATCTGCCATGTACTAACTCCTTAGATTTTTTCAAGAGGGCATCCAATATTTTGGCCTTCTCTAATAATTGATTAGTTTGTTTTTCATTGGACAATTCCATCTGTTCGGCCAATAAGGTTTTTTGATTCTTTACATAATTTTCTACGAGGCGGACCTGCAATCTTTCAGCTTCATAAATCTGCTCTGTACTATCGAGCATCTGGTACAACTCCTCGTATTGAAGTACTAACATTTTGACATAATCAATAATATTTTTCAAATCCTTAAGTTTATCTATATCCCCGTCAAAATCTGGGTTTTGTTTCAAAAAGTCAAACAATTTAACAGATGAACTATTTTGAAGCATATTATCTTCTACGTATTCTAAATATTTTCGAAGCCCTGGCCTCATCAAACACAGAGCTAAAAGCTGATTTTGATATTTTACTTGATCAAAGTTATTATCACTTTTTTCTTGGTTTAACTTTGGTTTTTTTCTTGTTATTTGTTTTGTGTCTGAAGTGTTCATTTTAGATAACAAAGCTTCCTTGCTTACGCCAATTATTTCTGCAACCTTTTCTATGTAATGTTCTTGTTCAACACTATCAGAAAGCTCACGAATAACATTCATGACAATGTTGCTGAACTGGCTTTTGCCCGTTGCCGTCTCAAGGTCAAGTTTATCCTTGTAAAGATCAATCAACCAATCTAATGCTGGCTTAGAACTGCTAATTGCATCTTCCCATAGTTTTGGGCTTTTCATTATCAATTCATCCGGATCCTTACCCTCAGGAATTGTTATCACTGATAGATTTACACCCGTTTTAGAGGCTATAGGCAATGCCCTTTCTGCAGCCTGTATACCTGCCCTATCCTGATCAAAGGCCAGTTTAATTTCTCCAGCAAATCTCTTGAGTATTTTTAGCTGTGACTCAGTTAATGCTGTACCGGCAGTTGCCACAACATTTAAAATGCCAGCTTGATGACTTGAGATAACGTCCAGGTTACCTTCGACCATAATTCCAAAGCCTTGTTTTCTAATAGCCTCTTTTGCGTTAGCAAGTCCAAATACATGACGACTTTTGTCATAAACAATTGTCTGGGGAGTATTGATATATTTTGGTGCATTTGCTTCGTTATTCAACAAGCGAGCCGTGAACCCGATCACCTTTCCTTGTTGATCGCATAAAGGAATCATTATTCGCCCTCGAAACATATCAGAAAGACCACTAGCCCTACTGGTTGTCAATCCAGCTTGTTTCATACATTTTTCTGAAACACCCCTAGATTTCAGAAAAATAACCAAAGCATTTCCAGTATTTGGAGAATAACCTAATTTGAACTTTAAAACTGTCTCTTTATTAAAGCCTCTTTGTTTGAGAACATACTCTAACGCCCTTGCGTTCTTTGTGAAATGTTTTTGATAAAACTTAGCGGCGAGCTCAAGGGCTTCATACACCTGCTCTTTATCTCTGCTCAAGGTTTTTGAACCATTACTATTGTATTGATCTAAATCAACCCCTGCCTTTCTGGCTAATTGCTCTAGTGCACCTTTAAAATCAAGACCATCCATTTCCATAACAAAAGAAAAGACATTACCACCTTTTCCAGAGCTAAAATCATGCCAGATTTGTTTTTCTGGACTTACCATAAAACTTGGGGTTTTTTCAGAAGTAAAAGGACTCAAACCACGAAAATTTCTTCCTGCACGTTTAAGCTGGATGTATTCACCTATTACATCCTCAATATTCAGTCTAGATTTTACTTCCTCAATTGCATCCATATCTAATAGATAACATTGTACGCCAACTTCTTACTTAAAAGCACGAGCATATACCATGTACTTGTACACGCACCCTATAAGAAGTATGCTTATGGTTATGCAGCCAAATAATCCATCGCCGGCACCACCACCCATTGATCCGTCACAAATGCCTCAGCATAATCCATACGAATTTATTACAAATCCATCTGCTCCACCAAAAAAGAAATTTAGCTTACCTAGTGGAGGTGGGAAAGCCCAAAAAATTCTTCTGTTTTTAGGAGTTTTTGTTATTCTGATTGCTTTTTTGTCCATAGGCTCCAGCGTGCTAAACAGTGGAGAAAATGCTCGAAAAGAACAGCTAAAAGACGTGGTTTACCAACAAAAAGAGCTTATAAGGGTCTCTGAGATAGGCATAAAGAAATCTACAACAACTGAGGCAAGAAATCTGGCCGTAACAACACAAATTACCCTGACAAGTGAGCAATCCGAACTTCAAGATGCATTGAAAAAACTCGGTGTTAAAACCGATTCTAAGACAATTGGTGGACCTAATAAAAAGACTGATGAAAAGTTAACTGCTGCCGAACAAGCCAATAATTTTGATGAGGTATTTCTAGAAACACTACGAGCAGACTTGACTAAATACGCCAAAGCTGTACAAACTGCTTATAAGAACAATCCTTCCAAAAAAACTAAATCAGCTTTAGAATCTCAGTTTAAAAATGCCGCAACACTAGCTGGTCTAGACGAAAAATCTAACTAACGTCTGGAACAGGTTCGTCTATACCGGCGACTAGATCGTAGCTATGTCTTATCAGTGCTTGGACTTCTTCCCAAGATAATTGTCCGCTGAGTACGATTGTATTCCAATGTTTCTTGTTTAAATGATAGCCTTCCATAACGCTTTCATATTTTTCCCTTAAAACTTCCGAGAGCTTAGGATCACACTTAAGACTAATATTTATTGGCTTTTTGTTTTCTGGTATTAGGGCAAACATTTTTTCGCCTACTTTATATACAGCCACATCCTCTCCGAACGGATAATCCAACCTGGAGTTAGGCATACTTAGGACGTATTCTTCTACTGTTTTATGATCCATTTTTAAGTCTATCTAGGTAATTCTGAAGTTCAGCTATTGAGGCCTGTATGTCATCAAAAGCACGGTGTTCATCCTTTTTCTCATACTCATAACCATATTTACCCTGCATTAATATTTTAAGAGTCGTTACATCAAACATTCGATAATGTAGTAATGCATCGACATCCGGCCACCATTTACTGATAAAGAGTCTGTCGTTATGTATCGAGTTCCCGGCTAAAATTGCCGGCTCATCGGCAAATTGGGCCTTAATAAACCCGACAAACTCATGCATAACATCCTGTTCAGGTCTTCCTTCTTTTCTTAGTTTATCTAATAAACCGCTCTTGGAATGCTGTGCAGCTGCCCATTCATTAGATTGTGCTAAAACTTCCTCAGGTTGGTTTATTAGAGCTTCATATGAGGCAAGTGTTTTGAATTCGAAATCTGTAACCTCTGCTGCAATTTCAATAATGACGTGCTGATTTGGATTAAGTCCAGTCATTTCTAAATCAACCCAAAGTAGTTTAGTTGGCTTTATTGTTTTATCAATCATTTTCCTTAGTATACCGTAAGGTTTAGTCTGTATACTACAATTATGTCCAAGACTAAAATACTGCTGCCAGTAATAATCATTGCGTTAATAATTGTCGGGTTTTTTTATTATTTTGGTTATAGAAAGAACCAGACCAATACAAATTCTACTTCCCAATTGGACTCAAATAATATTAATGAATCTGAAACAAACCCGCCAACTGGGTTTGATAAAACAAAGTACTCAATCGACGAGCCTGGTAGCATATGGTGGATAGTAAATAAGAATAGGCCTCTGCCCGATGGTTACGTACCGTCAGATTTAATAGTGCCTGATGTAAAACTACGCCTAGGTTCAAATGCTGAACAAATGCAATTTTCAAAAACTGCCGAGCCAGCACTAATTGAAATGTTCAAAGCAGCCACAACTGATGGTATTACTTTAGTGTTTGGGAGCGGTTATCGATCCTACGATTTACAAAAGCAATTTTATGATAGTTATGTAGCTCAAGACGGCCAGGAAGCAGCCGATCGCTACAGTGCCCGTCCAGGGACAAGTGAACATCAAACTGGATTATCGTTTGATGCTACGAGCGTTGGTGAAAATTGCCACTTGGAAATATGTTGGGAAAATACACCTGAAGGACAATGGGTTAAGAATAATTCATACAAATACGGCTTTGTGGTTCGTTATCCAAATGGCAAAGAATCAATTACAGGCTATCAATATGAACCATGGCATCTACGTTATGTTGGAGTAGAATTAGCAACTGAACTTCAAACAACCGGCCAAACAATGGAAGAATTTTTTGGAATAAATTGACCCTCTTTTTAACGAGATGGTCTGGCAGAACGTGCTTCATCAATGTCACCACGAACTTCTTCTAAACGCTTCTTGTTTTTGAAATTACCTTCTTCAATAATCCTCTTGGCCCTTCTTGCTTCTGAACGTGTAGATATAATAGGTCCATCTGGAGATCTACCATTTAAATATGCTTTCAGTTCTTTTTCGAATTCTTCAAAATGATCAGAACTTGACCTCATTGATCTACCACCTGAACTACTTCTGCCTGGTCTTGTGTCAACTCTTGATCTTGGCAAATCTGTACCCAAAGAGCGAGACGACTTTGCGATAGGTTTGGTTGCCCTTGAATCTGAAGAAGGGCTTGTAGTAGCTGTTTTTTTAGCTGGTATTTGTAACTCGTCTTTTTGAGTATCCGATTCAGGGGCCAAATCCTGCAAATCAGATACTCTTGTTGCTAATCTACCTAAGCTAACTTTGATAATTTCAATCTTCGCTTGTAGTTCCTGAAGTTTTGCAGCCTGCTCAGCGCTTAAAGGTTCCCCTGATTCAATTATCTTGTTTATTCTTTCTATTGTTTTCGTAATCTCAGTGTGACTACCTTCTAATGTGCGCCCACCTACTAGTCTTGGGTCATTGGAGTTAAAAATACGTGCTGATTGTTGCTTTTTTGTCTTTGGCTCCAATTTATCCCACTCAATTTCTTGTATCTTTCTAGCGGCTTCCGCATTGCTTTCGCATCCACTAACAACATCACACACAGCTCTTACCAAAGCTGTCTTTAAATTGCGTGCTTTGGCAGCATCTAAAACAATATTTTGCAGCTCATAATTGTTTGGAATCTCTTGAGAAAAAACCTTAATAATATCTTGGGTTGGCGCAGCAAGTTCATGACTGCTTCTTTTCTCTCTTGTCGCTTCAACAAGTGCTGGATCAACTGTTTCTGAAATCTTTATATAATCGCGAATTGTTAATGCAGCAATGTCCCATTGTGTTTCTTTTCTACTAACCCACTCCTTTGCCCCCTCGACTACTTCAGTATCAGCAGTTAGTCTTGCACCGCTACTATCAAATCTTTGTAATAGTACTGCTTGTTCTAGCGTCATATGTTCAGAGAATGGTGATAGTTCCCATATTTCTTTCATCCAAATAACAACTCTAGAAAAGCGCACTTGCGCGTGATCTTTGGCAGTAAAAATCCTAGTATCGTAGAGGTCATCCCAATCGCTATGCATAACCGTGGAATATATCTGCGATTGGCCACGTCTTTTTTGTGCTGCAGATCTATGAAAACCATCTACAATTTTCAACAAGGATTCACCTTCAATCAGCCCAAGAACTACTGGAGTAAGTTGACCTGCTCCTCCCTTTTTCTCGGCTTCTCTATCCATTTGTGCAGCAAGCGATTCAACATAGTGCTCTTTTACTGGCACTTCTTCGTTATCTATTAACTCGACTGGCACATAACAGTCGACGAGACCACCCTCTCTTAAACCAACAACTTCTACTCCATTTAAGTTCAAAAAATCAATAAGGCTTGCTTGGCTCTCATCAATAACGTCTGTAGGTAAAAGTTCCCCCTCAACATCAATCATTGAATAATGATCGCATTCGAATAAAAATTACACAAGCATAAGCATATTTAATCTAATTAATATTGATTTGATTCAATAATTTTGATTGGTGTGTATGTATTGAGTAGTTTAGTTACCCTGTCAGTTTGTTCTTCCACTGTCGTTCCCAGTTGTGATCTACTAATTGGTTCAGTAGCTTGATCTAACGGATACATTGCTAAATTATGGCGCGCCAAAAGATTATTAGATGCCTTGTCAGCAGCAGACCATTCATAGTGCATATAAATTGGCATAAACTTTGGCTCAGCTATCTGTTTGGATTCAACATCAATATCCATAATCGCAAATCCGCTTATAAGTGCCTCAGTTTCAATTTGGGTATTCAAAAAGTTACCGAGAGAAAACCAAACGTATGTATCACGCCCGTTCAAACCCTTTAGCTTTTTTACTGGTTCTAATACATGTGGCCCATGGCCTAATACGACATCTGCACCAGCATCAGATAGCTCCTGAGCTATATTATCTTGCAATGTGTTAATATCCGATGAATATTCTGTTCCCCACCTCATGCTTACAATTACAACATCGGCATTATTTCTAGCTTCTGAAATTTGTGTTTTTGCAGTAATTGCATCATACATATTTATTGCGAAGCTATTGCTTATTGGTGTATTAGAATAAGTTGAATATGCAACTATAGCAAACTTGACTCCATCCTTTTCAAAATATCTAATTTTGGCTTGTTCTTCAGCATTTCTGTTTGCACCAACAACCGCTAGAACTGGTCTTCCGTCCCAAGCAGCTACAGTAGCGTCAACTAGACCCTGACCTTTGTCATTTGTATGATTGGTACCGATATTTATAACATTGCAACCAACTCCCTCTATGGCGCGTGGCCATTCGATGGGTGCATTAAAAATTGGGTAACCACTGTAACCAAAGCTTTCTCCACCTGCTGGTGTAGCTTGATTACAAAAATTGACATCTGATTTGTCAAAGAAAGGCTTCATATTAGCCAGCATTGGACTAAAGTCATAAGTTCCGTCAGCTTTCTTTCCCTCAGCCAATACTGTATCGTGAGCAATCATGTCTCCTGTTGCAACCAAACGGACTGTAGTTTTTTTCTGTTGTTGCTTGTTTGAGGATTCTGGTTTTTGTACCTGAGTGGCATTGTTGTTATGAGCGACATTATTGACACTGAAAAACCTCCAGTAGCAGAATATGCCTATAAATAGAACTAAAATTCCTATGATTATAAAAATAAATCTTTTTCTGTTTGTATTTTTCTTGGATTTTTTTGGTTGGTTTTTAGTATTCATATCAGGTAACTCAATATCCTCATCGATTACTATTTCCGGTGACTCTAAAGACTGCCCAGAACTTGATTCATGATCGTCCCTTGTAATTTTGAATCTGTTTCTTAAATCGTTACTTTCCACTGTCCTTCTTATCCAATTGTGGTGTAAACCCTAAACAAACTGAATTAATACAGTAATGTTTACCATTTGGCGATAATTCATCGTCAAATAAATGCCCTAAATGACCCCCACATTTTGCACAAATTACCTCTGTTCTTTGCATACCAAGCGTATCATCATTCTGAAGTTTTATTGCCCCACTGTCTATTACATCTCCAAAGCTAGGCCAACCAATGAGTCCCGGGGTTTTCGATTCATATTTTGTGTCACTCTTAAATAACTCATTACCACAGGCAACACATGTATAGGTACCGGATTTACTGTGATCCAAAAATTCGCCACTAAATGGTGCCTCTGTTCCCTTTTTTCTAAGTACTTTGTATTGTTCTGGGGTTAGCTTTTGTTTCCAATCGTCGTCATTCATATGAACTATTTTGAACGAATAAGCATAAGAAGACAAACTTTTACAATAGCTGTTATATTAATCATCATGTCTGAGACTCTTCAACTGCAACCAATGCACACAAGAAGACCCGATCAAGTTAATCAATCCATTGATTGCGCGTTTAGATATCTGCAGTCAGAATTTCCGTCAGGATACATTCATCATGGTCTAGGTAGTAGCTATGAATTTATGCCCGCGACCTCCACATTTGAATTAGTTGTCGCTCTTCGTAGAGACTTTGATGAAATTTCTACTCTAGATGTAGGTGCCGGCGCAGGTGGATTTATTACAAACAGTGGTTGCTGGCGTGATGAGGATGTGGCGCACGGTATTAGCGCCTACGACTATCGTAAAGAAATGGCAATGGTTGAAATAACAAATCTGACAAGAAGATTAAATGGTAATTATTTTGTTGCTAATGCAGAGACAATGGATGAAATACCCGGCCTTTTGCCAAAGTATAATCTTGTTGTTAGTCGTTGGATGCTAAGGCACCTCATAGAACCAATAGGTACTCTTGAGCAAATGGCAAATCGCGTTGCAGTTGGAGGGATATTAGCGTTTGATCGATTTCGCTGGCGCAGTTATGAAGGAAGTGATGCAGAACCAAAAACAGAAACAATATTAGATGGCTTGGAGGCTGGTGGCTATTGTATAGACTTAGACTTTCAACCTGGAATGCAAAAAGTATTGGAAGCTACAAGAGATCTTACTGGAGTTCCTGATGTAATAATTAGGCGAACAGATGATACAAATCCAGTTCGATTTAATATTGACCCAGTGTCTGACGAAGTCCCAGTTGGAACTTTTTTTCCACGTGCAAAGTATTTGCCGATATGTTAACTACAATTTCATCTCATCAAATGCATCGTTAAGTATTGATAACATTTGTTCATAAGAAGCACCTTTATCCTGCGTATACAGATAGACTACATTATCAACAACTTCTATGTTTGTTTTGAAAGGCAAAGCATGCAGTTTTTCCATGAATACTGGGTGTAATAGTTCAAAGCTAGTTACTCTTTCCATATCGGAAGCGTAGACTTCATACATCTTGTTAAAATCTCCCCATTCCATAGAAATTTTCGTAAGACCTTTTGTGCCTCCCCATGACCACCGTTGTTTACGACGCACCACGATATTTCCATAGCTCTTCGGCAATGCAGCTTGAGCAATAACGAAGCGATTTTGTGATTGCTCTTTTATTGGAGCATAGACATAAAACTGCACCATTAGATTTCTATATACACCTGCTACGTGGCTATTGAGATCAGAGTTTTTGAAGTTTGACTTAGAAAACAGTTGACCTCGCTTGGGCATGAGTAGCCAACCAAAGTCGCCACTGTAGAAAAATCCATTTTGGTTAGCAAACTCTTGTAGGTTACCAAGCTCAAGCCACCTAGTCCGAGTATTCTGTTCGATATTTGATAATATCCATGCGCTATCTTCCTGATTACGTACAAATACCCATTCTTCAATAAATGTATTGTTGTCTTGGTATAACTTCTGTCCATTTTCCCATAATTCATCCTTAGCTTTTGCCTCAAAAGCGACAGTAAGAGTGTCTCTGCTATCGTCAGCTTCGTCATGAAACGCAACCGGAACAATTCGCAAAATTTTAACTTCACTCATTTTGTTTTGTCGCCCCATAGATTGCAATATCCCAAGCAGTAACATAGTACGTTTGTAGTAGTACGGGATCATGTAAGTCTGAAAACTTGCGTAGTTAAAGTTTGCCCAGTCATCCTGGAATTTATAAAAAATTTGTTCTACTTGTGGCTTAACAGTTTCCCAATCCCATTGGCTGTCATTTAGCGAAGCTTCTTTTAGCTTACTTTTAATCTTTGCGTGCCTTTTTATGAAATTGTGCATGTTGTCCAATTTGCCTGTTGCGCCCAAATATGCCCCAACAGCTGCTGCAATGCCAAATAACCATCCCAACGGTAAATAGAATGAGGAAATAACTGCAACTATTGAGAAAATACCAGTAATAATCCAGTTTATTGGTCTGGGAAGTTTCATTAAGTATTTACAAACCAGCCCAACTCCGTAACCCCAAAGTGCGAAGATTCCTCCGTCGCCACCTCCTCCACCGGAGCCACCTCCTCCTCCACCGCCACCGGAGCCACCGCCACCGGCACGAGCGATGATATCTAGAATTGAGAATAGATTCTGCATTATTTTGTGTATTTATTTAAGAAGTCTTCGGCCCGATAACTAATAACTCTCTTTTTGTCAGAGTCTATCTTGTCAAATTTGGTAACTAAATCTTTTGTTTCTGTCTGATTTTTTAACTGATCTCGATGTTTTTCTACGAACCGCCAGTACAAGCCATCCCATGTGTCACACCAATCACCATGATCATAGTCACTAACATCTAGTATGTAATCAGATGGGAAAATGTTGACTTCAGCTGCAAACATACCATCAATAAAGTGAGACATACCATAAACTTCGGGTATGGTTGACCATTCATAACTATCAACAAACATCCCAGCAAACCATTGATGTATTTCTTTAGGGTCAATTTCGGCTAGCAGCATCAAATTTCCTGCAACTGCACGACGCTCCTGATGATATGTATAGCCATGTTGTTTAATTTTCTTCATCATTGAGTCAAAAGGAGGTAAACCAATACCGCCTTCATACCATTCTTGCGTCATTCTTCGTTTGCTACCAAGAATGTTGTTTGATTTTAAAATACTGGTCTTGGTCAAATACTCACCTCTAGTAAATTCTCGCCAACCCAATAAATTTCTGACAAATTTTTCTAAGCTTCCCAATTTAATCGGGTTTTTGGCATGATAATCCAAAGCTGTATCAATAATTTGCTGCGGGCTCAAAAGACCAATGTTGAGGCTTGATGAAAGTGCACTCCTGTACATCCAGCTTGCAGATTCATTAATACTATTTTCATAAGTTTCATAGTCATCAAGGCGATTCGATACAAAGTCATTAAGCCATTTGGTAGCTTCTGCATGATTTGTTGGCCAAACAAAGTCATTCTCACCAGGATTATCACCAAAGTGTTCCTCAGTATAGCTGATCGCCTCACGAACAAAGTCGTTATCACCAAAAACCT
>JAGQNP010000013.1 GCA_020428005.1 Candidatus Saccharimonadota bacterium
AAAGTCAGCAAGACTTTGGAAATTAGAAAGTTGAGTCAAAAACTCGCAGATCTAAAAATGATTTCAGAAGGGCCAGATTTCTGGACGGATTCTGATAGTGCTCAAAAAGTAATGAAGCAAATAAGTAAGCTCGAATCCAAGACTTCACCTTGGAATAAAATTACAACTGAAATAAATGATCTACAAGAACTGGTTAACTTAAATGATGATAGTCTTGAAAAAGATTTGCAAAAACAATACAAAAATTTACAAAAACAATTCCAGAATATGAAGCAGGATTTACAATTTTCGGGACCATATGATGATCACGACATTATTATGAACATACATGCTGGGGCGGGTGGAACCGATGCACAGGATTGGGCTCAAATGCTACTCAGAATGTATTCACGTTGGGCTGAATCAAATAAATATGAAGTCAAGATGATTAACGAATCAACAGGTGAAGAAGCTGGCATAAAAAGTGTAACTATAGAAATTAATGGCAACAATGCTTTTGGAATGCTAAAACACGAACACGGAGTCCATAGATTAGTTAGACTGAGTCCTTTTAATGCTGATAACTTAAGGCAAACTAGCTTTGCTAAGATTGAAGTTATACCAAAAATTGATGAACCTGATGAGATAGAAATTGATGAAAAAGATCTAAAGATTGACGTTTATCGTAGTGGGGGGCATGGTGGCCAGTCTGTTAATACTACTGACTCTGCTGTCAGAATAACTCATCTACCAACTGGGATAGTCGTTGCCATTCAGAATGAGAGAAGTCAGTTGCAAAACAAAGAAACTGCTATGACTATATTGAGATCAAAACTTGCACAACTACAGATTGAGCAACATGCTGAAAAGGTTTCAGAACTAAAAGGACCGAACCAATCAGCAGAGTGGGGAAATCAGATTAGAAGTTACGTACTTCATCCATATAAGCAAGTCAAAGATTTGCGAACAAAGTACGAAACTAGTAACGTTGACGACTTACTAAATGGCAAGATCGATGACATAATTAAGTCTAATTTAGAATCAAACCTCTAGCACTTTGCTATAATTTGTAATTATGCTTGCCGCTGCTTTAATTGCCATCTTAGGATATGGAGTAACCAGAGTCGTATGGTTTGCCTTACAACCAAAGCTTCGAAAAAAATCAACAAAAATAATTTTGTGGCTGTCTACAATTTTGTATGCAACCTTTGTTGTATATGTAGTTGTTTGGCCTAATATGGTTCATGCACTTGCTTTCGTACTTTTGCTAATATTGGCCATTTTTGATGAACAGTTTGGGTGGATGAGAAATCTTAATAAACGCATAAAGCGTACTCATAAAGACATTAATGTTGCTAGCCAGAAGGACGAAACATGGAGTGAGTCTGCATTGCTACAGACCGCAAAGGAACTAGTTGATCACTACAAGATTGATTTAGCCAATAGTGACTTTGAAGCTTTAACTCACTACTGTACTGATAGTTTTAGTTATCACATAAGACTATTTATTGAATCAATAAATAATGAGAACATTGATATGCAGTCAAAGTTCGAACTTATTGATGTGCACCCAGTGAATGCCACAGATTTATCAGACGATGAACTTGATTCTATCGAAGTTATTGTAAATGGCGAAGAAGTAACCGAGGTTATTGACAGAAACACAAAGCAGGTAATAAAAACCATAGATCAATCCACGGAAGAAATTTATAGAATTGAGAGAGAATCTGGTAGATGGAAATTAGCTAGTGTTCTAATGTCAGATAAGGGAGAAGCTTTTACATTCGATATCTTCAAAAAGTATTCTTTAGACAAAGGGTTTTATTATAGCAACAATTTAACCCAATATCTTTTTGCGAAGGAGGACAACCTTTCATTTAGTGAACTTATCGATACTGGACATCTACTCATAGGCTTGAACCATAATTTGCTTGTTAGAATTAGATGCGCCAAAACACCTAGTGAAAATCCTCAATTTTTTCTAATAATATCCGCTGCACTTCCGGCCAAGTTCCCTCATATATTAATTAGACATAGCTCCATTGGTGCATTAAAAACTGATAATTTAGAACGCGTTTCTGTGGAGTGGCCAGTATTTATGGAGCAATATGACGTATTTACTGCAAATAAATCAAACAGCAAAAGAGATATTATAGGACTAACAACTATACTAAATGAAACTTTGATAAATAAACTGACAACACCAAGCAGTAATTTAACCATTGAATTTAGTAATAGGAACGTATATGTACTTTCTCCTTTGTCGGGCATTGACAGCTACCAAGAAGCAATTGACATCGTAAATTACCTATATAAATTATGTATCAGTGCAGATAATAAAATGAGGATGTTCACAAATTCATGAGACTAAAAATAGTAGCGTTTAAATATAGTTAAGTTTTTGACATTTAAATTTAAGCAACATGCAGTTGGTATAAGTATTTAGAGGTGTGAACGGAGAAAATCAATGAAAAATACGGTTTTGCTAAGCGTAAACACGAGCAGTTTGACACAATTGTTTCTTGCACTATAATATTGGATAAGTAAAAAGGTGTCTAGGTAGTGAGACATACAAAAATAGGTGAGTCTTCAGTTGAGAATAGAAAGAGCGTAAGGGTAGTTGCAGCTGCTGGATTGTTGAGTATGGCTTTGGGTGCAGGTACATTATTATCGCATGATGCTGACTCGAATGCTAATAGGTCACCAGCAGCTCAATCGCCAGAGAGACCAGCCATTGGAGCCACTGAAACAAGTAGTATTCCTGAATGGCAGATTCAACTCGATAATGAGGAAGTTGATCTGGTAGCTGACCTTATAGATGACTCTCAAAAGCTGGTCTATAATGGAGATATTAAATTGACCCATAAAGTCAAAGGACAAGAAGATGTAACTATAATACGGCCTGCGGTAGCGTGGACTACCAATGGTTTTGAATTACTTAGTCTAGCCGAAAATGGTGAGTTAAGTCAGTACAGCGAAGAAGATTTTGTTCTCACGAATCCAGTGAACGGCGAAAACGTATCATTGCTCAACGAAAACGGAATCATTAATTCCAATTTATTGATAACCAACATAAGTGTCGTCAATGATGGCTACGTTGAAACTAATTTTCCTGGTCATGCAGAAAGCGAAGTAGTCAGGATAGCATATACTGACTTAAACCAAGGGAAAACACATGGCGACAACAACACCCATCTCTAATAAGTTAAAAAAAACTAGGTTGAAGTTGCGAATAAAGTCTTATGCAAAATTCAGGACTGTCATGTTGCTAGTGACAGGAATGTTTTTGGTTGGTGGGGCCTGGGTATTCATTCAAAGCTTTGCTGCCGAAAGTGACACAGTTAAACTTAAATCCGATGAAATTATAATTGATAAAGTTAGTGGCGAGACAGGCACAATAGCTACTTATCCTGATGGTACCCAAACGCATTCACACAAAGAAGTAGCTTTTAGGCTATACGGTGATGGTAGACTCTATTGTAGCGGTACGGATCATGTACACGACGAGTCGTCGGGCACTGAAGGCTCCGTTCACAAACTGCGCGAAGGCATAGTCAGCAAATCACAAATTAATAAGTTACATAAAAAAGTTAAAGCATCGGGCTTCATAAACCTTAAAAACCGATATACTAATGACGAAGATCAAGAACTTTTTGGGCCCAAGGCAGGAGTTGGTTATGAAATGATAACCATAGCCACTAAAGACGGCCTAAAGAGCGTGCGTATCCAGTCAGACGTTAATACGAAGCCGGCTGCATACAATGTAGTAGAGGGTCACCTGGCTATGCTTTGCAATTCGATTGCTCAAAAAGACTATAACCCTGAAAACGTATCAGCCAAAGTAATTAAAGTTGATAGAAAAAGTCTAAAGGCTAACGAGATAAATAACGCGACGAGTGCTGAAAAAAGTTTTTCTCAAGAGGTCGATAATTTGGTTGATCTAACAAGTATTCCAGAAAGTGTGAATGGAAAGCGACTGAATGATGAAACAGCTAAAAAATTATACGAATCAGCTAATGCTAATTCACAAATTGTTGATGCTTCAACCGGCGAAAAATACGAACTTGAGCTTCATCCAAGTTTACCGCCGATTAACATAGAACAAGAAAAACAACTTATATTGAAGGAAGTAAATACCACTGCACCAACCATTAGTGACGGACAATTTTTAGACGAAAATAGCCAGAATACTTCATCAATACTGTTTCCAAAAACATTGGCAGCAACCCCTACAGACAGGAAAGTTATAGTTTATATTGTAATGCCAGTCGGAACGTATAGCACCATCAGTAATCCATTTGGGAGCAGCTTTCATATCCCTAATGCTGCTCAGTCTGCCAATCGGAAATATTTGCGCGATCAGGTTGCCACATTAGTTGATCGTTTTTATGATGCTCAAACTGGCGGTGGTTTTAGTGTCGAGGTGAAAACATATTATTCGAATTTTAATTCTGACTATTATTTGAGATGTCAGCGTGCAGCAGGTTCATCAACACATCCCAGCGACTGTATACCATTGCCTGGTGGAACGTACGATCCGTCATATAAGGCATTGATTAGATTGTCAAATGATGCATCAGCAGGGAGGATATTGGGATATAATCCTCGTGCAGCCAACTTCTTTGCCTTTTTTGACAATCCGGAAGCCTCAAACCCAGATCGTTCTCAGGTTTCAATCGCTTGTGGTCGCGGATATTCGCCCGGCCTAATCTCTATGGGATTTTTTACTCCCCCATTTGATTGCAGTGGGCCTGGTCGTAACGGTACAAGTCAACATGGGGCTGTCATTGCTCATGAAACATTACATAACTTTGGGCTGCCACACACTGACAATGATACCCCGAGTTATACTGGGGACGATTTAGGATCACCACCTGACTTTATGCATTCTGCCGTCGGACCTTCCTGTGCTTTTCCTGATGGATGCTTTTTGAATGATAATTATAGCCGTACTTTATTGACGATTATTTTGGCAGGAGGCATACCAGGCATTCCAACTTTTGCTAGTGGATATTTTAATACAACACCACCCCCTCCACCCCCCACTTGCAAAAACGGCAATCTCATAGTTCCTTATTTGTATTGTGACGATACAGAAAATGGTTGGCATGTATTCTTTAGTGGTGAATGGGCAGGTAGAAGAGTAGAAGTATGGAAAAACAATGCAGGTGAATGTGGTTCTAAAACTGGCACAGTAGTAGGCACGCTTCCTCCAGTTGAGGCAGGTTATATGTATCCCGCTAACTGTAGCGACGCTGATCTATTTCTGAAGTGGGCTCAGATTAAATTCATCAACGAAATTGCTGTAAAAGCCCAAAAGATCCAAGATACTAAACCCGCCAAAAGCAGCGGTTACGGAAAGCCCAAGACAACCAAGGCTGACTACCAGAAGTTTTCTATGCGTACTGGTAACATGAAAACCTGGAATGACTGGGAGAAAAAAGATGATCAACCATATCTAGGTTTCCTAGCCTGGTTTATTCCTCTGGATAAACAACATGGACTCTCTAACTACAACACCACTAAAGACCTTAACTTTATGGGTAATATATGGGGATGGGTAGAAGGTGAGTTTGTAGCAGCCACTAACATGGCTGGTGGTACTAAGAACGTAACAGACATACCATTTGTCTATGGCCCATTTGAACGTCCAGGCGGCAATGTCCAAGAAACTCTTGGTGGTCGCAAAGTAATGAAGGTTTGCTGGCGAGTAAGAGACCTAGATGCCTGGGAATCTAATAACAAAAGACATTCTAAGATAAAGCTGATGGTTACTTCTAATAACGGAACAGTAGACTGGACAGCTGGCAGAAGTACAACACACACTCTTAGTGGCACTGGTTTTCAACAAATATGCTATGACAACATTAAGTTACCAGCTGGAGTAATTAACCCAGATGCCATTGAATACCCAGCTTTCTACGTAAGTGGTTCTGTTGCTATCTCTGAAATAGAAAGATGGACATACTACCCACAAGGTAGCTATACGATTAATTTTCCTCAATACGGTAACTTCGAGAAGAATGACCCCATTGTTAAACAGTCTGGTGTTAGAAAAGCTGATCTATTTGGTGGTCAGTGTAAGGCAGCTGAAACAATATCATCAGTATTTGGAGATTTAGGTTATGGCTGTAAGCTAACTAATACTTCTGCAATTGGAATAGAGTCTGGTGTATTTAATGCAGATAAACCAAGATCCAGTGGTGCGAGAAAAGAGTACTGTATTGTAACAAAATTAATTGACGAAAGAGATGTGGTCCTGCAGATTACCGACGAGAGTAACAACAAACATTACATGGAGATGATTTTTAAAAGTAATCGTAGCGACGGCACCCAACAGCATTGCGGACAGATATCATCATCAATAAAAGTGAATTATGTTTCAATTGCTACTAATGCCCCAGATACTAAACCGGTAAATATATTTGCATTAACTGTAAAATAATATAGTTCACAATTGTGGCTTGGCAGAATCATTGCAGCAAGCTTCAACTAAACTATTTTTCTAGGCATCTGTGTAAAGATTTACAACATCATTAAAATTGCTTATACTTACCCCAAACGGGAGTAATAAAAATGGAACAGGGTAATTCAAAAAGCAATAAAGATACCGAAAATTCTAGTACTAAACACAGAAAGAGTGATTTTAAAAAGAAGTTATTAAAATTCGTATCAAAAAACAGAACTTATTTAATAATAGCAGTAGCAATTTTATTGATTGGTGGAGGGTATGTAATATACAGAAGTTTTGCTAATCAAGGCAGTTATAGCGAATCGAAGCTAAGTGGTGCCGATGGCGAATTTACGGCAATAAAATCTGCAAGGTTATTAGATACTCGTAATGCAATTGGTAGTCAAAAAGCACCATTAACACAAAAAGAAACCCGAAAAATAAAAATCACTGGACAGGGAGGGGTCCCGGAAAACGAAGTTAGTGCTGTAATTATCAATGTCACAACAGTTAACGCAACTAGTGAATCTCGACTTAGTATTCAATCAACAGACGATGCTGCTAATAATGATGTGGTAACAATGAGCTACCCTAAAAGATTATTAGTTAGGGAAATCGTTACAAAAGTTGGTTCAGACGGTAGTGTTAATTTAACCAATTATGGTGGTACAGTTGATGTTTTGTTTGACGTTGTAGGATATTACTCTAAACAAAATGGTACAGCAGGGTCTAGGTACATTAGTTTAAAGCCCACGAGAATACACGATACACGAGATATTGTTGACGGTCAGGCGGGAAAACCAATAGCACCCAAAGAAATTCGAAGAATTCAGATTGCAGGCCTAAAAGGTGTTCCTACCGACAATTTAGAAGCAGTCACAATGAACATGACAGTTACCGCAGGTTCTGATGCTGGTTCGCTAACTGTATGGCCAAGTGGTGAAGATTTACCAGCTATAGGAGGCTACAATGTTAAAAACATTGCATTTAGTAAGGGCGAGACTGTGGCAAATCAAGTTACTGTTAGAGTAGGGTCTGATGGTTACATACAGATATATAATCCGAGTAGCAGTGTGCATGTCATTTTTGATATCCAAGGATATTACAAAAAACTTGGTTCAGCATTTGATAATACCGAACAAGGTAGATTTGTTCCGCTAAGTTTATATAAGATATATTCCACAGCACAAACAAGTAATGTGCCTCAAATTCCTGCAGGTAAGACCATAGATATACCAGTTAATCTGGGAGGAGTTAGTTATAGTAATGTAAGGGCAGTTGTTCTAAAGGCTTCTGTTAGTAATTCGACTGCCGAAAGTTTTCTGACCATGTGGCCATCAGGTTCCATAAGACCTCTGACATCTGTCATGAATTTTGGTAAATCACAGAAGGTGGAAAATTATGTAACTGTAGGTGTAGGATCTGATGGCAAAATAAAAGTTTACAATCCGTCATCAAGCTACGATCTATCTCTCGAAGTCGTTGGATATTATATTAATGACTCAAATTCAATACTAAGCACAAATGCATCGTATTTGTTCCCGACTAACTATCCTAACGATGGCACTGGTGGGAGTAAATTTGAACACCAATTCAAGGTAACTTTTAACAAAAACATCGAAGATGCTGGTCATATGCAAACTGGTGCGACTGTCTATGGAGATTATATTGATCCTGGTATAGATTTGTTTTCACAAAATACTAATATTTATTTCGGAAAGAACCCTCATCTAGAATTTAATTGTAAAATCGAATGCAAATCTGAGATAACAGGTCATACTGTTTCGGCTAATGAGAATCTAAAAACATATAAAGTTCCGTACAGTTTTGTGTCTGGTGCTAATTATAAGATAGTACAAGAATTGAAATACGATGATCCCAACCGGCCATATTTGTTTGTTCAGTCAGGTACTTGGCTAGATACCTCAATAATTGATGTAAAAACGGGCCTTAAAACCTTAGTATTTAGTGGATATGTTGGGTCCAATCACGCCAACCTTAAGGTGCATCCTGGTGTTAATTTTCAAGGTTGGAATGAAACTGTTTGTAATAGTCCACAGTTGTTTACGATAACTGCCAGCAATTTTAAGATCGATGACAGTCTTTTGAACAATAGAATCGACATTTCTCCGGAATTCAAGCAGGGTGGAGAAGATCAGTGTCCAGGTTTAAGTAAGATGGAAGTATTGTATGGCAAAATTGTTAAGTTAAGTCACGGCATACCAGTGGCATATAGAGACACAACATTGCCCAAACTTGTTGAATATAAAGTAGAAAAGAACAAGACATGGCCTTATAACTATAAACTTGTCGTATCCGCTACAGATGACAAAATTGTTGGTTGGATTGATGTAGTTATTGATGGCGAACAGATGTATGCGGATGGTGGCTATGTTGGTGTATATGGACAGTCGGTAACAAAGGATGTCAATTTGCAGGTATTTAACCAGGACACATTAGGATACGATCAGTTACCTAGCGGTACATATAAAGCAACTATAACAGTTACCGATAATAGCAAGAACCAATATCAACAAGACGTTGACATTACAATTCCTTAGCAAATATTTGGGTCAAACCTCTAGCAATTTGGTATAATCTTTATACATGATTCTTCTTGATAGGGTAACTAAGGTTTATAACCGCAATAATACCGCACTTGATCGAGTGTCGCTTCACGTTGAACCAAAAGAATTCGTAATCATTATTGGTAAAAGTGGTGCGGGTAAATCAACCTTACTTAAGCTATTAACTCGTGAAGAACGTCAGACTAGCGGAAAGATTGTTGTTGGTGGCGTAGATTACGATAAACTAAAGGACCGTGATATTCCGCTACTACGTAGAAAAATTGGCGTTGTTTTTCAGGATTTCAAATTGCTCCAGAACAAAAATGTTTTTGAAAACGTTGCGTTTGCCTTGGAAATTGTAGGTTATGGGAATAAGGAAATAATCCACACCGTACCAAGAGTGCTGGACATTGTAGGTCTAAAAGGTAAAGAAAAAAATATGCCCATGGAATTGTCTGGTGGTGAGCGCCAGCGTGTTGCGATTGCAAGGGCGATTGTTCGGCAACCAAAGATACTTATTGCTGATGAGCCCACTGGAAATCTAGATCCAAAACATGCTTGGGACGTTATAAAAGTATTAGAAAAGATTAATAAATACGGAACCACAGTTTTACTAACTACGCATAACCAAGAAATTGTTAATAAGTTGCGCAGGCGAGTAATCGTAATTAGTGATGGTAGGGTTGTCAGCGATAAGGCTAATGCGGAGTATCGACACTAATGAAACGCAAATTCATAACTCTTCTTCGAATAATTCGCGCAGGTTTTCAGAATTTTGCTCGTAATCTTACTCTTGGTATTGCGGCAATGGCAGTAATGGTGATAACGTTAACTATTCTGTTATTTTCTGTCATAGCTAACGCAACTTTCATTCATACGATTGAGCAAATAACTGACAAGATTGACATATCAGTTTATCTAAAGGATTCAGTAAGTGAACAAAGAAGAGACGAGTTAATTACTGATCTTAAAAGAAATGAAAATGTAAAATCGGTTAATTATGTGTCTAAAGAACAGGCACTTGAGATTTATAAGGAACAAAATGCCGATAACGTTGATCTTTTAGTGGCTATTTCGCAAACCGATAATCCTTTACCTGCTAGTTTGCAAGTAAAACCACATAATCCAAATGAAATAGATGCAATAAAACAATACCTAGAGCAACCGGATATCAAAGAATTACAGTCTGATGAAACTTCATATTCCGGTGATCGTAAAGAAGCGATTGATAAAATTTCTCAGGCAACTACTTTTTTCAGGGAAGCAGGGTTGGTGGGTGTCGTGGTATTCATGATAGTCTCAATGTTGATTATCTTTAATACAATTCGAATGGCAATTTTTAACCGGCGCGACGAGTTAACTATTATGCGACTTTTGGGAGCAAGTACTATTTATATCAGAGGACCATTTATTGTTGAGACGGTAGTTTATGGTGTGTTTGCAGGAGTTATATCAATAAGTTTAGTTGGTGCAATGTTTGCTGTTTCAGCGTCAGCTTTTGGTGCAAGTAGCTTAGGACTTTTGGATATAAGTTACGCCAATAATTTCTACAGTTCATACTTTTGGTTGATTGTAGGTGCCCAAATATTCATTGGCGTAGCAATTGGTGCCACTTCTTCTTTTGTGGCAACCAGGAAGTATCTAAAATTTAAAACATCCAAGTAATTTTACAGGGGTAGTAGTAATTGATTTTTGGTCTTAGGTGTGGTAATATAAATAAGGTTATGCTAATACAAAAAAACCTAAAGCATAGATTAATAAAAAGCCGACAAATTTCTGGTGCGGTGTTGTTGGTATTAATGATGGTTATTAGTATCTCATATCCTGTTTTTGTAAAGGCCGATCGTTTTGATGAACAGATTAATCAACTCAAAACTGAAAATGATAAGAAGCAACAGCAGGTTGATGCATTAGCTATCGAAGCTGATAGTTTGCAGGCTACGATTGATAAACTCCAATCACAAATTAATGGTCTACAACAACAAATTATCGAAAACCAAAAGAAGAACGAGGAGCTTAAGCTAAAAATAGAAGAAGCGCAAAAAGAACTTGACAAACAAAAGAAGCTTTTGGGTGAAAACATTAAGGCAATGTACCTTGAGGGCCAGATCAGTACGCTAGAGATGTTAGCTTCTAGTAAAGACCTAAGTGAGTTTGTAGATAAAGAGCAATATCGTGATGCTGTTAAGACCAAAATAAAGAATACTTTGGACAAAGTTACATTATTGAAGGCACAATTAAAATCCCAAAAAGAACAAATTGAGGGGTTACTAGCCGAGCAGGAGGCTTTGAGAAAACAGGTATCTACTCAGCAGGCGCAACAATCCAGACTGCTTAATTTGAATCAATCTCAACAAGCTAGTTTTAATGATGAAATTTCTTCAAACAAAGAAAAAATTGCCGAGCTCAAAAGACAACAAGTATTAGAGAATATTAAATTATTTGGTGGTGGTGTTCAGCCTGGTATACCTGGCGGTGGTGGTTATCCTTGGGGTAATGCCTATTGTGTCCATACCGGAACAGTTACTAATGATTGTTATAACTACGATTGGTATTTTAACGGTTCACCTTGGGATCCATGGGGTTACGGATTTAGAAACTGTACAAGTTGGGTTGCTTACAAATTGGCTGCTGACGGCAAGGTTGGTTTTACTTATCTTGGTAATGCAGCGAACTGGCCAGGGGGTGCTGCAGCTCGTGGGATTACTGTCACCTATGGATCGGGCGCTCAGCCCGGCAATGCTGCTGTTAACCCTAATGGTTACTATGGTCACGTAATGTATGTAGAAGCAGTTACACCAGACGGTAAGGTGGTTATCAGCGATTACAATAGGTTGGGTGACGGACTATATAGAGGTCCTGATGGTGGTAGTGCTGCCGTACTTAGTCAATCCGGTCTTGTATTCATTCACTTTTAAGATAATCCACATACAGTCAATTCTCAGTTTTGTGCGATAATGTACAAGTCTAATAACGGTTATGGAGGGGATGTGTACAAAGAAATAGAAACTAAACCGCCAAAAAAGAAGAGTAGCATTTATAGGACGGTTGTTATTACATTTAGTTTTGCAGGCATTTTTTTATTAGGTCTATATATCGGTAATGGCACAATCCAATTTAATGATGGTTTTAGTCTTAAAAAGAGTCAACAAAACAGCCAACTTCCAGATGATCTTAATTACGCAACTGTCGAACAACTTTATGATGCATTAAAAAAGTCATATGACGGTGAATTAAGTGAAGAAGAAATTATGGATGGTATCAAGGCTGGTCTTGTAGGGGCTGCGGGTGATACTTACACAGAATATCTGAATAACAAAGAAGCCAAGGAATTTAATGAAAGCCTGAACGGTACATTTAGTGGTATTGGAGCAGAATTATCTAAAGAAAACGAGGCAATTGTAGTTGTATCTCCAATCGCAGGCTATCCCGCCGAGAAAGCTGGGCTTAGGCCAAAAGACGTGATAGTTAAGATTAATGACGAAAGCGCTCTTGAACTTTCTGTTGCTGAGGCTGTTACAAAAATTAGAGGAGAAGAAGGTACCAACGTTAAGTTAACTGTTGTCCGTGATAGAAAACAAGAGTTAGAGTTTGAAATTACTAGAGCAAAAATTACGATTCCGAGTGTAGAGTATTCAATTGAAGACAATATTGGTTATGTAAAAGTTAGCCGCTATGGTGATGATACTAAAGAATTAACTACCAAAGCTGCACAGGAGTTCAAATCAAAAAATGTAAAAGGTGTAATTCTTGATCTCAGAAGCAATCCTGGTGGGCTACTCGATTCGGCAGTTGATATGAGTAGTTTATGGCTAAATAAAGATAGTTTGGTTCTAGAAGAAAAAAGAGGCGGTGAGGTCGTCAAATCATTTAAGGCACGTGGCGGTAATATACTTTCTGGTATACCAACTGTCGTACTAATTGACGAGGGAAGTGCTAGCGCTAGTGAGATTACGGCTGGAGCACTCAAGGATAATGGTGTAGCTGTTCTTTACGGTAAGAAAACATTTGGTAAGGGAAGTGTACAGCAGTTAAGTGAATTACGTGGAGGAGGAGTTCTTAAGGTAACTATTGCTCGTTGGTATACACCAGCTGGCAAGAATATTGACAAAGAAGGCATTGAACCGGATAAATCGATTGATCGCACAGAAGAGGATTTTGTAAACAAGACTGATCCTCAAAAAGATGCTGCGGTTGAATATCTAAAAAACAACTAGAACAGAAACTGCGTATAAAAGTGATGAAACAGTTTTCAATATATTATTCTTGTGGTAGTATCTCTTAGTAATGAAGGGGCTAAAGATAGGTGGCAAAACCGACTAAGTATGTGTTTGTGACAGGTGGAGTGCTTTCCGGACTAGGAAAGGGTATAACCGCCGCCTCAATTGGAAACCTACTTAAAGCCCGTGGTCTAAAAGTAAACATACAAAAATGTGATCCATATCTAAACGTAGATGCTGGTCTTCTTAATCCCGCCGAACATGGTGAATGTTTTGTTACCAAAGATGGTGCCGAGACTGATCTTGACCTTGGTCACTATGAGAGATTCCTTGATCAAGAGTTGACTCAAGGTAGCTCTTTGATGAGCGGCAGAGTTTTGCTGAAGGTTATAAATGATGAACGTTCTGGCAAGTATTCTGGTAAAACAGTTCAGTTTATTCCCCATGTTACCAAGGCTATACAATCAGAGATAAAAAAGGCGGCCACTGGTTACGATGTACATATTGTAGAAATTGGTGGCACAGTTGGCGATTACGAAGGTATGAGTTTCATAGAGGCAATTCGTGAATTGGCATTTCAAGTTGGAGATGAAAATTGTGCATTCGTTCACGTTGTATACATGCCGTATTTGGGAGCTAGTCAGGAGTTTAAGACGAAGCCAGCTCAAAATGCTGTCAGAGATTTGCGTGGACTTGGTATTGCGCCCGATGTGCTTGTTGTTAGAAGTGAAGAACAGGCACCAAAGGCTACAATTAATAAATTAAGTTTGTTCTCTGGTATTAGTACTGACGCTATCGTACTTCTACCAAATGCATCGTCAATATATGAAGTGCCTTTAACGCTTGAAGATAGTGGAATTGCCAGTGTTATTGCAGATCAACTGAGACTCAAAATGTCTAAGCCTAAGCTTAAGGATTGGCGTGTCGTCGTCGATCGTGCAACAGCTAGGTATAGTAGTAAAGTCACTATAGGTGTAGTTGCTAAGTACATGGATAACACAGATACATATATGTCAGTTTTTGAAGCTTTAAAGTCGGCTGCATGGTGGAATCGAGTATCACTCAATATAAAGTGGGTCGATGCCGAAAAGCTTGACGACAAATCTATTGATATAAGTGAAGAACTCTCTGAATGTGATGGAATTGTAGTTCCTGGTGGTTTTGGAACCCGCGCGCTAGAAGGCAAAATTCGAGCAGCTCAATACTGCCTAAAGAATAAGTTGCCTTATTTAGGTTTATGTCTTGGTTTGCAAATGGCTGTAGTTGCTGCTGCTAGAAATGCTGGTATAAGTGATGCATCAACCCCTGAGTTGGAAGATAACTCCAATAATTTAGTTATAAACACTATGACCGATCAAAAGGGTATGGAAAATACAGGTGGAACAATGAGACTTGGTGATTATCCCTGCAAATTAGCAAGAGGTACTAAGGCTGAAAAAATATTCGGATCCAAGCAAATAACTGAGCGCCATCGACATCGTTATGAATGTAACAATGAATACCGAAAATTTTATGAAAAGTGGGGAATAATTGCATCTGGTACCAGTCCTGATGATTCTCTGGTGGAAATTATTGAAGCGATTAATCATCCGTTTTTCTTAGCTAGCCAATTTCACCCTGAGTTTAAATCACGTCCAACAAAACCCCATCCGATGTTTGACGGATTCATAAAATCATTGTTGCAAAAATAGCGTTTTTCTGATAGCATAAGCGGCATGGGAAACGAAAATACACAAAAGAAAATACTACTCGTAGAAGACGATGATGCACTAGCTAGTGTTTATCAAACTCGCTTGCAGGCTGAAGGTTTTGATATACAACGAGTACCAAATGGTGAAGATGCATTAGCTAAAACGTTAGAATACAAACCAGATCTTATCTTACTTGATGTTATGATGCCTAAAGTTAGTGGTTTTGATGTTCTTGATATATTAAGGAATACCCCAGAAACTGCAAGTGTTAAAGTTATAATGCTAACCGCACTTAGTCAGGATTCTGACAAAGAACGTGCCGAGAGCCTTGGCGTCGATGATTATCTAGTTAAGTCGCAAGTTGTAATTGCAGATGTTGTAGATAGAATAAAGCAGCGACTTGGTGTTTGATATAAAAATATAGTTTTTATTTAAACTCCCTAAAAGGGAGTTTTTTAATACATACTTACTAACATATAATTGACTAAAGTAATAAATTCTGATAAAATACATTGGTTAAATAGTAAAAATAAAAATGTCAGAACTCAGTCAACCCTTACCACAAGATGCCATGATTGGAAATGTAGATAGTCCAGTACACACTATGGAGCTACACAATGGTACTATGGCTGTTCCGGAAGGTACAATTCTTAGCTCAAGAGATCAGACACTGGCTACCTATGGCTTTGAGGCAGATGTTATAGCAAAGCTTGAATTTCCGGTGCCTGAGGGCGGAAAAACTAGGATAGTTGGGGTAGCTGATTTTGGAGACATTGATCCCAATAATCCCCCCGCGATTATTAAGAGCTCGCCTGGTCTTGGTAAGGCCAAAACTCGTTACGCTCTTATCGGCTTAGGTGATGTCCCTGATGATAGTATGCTTGGATATCATCCGATTGAACTAGGTTCTGCTACAGAGCTAGGTAGAGCATCTCAATCTGGCCCGAATCAACATCTTGGCTTAAAGGAAGGTAATAACTCTGGCGTAGAATTAATTTCTAGGAAGCACGCAACTATTAAATTGGATAGTGAAGGTCGTGTAATGATAGAAGATCACTCAACCAATGGAACAAGAATAAGCTATGGAGAAGTTCCTGCAGTTGATGAATCAGATATAGACACTGTACCTAGGGAAAAGCTCACCAGATTAAGAGGTACCTTAGTAGAAGAGCCTAGCGCTGCTGTATCAGCTGATAGCGGCGCCAATAAGTGGTGGGAGCCTGTCGAATCGACAGCTGATGAGGTGATTGCTGGTAGCCCAGATGTTGAGATTCAGGAGCCATGGTATACCGAGGCGGCCCGACAGCGTGATGAAGCCGAGGGTAGAGTGGCTGAGGATGTTGGTGATGTTGCCCTTGAAAAATTTGTTGAAGAACCCGAAGAATTTATTCAAGGCGATCCCAGAAATGGAGAAGCAGGTCAACAGCTTGGCCACGGTGTAAGTACTGAGTCTGTAGCTGAGCCAGCGTTAAACAAGGTTGAAGTTACTGAAGATAAGAATATTACTGAATTATCTGAACCCGATGAAGTTATACAAGGTGATCCTAGAAGCGATGCAGTAAGGGACTTAAGTATAGCGCCCGAGGATAGCAAAAAAAGCGAAAATGCCAGTGAACAAAGTCAACCAGAAACGACATCTGCGGAAGTTGCCGAAGGATCAAGTACAAGACCTGAACTAACAAATAATGATGTAAATGTTATAGGTAGTGTTCTTGTTGATGTAGCAAGGTCATCATATGATACTAGTGATATAAGAGAGTATAGATATCGCGCAGTCAGACAGCTCGAGGGTCTTTACAGCTATGTAGATGGAAAATCAGGTGATGAGGAGACAAAGAAAAATGTTGAACTTGTAGCATTCGGTCTTGAGGTTGCAGTTCACTCCAATCCAGACCATGCTTATAGAAAGTTAATGGAGGGTGATCGATTCACTAAAGAAGAGAAAGATTTTATCCAAAACGTGGTCAGCAGAGTCGATTCTATTAAAAGGTTTATGGAAGAACAGGGCATGGAGGAAACCAGGCCAGAAGCTCGTCGCCTCGCAGGCTATGTGCTTAACGATATTGACACAATGCACGAGGAAAGATACCCAAATAAGTATCATCTTGAATTATTAGCATCAGGTATCGCAGTCGGCTTGGCTCCCGAAATGAGTATGGTTGATCCTGTAATGCGAGATATTGATAAAAGATTTCGATCTAGATAGGCAACATTAAATTGACAAAACATAAACCTTATGCTAGAATTAGATGGTTAATATAAACAATAAAAACTAATCAAGGTAAATATAAATGAGTAATCCAGATCAACTAACACCACAAGCGCCAATAGAGCACCCAGGACCTCAATACGAGATGCCTGGTCCATCAAGAACACAGCGCGCTGCACTTCGTGTTGCTAATATCGCAATGGGAGGAGATCGTGGTGCTGGCCCGGATGAAGTAATGGATACATTCGTAACAGAAGTTGGTGGCTACGAACCTGGCCCTCGTGGCTATAAGCACGAAGGTGCTATGGCAGATACTCGCATGGTAGCACTAGCCCAAGACGAGACTACTATTGGAAAGCCTCCATATGTAGCTGAACGAAAGTTTAAAAATGCAACTGCTCACAGTGATCACGTCGGTATGACTGACCTTGATACTGCGGTAGCTATGACTAAAGATGGACGACGTAGCAAGACAGAAAAAGGCGGTGTTGTCACTCGAGCACGTCATGCAGTTGCTCGGCGTTCTATTAAGAAAGCTACTATGGGTGGTATGCGTAGCGCCGATTATAAGTAATTAACAAAAAACAAAAATGTCAGCAGAAACAGGATTTAGACTAGATTCAAAAAAGGGTCCAGGTCAATGGGCTAAACGAGCCGCAAAGGCAAGTGGTAAGTTAGCCGTTGCCGAAGCTCGTCGCGCCGAAGCAGCTGAAAAACACTTCACAACTCTTGAAATGACCGCTGACGGGGGAGGCATCGATAGATTAAACCAAATAATGTTCAAAAATGCTCTCGACACAGGAAAACCACCTATGATATTTACAAAGCCAACAAAAGAAGGCCGTGATCCTATTGATGTAGCGTTCGGTGACAAGGACTTTACAGGCAAAAATATCGTTGAGTTAAACGGTGATTCAACACTAAGTGAGGATACTTTAAGGATTGCACAGGATGCATATCCAGAAGGCATGACTATTGTTGGTAGTATTGATAGCAATGAAGTTAGTATTGCTGATTTTGATAGAATTCTTCGGCCACAAGATGCTGTAGTATTCATGCATCCAGAAAAACAACTCGAGTCAACACAGCTAGACAAAGTAGCTTAAGCTACATTTGTTATTCAACTGTTACTTCGGTCCGACGAACTGACTTGCCGCTAAATAATCTGACTTTTCTTTGACTAAACTTAACAATGCCATCTTTGGCAGCATGAATAGTAAAGTTTCGAGATATAAATGTACCATCACCAGGACGCTTGGTCATTCCAGTCTGTCTGACGATAACTTGGCCAGTTTTAACTTTTTGGCCACCAAACAGTTTAACTCCAAGTCGTTGACCGGGACTGTCATGTACGTTTTTACTTGATCCACCTGCTTTAACTTTTGACATATTATTTCCTTGTAAGTACTACGAGTTCACGGCCAACTGTCTGGCCTTCACGGTGGTAGATTAGTCTACTTGAGTCCGCGTGAACAAAACTCTGACGAGTATACCCTAATTTCTCGAGATAATCAAGCACATTTAAGTGAGTATAACCTTTGTTTGTTTTCCATGCAGGGACAGCTAAACACAATCTTACACCAGGTTTAATTTGTTTTGCTATATTTTCTAGAAAACGTTTATGAATATGATCACAATCACTAACTATTTTTTGTAATGTTTTTTCATCCGGAAGGGAATTTAGTGGTCTTCCTAGGTATGTTTCCCCAGCAACAAAGTCAAAATTTCTACTCCATTTAACCTGCATCGCATCGCCTTCTTCAACAAACCATTCAAAATTACCGATCTCATGCGTTTCGTCTAGCCAGTTAAGGTTTTCAGTACTAAATTCGATCATCCTTGGTTCTATATCGGTGCCGTAGACACTGAAACCCATAATTGCTGCCTCTTGTAGAACAACACCTGTACCGCAGAACGGATCAAGCACTGTTGCGCCAAAGCGATTATTTCCAGTGGAAGCCATGTTTACTATTATTTGGGCCAATTTTGGTGGCAACATGCCAACTCTGGCATCACGTTTTGGTCGTTTTTGATCGCGTGCTGCATAAGCCTCTATATCTTGAACATGTACTGTTTGAGCTAATATTGTCTGATTTTTATCTTTGATCAGCACAAGTTCCCAACCATTTTTAGAGGTTAATTTGTTATGGATGACTTGGGCCGAGTTAAGTTCGTTTTTAACGTTTGGTACGATTCTAACTGATTTACCGGCGTTTTTTATGATTTTCTTCAATTGGAGTGCCGAGGCATTAATTTTGGCTGGACTTACATCAAAACCATATGCGCTGATCCCAAGGTTTAATTTTCCTTCAGGTAAATAATTAAGAAATTGAGGAGCAGCACTGAAAAGGTAAGTGATTAACTTGTTCCAATCAGTATATGGAAGCTGTGTTAAAAGTTTACATACTTTAACACAGCCACCGAGCCGTGAAAAAGGTATATGATTTGCGTCCTGTGAAGAAAGTACAGCATGTGTACCAATTGGCTTTATATTATTTGCGCCGAGTAAACTTTCTAGCTCAGCAATGCCAATTTCTGGTTGCCTACCAAGTATATATAGACTAGACATATACAGATAGTATACGGCTATTGCTAATTTTTCGTATAATGATGTAAGCCTATGGTAGAAAAAATTCGAAGAAAAGGTTGGAAGATAACTCTAACCATCATTACGCTGGTGGCCATGGTTGGCCTAACTTTTGCTTTGCGTGATCAGATTATAAATACATTCAAAAGCATTAAGGATGTTTATTATTGGGTCTTGCTATTAATGGTTCCTCTAGAAGTTCTTAATTATCATGCGCAAACAAAACTTTTTCAGCGACTATTTTCGGTAATCAAGGTGAAGGTACCTTATAAATTTATGTATCGACTCGCTCTCGAGCTAAATTTTGTAAACAACGTATTTCCTAGTGGTGGAGTATCAGGAATTTCTTACTTTAGCTTGCGTCTCAAACCAAGAGGCGTATCAACTGCGCAATCTACCCTAGTGAGCTTAACCAAACTTATTCTATTATTTATGTCGTTTCAAATTCTAATGGTGCTTGGACTTATAATGCTGGCAATTGATGGACGTGCTTCAGGGTTGCTAATTTTAGTAGCTGGTTCACTAGTAACTTTACTTATTGTAGGTACAGTCTTCCTTACGTTTATTATTGGTAGCAAGCAAAGGATTAATGATTTTCTGTTATTTTTTACACGAATTGTTAACAGATTACTACATGTATTTAGCCGTCATCCAGAAGTAATTAATACGGCTCGAGCACGAGAAGTGTTTGACGAGCTTCATGAAAGATATATGGATATTAAAAAAGATTTTAGAAAATTACGTAGCCCCCTAATGTTTGCGCTTTTAGCGAATCTTGCAGAGATAGCAGTAATCTATACTGTCTATGTAGCTTTTGGTCAGTGGGTAAATCCAGGTGCGGTAATCATTGCTTATGCTGTAGCAAATTTTGCTGGCTTAGTCTCAGTTTTACCTGGCGGTGTAGGTATATACGAGGCCTTGATGACCGCTGTTCTTGCAGCGGGTGGTGTTCCAGCAAGCCTGAGTTTACCAGTAACTGTAATGTATCGTGTGCTTAACATGGCTATACAACTTCCACCGGGTTATATTTTTTATCACCGAGCTTTGAATGAGGAACCCGACGGTGACTTTACTAAATGATACAGAAATAATTTGGTCAGTAAGTGATTTCGTAGCTGTATTTAATCAGACTATTGAGTTTGCGTATCCAAGTGTAACTATAATTGGAGAGCTGATAAATTTTAAAACAAGCAAAAATAAATGGATATATTTTGATCTAAAGGATGAACAAGCGAGTATACGGTTTTTTGGCACAGTTTACTCTCTACCAGGACCGTTGGAGGGCGGAATGATGGTTCAGGTTTATGGAAACCCTAGACTGCATCCACAATTTGGATTCAGTATTACTGTGCGGGCTATTCAAGCAGTTGGTGAGGGGTCTATAAAGAAGGCGGCACAGTTGCTTGAAGCTAAATTGAAATCAGAAGGATTATTCGAACTCGACAGAAAAAGAACAATTCCTTATCCCCCAAATAAAATTGCACTTATTTGCTCCTCCGAATCAGCAGCTTACCATGATTTCATTAAGATAATTAATAATCGTTGGAAGGGAATAGCTATTGAACTGTATGACGTTCAAGTTCAAGGAGAGGATGCACCATTTCAAATCGTTCGTGCCTTAGAACAAGCTAACGCAGAGAGTAATGCTGAAGTTATTGTTCTAACACGAGGCGGTGGAAGTCAGGAAGATTTATCTGTCTTTAGTAACGAAGTTGTCGTTCGTTCAGTTGCAGCTAGCAGAATACCGACTGTAGTTGCAATAGGACACGAGATTGATATTTGCTTAGCAGAAATGGCATCAGATAAAAGGGCGAGCACTCCAAGCAATGCTGCAGAAATAATTGTCCCAGATAAAATATCCGTTCAACAAGATCTACAAGCCACAAAGCTTTTGATAAACCATCAGTTGGATAGAGTGCTTCAGCTACAAAGACAGTTTTTGACTGACAGCATCGAAAGGCTTAACAGTTTGACATTAAACTTAATCAGAAATACCAGGGAAGAGATTAAGTCCATTAACTATCTCATAGGTGCCCTTAGTCCAAATGTGATCCTTAATAAAGGATACGCTCTTGTATTTGATGAAAATAAAAACATAGTTAATTGTGGTGAACGGCTAGATGTCGGACAGAACGCTACAATTAAGTTTATTGATTATATGGTTGATGTAAAAGTTATAAGAAAAAATAAGGTAGAATAATTCTATGAGTGAGGAAGTAAATTATCGAAAACTCCGCGAAGAGCTAGACGTAATTATGGAAAAACTACAGAATAGCTCGTCAATTGATATAGAAGAAACTATAAGATTACATGCAAAAGGTTCAGAAATAATTGAAAAACTAGAAAAATATCTTGATAGTGCAGAAAGTAAGATAAACAAGATAAAAAAGAAGGGTTACTAATTGCTGAATTTGCTTTGGCAAGCGAGCATAGTTATTTGTGTAGTAGGTTTTGTTTGTTTTGTTTTTGTTATTGCCTTTGGTGCACCATTTTTACCTACCTTAAAACCCCAGGTAGAAAATGCTCTTGACCTAATTGATTTAGAGCCTGGACAGACTCTTATAGAGCTTGGCAGTGGTGACGGTCGGGTTTTGTTAGAGGCAGCCAAAAGAGGTATAAATGCAGTTGGATATGAGATAAATCCATTACTTGTGATGTATTCGATCTGGATAACTCGCAAGTATAGAAAAGAAATAACTATAAAACTTGCTAACTTTTGGAACGTTAAATTACCAAAGTGCGACGGGATTTTCGTTTTTTTACTTAATCCGTATATGGAAAAACTGGATAAAAAAATA
>JAGQNP010000014.1 GCA_020428005.1 Candidatus Saccharimonadota bacterium
GTTCAGTAGCAAGCTTTATCCTCTGAGCCTCTCCACCAGACAGAGTAGTTGCAGGTTGTCCTAGGGTAATATACCCTAGGCCCACATCTACCAGCGTTTGAAGTTTGCGTGCAATTGCAGGAATGTTTTCAAAAAATTCCAATGCTGTTTCGCATGTCATACCTAGAACATCACTTATAGTTTTACCTTTATAGTGAATTTCTAAAGCATCACGATTGTAGCGCTTACCTTTACATTCTTCACAAGGAACATAAACATCGGGTAAAAAGTGCATTTCGATCTTGATTATTCCATCGCCAGCACAATTCTCACATCTGCCACCTTTTACGTTAAAACTGAATCTACCTGGACCATAGCCTCTTAGCTTCGCCTCAGGTACATTTGAGTAAAGTTCACGTATTGGCGTAAATAGTCCAGTGTATGTAGCAGGATTAGATCTTGGAGTGCGCCCGATAGGTGACTGATCAATGACAATAACCTTATCTAAATTATCAATGCCAATGATTTCATCATGGCTACCCGGCACCTCATTAGCACGCATAAGTCTTGCGGAGAGCTCTTTTGATAATATATCGTTAATCAAACTTGATTTCCCCGATCCTGATACCCCACTCACAACAACAAACATACCTAAGGGAATCTCAACATCAATATTTTGTAAATTATTCTCTTTTGCGCCTTTGATTATTAGGTACTTGCCGTTGCCTTTGCGCCTGTCCTTCGGTACGGGTATTCGTTTTGCGCCACGTAAATATTGTCCAGTTATACTTTCCTTATTCATTTCAACTTCTTTAGGAGAGCCTTGCGCTACGACCTCGCCACCATGAACACCAGCTCCTGGACCAATATCAAGCAGATAGTCGGCTGTTTTAATGGTATCTTCATCATGTTCTACTACTAGCACAGTATTACCTAGCTCTTTCAGATTATTAAGAGTGTCTATTAATCTCTTATTATCTCTCTGATGAAGTCCAATACTGGGTTCATCTAAAACATATAGGACACCCTGTAGTCCAGACCCAATCTGGGTTGCTAACCTAATACGCTGGGCTTCTCCACCAGACAGAGTAACTGCACTCCTAGCAAGACTAAGATAATTTAAACCAACATCTTTCATAAACCCTAAACGCGCTGTTATTTCTTTAAATATTTGCTTAGCAATGGTCTGCTCAACGTCATCTAGCTTAGTACTTTCAAAAAAATTCAAAGCATCATCAATGGACATCTCGCAAATATCCATGATAGATTTTTTTCTAAATGTTACTGCAAGTACCTCTGCTTTTAATCGACGACCGTTGCATTGATGACATGGTTTTTCTCGCATAAATCTTTCTATGTCACGTCGCATAAAATCACTGTCTGTCTCTTTATGTCTACGTTCTAAATTTGGTATAACTCCCTCGTAAGTAGTTTCAAACGTTCTACCTGGACCAAGCGTTATTTTGTACTTCTCGCCTGAGGTACCATAAAGTATCTTTTCAAGTTGTTCTTTTTTTAACTGACCTGTAGGAATATGCAATGAGAAGCCAAACCTTTCAGCAACTGCCTGCATTTTTTTGCTATACCATGCATCTATATTTATTCTATTAAACGGCCTTATTGCACCTTCAGCTATAGTTAGTTTTCCGTTTGGGATGACAAGCTCTGGGTCAACTTCCAGACGTGAACCAAGACCAGTACAAATACTACAAGCTCCATGTGGACTATTGAAACTAAATGTCCTGGGCTCCAGCTCTGGAATTTGAATATCTGGATGATCCGTACATGCATATCTCAAACTATATAAACTAGCTTTTTCTGTATCGGCATCCAATATCACTACCTTTCCATCAGCAATATCGAAAGCTTGTTCAACAGACTGAGAAAGCCTATTTGCACTTTGTTCGTCATTGACTAGCCTATCAACTACTATCTCAATATTGTGTTTGTAATTTTTGTCTAATGACGGGAACTCGTCAAGCGCATAAACTACACTATCAACTCTTGCTCTTGCATAACCTGCCCTAGAATATTGTTCGGGTATATGCTCAAATGCCCCCTTCTTATCAACAACTATTGGTGCTAGGATCATAATTCTAGAATTTTTTGTGGATTCAGATATTTTATCCACTATGGCGATTGGTGTTTGTCTCTGTACTGGCTTATTGCACACTGAGCAGTGGGGTACACCAATTCTGGCATACAGTAATCTTAAGTAATCGTATATTTCTGTGACAGTAGCAACAGTCGACCTTGGATTGCGACTGGTTGATTTTTGATCAATACTTATTGCAGGACTAAGACCATCTATTTGATCAACATCCGGTTTCTCCATTAACCCTAAAAACTGACGTGCATAACTACTGAGTGATTCAACGTATCGCCTTTGACCCTCTGCGTAAATCGTATCGAAAGCTAGAGATGACTTGCCAGAACCCGATAATCCAGTTATCACAACTAATTTGTTCCGCGGAATAGTTACATCAACGTTCTTAAGATTGTGTTCACGAGCACCTTTGACAACTATACTCTCACTCATAAGGTGATTTATTATACATTTTTATCTTTATTTTTTCTAGTATGTTAATCTTAGACCTGTGATAAAAATAGCAATACAAGGACAAGAGGCATCGTTTCACGATATAGCTGCACGTAATTTTTTTGGAGATAATGCCAAAATTAAACCCTGCGAATCATTCGAAAGTACATTTAGTAGTCTCCAGGAAGGACAGGCTGATTTTGCGTTAGTAGCAATTGAAAATTCATTGTATGGAACAATAAACAAGGTTTATGATTTGCTACTGAGTTCAGAGCTGAAGATCTGTGGAGAAATATATTTACATATTGAGCAGTGCCTAATAGGACTTCCCGACACAAAGTTATCAGACATAAAGAATATTTTTTCTCACCCAGTAGCTCTTGCACAGTGCTCAAGATACCTTGATAACAACATTCCGAATGCACACAGACATGAATATCAAGATACTGCGGCAAGCGTTATTAAAATAAAAGAGCTTGGCGATCAAAGTAATGTGGCTATTGCTAGTAAACAAGCAGCGGAACTATACTCAATGGAGATAATCGCTGAGGGAATTGAAACAAATAAACAAAACTACACTAGGTTTGTCGCCCTGCAGAGACAAGACCACCAATACAAGGTTGATAAACCCTCAAAAACATCTATAGTTCTGCAAACACCAAAAGACACTAAAGCAGGATCTTTATTTCATGCACTAGGTACTTTTGCTAAGTACGGTGTAAATCTTACTGCTCTCCACTCTAGACCAATAATAGGTCGTGCATGGCATTATATGTTTTATATCGATTTAGAGATTGATTATGATAGTGATAAATATAAGAAAGTTTTTAGCGAGCTCAATGATCAAGGTTGTCATATAGATATGCTGGGCAATTATAAGAACGGGCTTTTGTGACATAATATTAGTCATGAAGCACTTAAGCGCTAAGCTAAAATTCATCATCATTGATTCAGCCGGCGTATTGCTTATTATTTTAGCTGGGTTAACAGGATGGCTACCTGGACCCGGTGGAATTCCCCTGCTTATAGCAGGGCTAGGTTTGCTCTCCATAAACCATAAATGGGCAAAAAGATGGTTAATGTACGTAAAAAACCACGGGGTTAAAATTTCTGACAAGTTATTTAACGGATCTCCAACCATCACAATTGTGATTGACGTAATTGGAGTTATTTTTCTGGCAATTGCTGTTTACCTTATCACTGAATTTACACGTAACATAACCAAAACTGCTGGAGTATGGCTAGTAATTGTTGCGTTGATATTATTACTCGGTAATAGACAAAGATTAAAAAATTTTATGAAAAAGCGCTAAAGCTTTTACAATATTTTTGACTTTTTGTTTAATTTATGTATAATTAAACAAAACTAAGTTCGAGGGAAGTAATGCTTGAGTTTATTGTACTTGGTAAGGTGCCAGGTACTGATCTAGTTTTAACCTTCAATTGGCTACTACTAATAGTAGCTGGTTCTCTATTATTTTACGATATAAAGCATGTAATCAATAGACAAAAAACCGAAAGACAGAATATAAAAAACGCTTAACTATTCGCTTGGCATTATGCTTTCGCCATAAAGCTTGAGCTCTTCGAGAATGTACTGTTGTTCTGAAGTCGTATTTGGATCATCAGATAGTTGTTTTATTCTTTCAAAATATTTCATAATTCGACTGTCAGTACCATTGCCCAGTAAACGTCTAGTTCTGTATTGGTCCCATAAGTTCCTTTCCTCATCTGACAGCATTTTGGGAAAGTTCCTAGCTTTATAAAGAGGTAACAATGCTTGCAACCTTCCATCTGAAAACAAGATATCTGAGCTGGATAAGTCTGACGGATCGGTCGCCCTAATGAGACTCATTTTGGTTTTATCGCTGTCAGAGAAAAACCCATCATAAAGCCGACCGTCAGCATCCAAATTATCTTCAATAAATTTAGCTTGCTGATAAACATCAAGAAGCTCTAGGGCACGTTTGGTATTGACCTCGAGTTGATCCCGCACACTCAGTAAGGTCTGGTGATTAATAATAGCTTCTGAGATATTTATAGATAATCGACTTTGTGATTTTTTATCCAAAACATTTAGAGGTGCGATTGCTGGGCAACGATTGTACTTCAATGTTTTAAGTGGAAACCGCGGGCCTTCCTCATCCGTTCGTCTTTTCATAGCTTCTGCAAGTTCTTCAGACTTCATATCAATAAATGCACTCGGGTCATATCTTAAATCAAAAACCAGTGCACCGCCTTGTTGTGATGGGTGTTCAGCTAATAATCCAACTACAGTAGTTTTCTCATAATCACTGTTATACTTCCCAGAGGTGTAGATAAAAGGCTCATCCCTAAGTACAAGATCAGCTATCTTCTTTTTGTGTCGCATATCCAATAAGTATTTAAATAGTTTTGGTTGTTTGTTGTTAATTAGCCGTGCGACTGATATAACTGCTTCAACATCTGATGCAGCATCATGAGCAGCCTGGTGTTTTATTTTATTAACTTCCGTTAACAACTCAAGACGATTACTAGGCTTTCCATTTGTGTCAAATGGCCAAGTTATACCATCTGGTCGAAGTGCACGAGTCATACGCACAACATCTAATATATCCCACCTGCTTCGATTATCCTGCCATTCCCATTCGTATGGATCATAAAAATTTCTATAATGTAGGAATCTCATAAATTCATCATCAAATCGAACTGAGTTATAGCCGACAAATATAGTGCCGGGGATAGTAATATTTCTATGGAATATATGCAAGAACTCAGCTTCTGTTATGCCTTCGCTTATAGTTTTTTGAGGTGTTATACCTGTAACAAATATTGCTTCTGGGCTAGGGATTACATCTTCACTTAGTCGTATCAGAAAATTATCAGGATCACCGATGGGTCTCATAGCAATATCCGTTCTTTGGCCAGCAAACTGCATTATTCGTGCTTCTCTGGGATTAAAACCACTGGTTTCTAAATCATAAAAATAAAACGTTTCTTCCATGGTAATCAGTACTTAAATTTTCCAATTTCGGCAATCAACACAGAATCACCAACATCAATACCTTGTCTTTCAAGCTCATGGAATATACCCATTTTTCTCATAATGTCTTTGAGTCTGTCTAGAGCATAGACGTTTTCAAAGTCGGTTCGCTTCGCAAAACGCTCGATACTATTGCCACTAACAATAAAAACATCATTTTTTTTCTTAACCATCCATCGTCTGTCATTATTTTCCAGCTTAATAACTGGGATTGAGGGGCTACTGTCAATTTCAAGCATTTTGTTACGCTCTTTAGCCACAATTCGTGATGTAATATTTAGTAGTTCTGTTATTCCATCCTTATTGTGAGAAGATATAGCTAGCACTGTCGTGTTTTTTGGTAATTGCCCCTTAAGTTCCTTTATTTTTTCATCGACAATTTCTTTATCAAGTCCATCTATCTTAGTTAATACTACTAGTTGGGGCCTTTTTGATAGATCGACATTATAATCTGATAGCTCCTTTTGGATGACATGGTATGTTTTCACTACGTCTTCTTTATAAGTATCTATTAGATGAACAATTACCGCTGTTCTTTCAATGTGCTTTAAAAATTCATCTCCCAGTCCTTTACCTTTGCTTGCGCCTTCAATTAACCCCGGAATATCGGCAACAAGTAACGATGTGTTATTTGTATCAACAACTCCTAGTTGTGGCGTTAGGGTTGTAAAAGGATAATTTGCAATCTCTGGCTTTGCGTTACTAATACTACCTAGTAACGTTGACTTCCCCGCATTAGGCAAGCCGACAAGACCAACATCAGCAATCATCTTCAATTCAAACACAGTCTCAAATTCTTCCCCAGGCTCACCTTTTTCAGCTACTTTTGGGGCTTGACGTGTAGATGAAGTAAAATGCGCATTACCAAATCCTCCTACGCCACCTTTTGCGATCACGGTCTTTTGACCGTCTGATGTAAGATCAGCGATTATCTCGTCATGAATAGAAATTACTGTACCGACTGGAACTTTGACTAGTAGGTCCTTGCCGCGCTTGCCATGTTTTCGTCTCTTTGCGCCACTACTTCCTGATGATGCCTTTAGTAACTTACTATAGCGAAAAGCAGCTAGTGTATTCTGATTACGACTAGCAATAACAATAACGTCGCCGCCGTCGCCGCCGTCGCCGCCGTCTGGACCACCTTTATCAACGTATTTCTCGTGACGAAAACTAACAACACCGTCACCACCATCTCCTGCCTTGACCTGTACTTTAACCTTATCTACAAACATATCTATTAGGGTATAGTCAAACTTTACACTGGTCAATCCGAAATATTAGCAATCCGGCTAATAGATGTAGCTGTAGGCAGCTGCCTGCTCGGGTGTCAATGTCTTCGTACTTACGCGTCCCCAGCCGACAGTATTCATTTCTGAGATATGAACTGTGCCATCTGGATCTACACTCTCGACATAACCTACGTGACCATAATAGTCTCTAGGCGGTGTCCAAATGACAGCACCAGCTGCCGGCGAATTACCAACACCAAACCCAGCCCTTTGTGCAAGAATTTTCCAGCTACTAGCATTTCCTAGATTGCTTGGAAGGGGATGTCCTGATTGGGCGCGTTTTACAGCCGCATACCAAGTACAATAACCATAGTCATATCCATTGCTTCCGTATATAGGGGAAAAACCACCCCACGCAAAAGACGCTCCAGAATATATTCCGGTATTAGCAGACCTTTGTATTGGTTGCTGACCATCAGGGATGATAATCCGGGCACCGGCAACTAGTCCTGAAATTTCAGCGTCATTATAGGCAATAATAAGGTCCTTGTTTGTTCTGTACTTTTCAGCCAAAGAATCTGGTGTATCACCCTGTTTTACTGTATAAACAATGCCGTTGACACCACTCGGAGGTATTACAATCTCTGCCCCTACAGTGACCGTATCACCGGTTAGACCATTACTCCAGCGAATGCTGTCAGATGAAACTCCAAAATCACTAGCAATTGAGGATATAGTATCGCCCTCTTTTGTCGTATATGTCTTAATATCTTTGTTGGATTTCCTAGCCGTAACGACTACCTGAGGCCTAGCGACAACCTTGTCATCAGCTGGAGTAATTGATAACAGTGCATTTTCAGAATCAGCTTGATTCTTAACGGCAGTTGCTTCAGTTAAACGCGTTGCACTGGCAACATTAACAGCAATATCAGCTGAAGAAAGCTGATCTAGAGGATTAGTTACCGACTGGGACAATTCAGCGCTCACTAGAGATGTCTGTTGACTAGTCCTGCTTGCCTTTGGATTATTAACAACAAAAGCAATGACAATTGCAAGTAACACTATGTTAGCAGCAAATAAACCATAACGAATCAGACGCTTGCGAGATTTAAGAAATACCCGGCGAAAGATACGTTTGTAGTTTTTTGCTGTTTGTTCTACGCTAAGTTTTTGACTTAATGCGTTAGTTTTAATGCGAATAATCTACTCCGTGTACTAAACAGTACTATCCTCTAGACTTGGATCTTAACTTGTTTTTCAAGAGAGATCGACCAATCTTGATTTTTAGCGTATATGCAAGTCAAAGGGTACCTTCGCTTCGAGATATATAATTACTCATTGCGAAACTACCGTGTAATGGTATCAAACTATGCAAGTGTTTTCAAGTTGTTTAAGATTACTCCGCCCCTGTTAGTGTTGCTCGGTACAAAGTTTTTTGCAATGTTCTGAGGTTAACCGCTCATGCTCAGCAATACTACTTGAAAAATATGTTTTACCATCATCACCTGCCACAAAAAATAGATAATCAGTACTCGAGGGATTAGCTACTGCCATTAAAGCAGATCCTGTAACATTACTAACAGGTGAAGGCGGAAGACCAGAATGCTTGTATGTATTATAAGGCGATTCATAGAAAATACTTGGTTCTTTTCCGTCTAGGATTGCTCCATATATTGCTGTTGGGTCAGATTGTAATGCCATGCCTTCTCTTAGTCGTTTTAAGAACACTTGGGCTACTGTCCTTTTATCATCAGGATTACTAACTTCCTGATCAATTATTGAAGCTAGGATTACACCCTCATGTACAGTTAAGCCTTGTTTAACAATGTTGGCTCGAAGTTCTGGTGTCAGCTGTTTCTGCATCTCATCAAGTGATGCCTTAATAATATCTTCTGCTTTTGTTTGTGAGGTCCTCTGGAAAGATTCAGGATATATGTAGCCCTCCAGACTAGCATCTTCTGGTTTATCCACCAAGGCAGGATGATTTTTGTACATAGAGGGGTTAAGTGCTTTTGACACAACATCTTCATTAAAACCATAGTTCTGTAATGCTTTATTTATCTGGTCAATCCTCTGACCGGGTAGTATAGTTACTAGATCAGTAGCAACTTTACCTTGGGTTATTATGTTAGTTATTTCTTCAATTCCTTGATTTGGCCTAAGATAATAAGTTCCTGCTTGAATATCGTCTCTCAAATCATTGTTGCGAACATACCACTCGAAAGCCCAACCAGCTCTTATTACTCCAGCCTTTTCTAATATAATGCCGACTTCCTTTACACTAGATCCCAAAGGAATTGTAACTAGCTGGTTATTTTGAGAAGCACTTACAGGCTTTAGATTATCGTTATACGACTTACGAATGAAAAATATTGTAGTTAGTGTTGTAACTATTAGAAAAATTACTATTACACCAAGTATTATAAATAGCCTCGACTTCTTATTGTTAGAATTGTATTTCCTGGCCACAATTAATGTCCTCTTTCAGCTAAAAAATCATCTAAAATAAATGTGGCTGCCAGTGCATCAATGTCGGCTTTTGAATAGCTCTTCTTTTTTGCTTCTAGTTCGCTTTCGGCTTTCTTAGATGTAAGAGATTCATCTTGAAAATGAATAGGTAGACTAAAATGCTTAGAAAGTTCATCAACAAATAGCCTTGTATATTTAGTTTGAGCAGTCTCGTTTCCGGACAAACTTACAGGTAATCCAACAACTATTGATGTAATCTCGTTTTTACCAATAATATCGTGTAGTTTATGCCAAACTTTATCGTTATTTTCTATTGTAATAAGGGGGGTTGGAAAACCTGCCACTACTGATGCAATGGCGATTCCAATTCTCTTCTCTCCTATATCGAGGGCAATTATGTTACTCTCCTGCATTTTCAATAATTACCGTTATCTTCTTTGGACTGTTTGGAGTTTTGGTTACCCAGAAAGGCTTATAGGCAACTTCCACGTCTTTTACCCCTGGTATGCTAGATATGTTCTCCTGAATCTCTCCACGCCGCTTACCAGCTGATTGTTGCTTAATGTCTTCTTCATTTAGCTGAGTACCTGCCGTAACTTCTGTCTTCATATTTAACTTAGCTTTTCCATCGGGTGTAATTTCGCTAACTTGATAAACTGCACTTTCAAAACCATAGTCGGATATTGATTGCTTATTAGTATCTATGTTCTTTTTTGCATCTTCTTCTAACAATTTTTCAACATCTGATTGTTTTGCCCCAAGCATAGTGTATGTGGTTATAACTGTGACACTTACTTCATTTGCTTCATCACCAACATTTGGCGATGACGAAATTGTTGGTTCTGAATTATTGAATGACTCTGGTATAGGCATATAGCCATCAGTTCTTAGATCTTCTGAAAGCTGTCCTTTAACTTCATCAACATTGTTTTCAAGGGCCTTATTTTTTGCTGTATCTACGTCTTGCTGGCTTACAATCTTAACAATTTTATCTGTCCCACCTGACATATTTGAACCATTAGCAATAACGGAACTAAAGCCTGATACGGTATAAGCGCGTCCACTTAAGTTATAAGATCCTCCTCCCTTTTCTGCAATGACATCAACTTCATTACTACTAAAAACGCAGTTACCACTCCCATCGGGAACTGGTGGTGGAGTAAACTTTGCTTTCTCTTGTGTGATGAAATTTAGCCCATTTGAGCTAATTGTGTTTCCTGCTGGTACATCTGTAAGGGGTGTGACGCAATCTGTAGTCAACTTCATTGTTACCTTTCCTGAAGCTTTGTCACCATTATTCTTTTCACCAGTTGTAGCTGTTTTTTCTGTTTTAGTAACCTTTGATTCTTTGAGCTCAGCAGGCACAACTTTGTTCTCCATATCAAGAGTCTTGACCGCAGGATCAGCGGTAAATGTTATGTCAACGGCAGAGGTCTCAGTATCAGTCTTGATAGTTATTGTTGCCTTAGGCATAACAAAAAAGGCAATGTACCACCCAATAACTAGAATGATAAAAATGCCAATTCCAAGAAATAATTTTTTCCGGAAAGAATCAAAGTTCGGAATTTTTAGTTTTTTGTTCTTTTTAGATTTACTTTCCTTACTAGGCTTCTTGTTAGCATCTTCTGTTTCTTTGCCGTCATCGGATTCATTATCAACCTCTATAGCATCGTCGTCACCTGAAAGTTCACCAACAGACTTAGACGAGTCTATCTCGGTATTATCATCGTAAGTTTCATCAGTACCTGATTCATCGGGTTCATTACCCTCAGGAATAAATGGTCGGCTTTGCAGAGTTTTGGCAGTATAGACTCCTATAGCTCCTGCTAGAGGTAATACGCTCGCCTCAGAAGTTATTAATACAATATTCTTGCCCGCATCATCGCATGATCGCTTCAAAAGCTTCATATTGACAATACTTTGCATAACAGTCGCTCTTTTCGGTAAGACTAACGCAACTACTTTTGATTTAGATGACGTAACCTTATCAATAATCCCTGTTATCTCATCATCTACATCGACATAAATAGTTTCTTTCTTATCACTCATACTTGCAACATCCTGTCTATTTTCTGCTTGATTGAACTCGTTGTTGTGTCATCAAGTTGTTGAATTGTATCCATACCGACTCTTAGAAGGCCCAAGGCAGTAATTAGTGTATGATCTTTGACATCGTTTGTTTTGTCAATAATACCTACTACCTGATCTGGTTGTATATGGTGAATGATGGGCTTTTTCGTGAATGGTAGCTTTTTATACCAGTCACTGTTTTGAAGTTCGTCAAATAACAAGTCCAAACTAGAGCCACCACCACAAAGAAGGATACGATTAGGTAAATGATCTAGCGTAGAGAATTCATCCAACGCTAGTTCGACACCACTGGCCCAAACTCTGGCAGTTCTTGCAAGCGCATCTTCAACCTTTGTTCTGTCAGATTTTGATATCTTGTTTGTACTTAAACTTAACTTAAGATCCTCTGCTTCTTCAAACGAAACATCTAAAGCTCTTTCGACTGACCTTGTATATGCGCGGCCACCGATTCCAAACATTTTTGTACCCTGAACCCCACCGTCATTAATAACAGCTATATCCGTAGTGCCACCGCCAACATCCATTAAAATAGCGCTCATTGTAGCATTCTGGTCATCGCCTATAACCGAACGCGAAACAGCAAATGGTTCAGCAGCAACAGCAAGCAAATCTAGGTCTAGTTCTTGAGCTACTTTTTCGATTGCGCCAATATGAATTAAAGGAGCAAAGGCAGTATATAGCTGAACTACAACTTCCTTACCTTGAAATCCTATTGGATTAGTTACCGGGTAGCTGTCGATCATTATGCTAACCAATGCACTATTAATTAGTCTGATTTCCAAATCCTTGCCACCTAGCTCCATGGCAATTTGGTTTCTGGCCTTTTTCTCTGCCCTTTCTTGAACAAGCTTAATGATCTGCTCAAGTTCTCTTATGTCCAAAGCTTTAGTTGGATTTTTACGATGACAACGAACCGTTATAGTAGTTCCCTTTACAAGTTCTCCCGCAATACCAATTACAGCAGTTCTAACGCTTATACCTGCTTGCTCTTCGGCCTGATTTAGAGCTTTGTCGCAATTGGTAACCACAGCTCCAATATCTGCAATGGCACCAGCTTGCATGTCATTATAAGCTTGATGTGCCCGACCAACGCCTATAACCTCGATTTTGCCGTCTGCAACTTGAGTTACCAAAGCTTTGACATATTCAGTACCAATATCCAATCCAACTAGATATTGACCTTCTTCTTTGGGCTTACTTTTAAGAGCCTTTATTTTGCTAAGCATAATCGGTACTTATTGTACCATGTCTACCCCTATAAGACACGTTATTCCAAAACTGCTTTTATTCGACGTATACCTGCAGAACTTGCTTCTTCTTTTTTTATCTTGAATCGCTTGCCGCCCTCAGCTAAGTGACCTGTGTTGTCAACGTGAGGACCACCACATATTTCATAACTAAAGGGGTCTTTATCATCTTGGCTTTGCATACGATAAATTTTGATAATATCACCGTACCTATCACCAAAATGACCAAGTGGCTTCAATTCTTTAAGTGCATATTCTTTAGGGTGTTCTTCAAATGTTACAGTTAGATCTTTCTCAATCTGTTGATTAACCATGTCTTCAACCTGCTTAAGTTGCTCTGCTGTTACCTTTTCTGGATGCGAAAAATCAAACCTGAGCCGTTCCTCAGTAATATTTGAACCATGTTGGATAACATGATCGCCGAGTATCCTGCGAAGTGATTCATACATAAGATGAGTTGCGGTGTGGTATTTTTTGTGAATATCTTTTTGTCCGCCCAGTCCGCCTTTAAAGGTACCTTTGGCAGCAGTTTGTGAGCGTTCGCGCTGTTCTTTCATTTTTGAATCAAACTGTTTTCGCCAATCAGCTTCAACATCAAATCCCTGAATTAAAGCCTCCTCTGTACTTAGTTCGGTTGGGAACCCATAAGTATCATATAAAGTAAAGATTTGCTCGCCGTTAATCTTTCCTGACTTACCCATTTTATGCATTTCACGCATTCCCTTACGTAGTGTCTGACGAAAGGTTTTTTCTTCTTTTACAAGTGTTTCAATAATCTCAACCTTGCTTTTCTTTACTTCCGGAAAGTCTTCTTCATACATTTTTGCAATTACTGGAACAACGTCTTGCAAAAAATTCTGCTCAATTCCAAGCTCAAAAGCAAACCTAATAGCCCTCCTTAGTAATCGACGCATAACATAGCCCTGCTCCTTGTTGCTTGGTTTTACACCATCAACTGCTAAGAATGTTGCACCTCGCAAATGGTCTGCAATGACTCTCATACTATTGGTATGGGAGTCATAAGGTTTCCCGCTAAGTCTCTCGAGTTCTTTAACGATTGGCCACAAAAGACTTATCTTAAACATATCAGGGCTATCTATTGCAGCTTGAGCGATGCGCTCAAGCCCGCCACCAAAGTCAACATTTTGTTTTGGTAGTTTCTCAAAACCATTTTCTGTACGAACATACTCCATGAACACACTGTTGCCAATTTCGATGAACCGACCACAATCGCAGTTTGGGTGACACTTCTCACCATATTCTGTGTTATGCTCTACGAAATCAAACTCATAGAACACTTCAGTATCGGGACCGCCTGGCTCACCAATTGGCATGTTATCTATTTTGCCAGGTCGGCACCACCAGTTTTTTTCACCATAATAAAAAATGCGTTCACCAGGATTCATTCCCCTAATAGCACCTGCTTCTTCAGTATCTATGTCAGCTTCTTTAACCTCTATTTTGTGTTTTGCAAATAGTGTTTTCCATATTTCAGCACTATCAATATCCTTAGGAATATTGTGCTTACTATTACCAATAAAGGTCGTGACGTATAGTTTATTGGGGTCAAGTCCGACAACTTCTGTTAGGAACTCAAAAAACCATGTAATCTGCTCTTGCTTAAAATAGTCACCCAAACTCCAGTTTCCCAGCATTTCAAAAAATGTGGTATGCCGATTATCGCCAACTTCTTCAATATCCATAGCTCGCAGACATGTTTGACTATCAGTCAGTTTCGTTCCGTCAGGATGCTTTTCACCCAAAAGATATCTAATAAGCGGCTGCATTCCGCTTCCAGTAAAAAGTGTAGTTGGATCATTATCTGGAACCAAAAGTGCGCGGGGGATAACTTTATGACTACGATCTTTAAAGAACTTTAAATATGCGTTTCGAATTTCTTGAGCGTTCATATCTGTTAGATTGTATCACGTTACCTGATAGGATGACCGTATTTTTTTGCCAGCAATTCTATATCAGGAATTCCAAATTCTTTGGCCCAAGCTTCAAACTTAACTGCTTGCTTGGGAAATTTCTGCTTAAGATTCTCGAGATACGTGTCATATTTACTGAAAATAGGTTTTTTTGAATGAAAACGATCTGCGTAACATAGTAGTCTACCTTCAATTGTCTGAGGAATAAAATCACGAGCTGGCATAGCGGTTTTATTTTCGATAATTTCTTCTTTGGATACACCAAGAAGAGGATGCGTTTCGATAATACTACAAATATTAGGATCTAGGCCTTCCTCAGCTAACAACTTTGCCCCCATCATTGCATGCTGAGGATAAATCCTACTATATGATTCATTAACACTCCAAGCAGCCAAAAAGGGATGCGACCCAATATCATGAAGAAGCGCTGCTGTTCTTAATAACTCCCTATCAACAGGTTCATGAGTATTACCTGCACACCACAGCGCTATCTCAGCCACCACGCTACAATGTTCATAGACTAAATTAAAATCCTCTTCGGATGGCGCATATTTCTTGTGTAGGGCAATAATGTCTGATTCTTTCACAAGTGCTCATTATATCACTTTGTGTTTTTATTAAATATATTGTATGGTAAGTATATGTCTGCCAACTCCGAACTTTGTCCTGAATTCGTACCAGAAGTATGTTTTGCTAAGTGTCCAGTTATCCTGCCATTGATTGAAGATTGGCAGTACTCTAGAGAGAGTCAAGACTCGGCCCTGAGACAACTTACAGATGTTGAAGATACAATAACGGCTGCTAGCGAAACTTCTAACGAAGCATTTGCGTGTCTTACAGGCTCAATAGATATCGGTACATTAAGCTTAGAACAAAAGATTGAAATACTGAGATCAATCGATGCCGACGTGTACGCAGCCTTTGCTGAAAAAATTACAGAATTAGAAACCAAAATACAACAAGTAACCGAACTATGTACCGACGGAGAGCCTGTTATGGCAAGAGTGCCTAATAAATTTGGGCCAGTTTTAGTAACTCTTTGTGGCGCTTTCGCCGACAATGCTCACTTTGAATCCGATACAGAGACTAATGTAAAAATTAGACGGGAAAAGCCTAAACAATAATCCCACCACCCAGACACTCCTGATCACTATAGAATACTGCGGATTGACCAGGAGTGACTGCACGTACTTCATTCGAAAGCTTGACAAGTAAAGTTTTATCTTCGTCTTCTATTGAACATTCCGTTAAGACCGAACGATACCTTGTGCGTATACTTAACTTGTTAACCTTTGGCTTATTATTTATCCAATGAAAGTCCGTAAGTTTAAGTTCACTCCGCCATAGCTCGCTATCATCAATATTAGTCGTCACATAAACTTCGTTTTTATCCATGTTTTTCCCTATAACATAGAAAGGCATTCCGCCGCCGATGTCGAGACCATGACGCTGGCCAATCGTATAAAATATGGCACCTTCGTGCTGCCCGACAACTTTACCGTAAGAATCAATCACCTTTCCAGGTATTGTTTTAACGTATTGCTGCAAAAATTCTTTAATACCCACTTTACCTACGAAACAAATACCCTGACTGTCTTTCTTATCTGCAGTTACAAGACCAAATTCACTAGCTATTGATCTCACCTCATCTTTGGAGTTAAAGTCTCCGATTGGCATAATTGTTCTTTTTAGTGCTTCTTCACTTACCCGATATAGGAAATAGGTTTGATCCTTTTCCTTATATTTAGCAATAAACAGCCTGCCATTATCAACCCTTGCGTAATGTCCAGTTGCTATTTTGTCTGCTCCGTCAGCAAGTGCTGTCTCTAGAAAAAGCTTAAACTTAATTTCTTGATTACACATTATGTCTGGGTTTGGTGTTCTACCAGATTTGTATTCAGATATCATATAGTCAACAACTTTTTGACGATACTCATTTTCAAAATCATACATTTTGAAAGGTATATCTAGTTGAACTGCAACTCTTTTAGCATCTTTGTAGTCTTCCTTCCAGGGACACTCAAAGCCTGGAATGTCCTGGCTCCAATTTTTCATATAAACACCAGTAACGTCGTAACCCTGTTCTTTTAAAACAGCTGCCGTAACTGAGGAGTCAACTCCACCACTAAGACCAACATAAACTTTTTTTGACATATTTGGTTAATTATAGCAAATTAAAATGGTCTGTCACCACGTTCTATTTTTTTGCGTAAAACGTGTAGTTCATATTTTTTACCAAGCCAAAATGTCGACAAGACAAAAGGTATAGTTAACGCAGCAGGTTGCCATAATATTTTTGTTCTCACTTCGCCACCAGAAGAAGAGTCACCAGAGCCACTCCCACCATTTCCAGTTCCTCCCGCTCCTGTATCTTGACTTAAAGGACCGTTACCTACGCCAACTAGCTGTAGATACGCAGTTACACCATCTTTATCAGTGGCTTTGACAACTATGTTGTATACACCCGGGGAATCATACTTGTGACTAATATTAAATGTCCCTGGATACTCTTGACTAATTAAATCAGGTGCGGAGCCATCTCCCCAGTCAACACTTATTGCATAAGGACCTATTCCACCTGACAGAATTATTGGCCATATAAGTTCCTCTCCAGGATTTGCTCCCCTCTTAGCATAATTGCTAGTCAACGTGACTCTAGAAGATGCACCTTTCCTGTTATCAACGAAGTTAACAGTTACAATATTAGAATCAGGTCCTGGCTGATCGAGTGCATCATAAACTCGTGCCACTAAGTCATTTGTGCCCGGAAAAAGATCTATCACAATAGAGTAGCTTCCATTTGTACATTGTACAGCCCCAGCAAAAACATTATTTTTAAACACTTTAACTAATAATCCTGTCGGGCAAATACCCGAAACCGTAACTGGTATAGTCGTGAAAGTCTGCCCGTTGGTAGGAACACTAATCGTTGCACCTTGAGTAGGAGGGGGCGAGGATATTGTGCCCTCTACACCTATTGATCCCGACTGAGAAGTTGCAGCATTAACACTGATGGTTCCGAAAATAACACATGTTAACAAAGATACCGCTAACAACAATATAATAGTTTTTATATGTTTACTAAAAACAGAGGTATTCATGCTTATGTTATAGTACCACACCCGCTAAACTGTAGTCTAAGCAAAGTGTGGTACTAAAAGTTATTTAGATTATTTTTACTTTTTGCCTTTTCGTTTTTTCCCAAGCTTTTTGTATATTACAAACATTAGAGCAATCAATGCCAGTATAATCGCCACAATAACCACTATCGCCCAAGGTGGGATATACCAGAATGTTGCTTTTTGGATTATGACCTCGCCACCGTCACCATGAGATATACTAGCTAACAACGTATATCGTCCAATTTTGTTTGCACCTTCAATCTTATTAGAGAAAACTCTGGTAGAATCAGGCAAAACTGTACCTCTAGGCTCTGAGTTATTTAATTCATATGAGTATATCTCTGTGCTACCACGACTCAGTGAAACTCTACCGAATGGTCGAGAGAATCCATTGCCTTTATTGGCAATTTTTATACTTGCAACATTTGGAGGGCTAAAGAAGAAACTGCTTGTCTTGTCACAGTTTTCCTGAATACCAGTACCCTGAGGACTTGTATTCGGGTCAATGTTTTGTGTTTCCCGTACTTCTATGCCGCAAATATTCATACTTTCTATTTGAATTTGCTGAGTAATATCGCCGGAAACTTCAACAAACAACAGTGAAGCTACACTAGCATTCAATGAAACCTGGGTGCCATCTCCGCTAGTACTGTTACCATCTTGAATAATAGTAAACCTTACTGCTCCATAATAAGCACCTGGAGGCACGTTATCAGGCATATCAACGGTAAGAGTAACGTCTTTTGATTCACCCGCTTCGAGGTCAACCTCACCAAGACCCTTAACATAGTTCTTGAGCGATGTTGAAACCTGTCTATTTTCATCAACTACAATCTGAGGAGTTCCTGTAATACCGTCTGATTCAAAGTCATTGACTGTTGATTCGAGTTTTAGTGGTACATCAGCAACATTTTTTACACTTATACTGAACTCTTTTTGTTCTCCAGGTAACAAAGACATCTCTGTTCGCGTTGGTGAAATTTGCATACCATTTGCGATATTTGTACTACCGCTATCTTGTGCAAAAGCCATAGGTGATAGTGAAAAAACCACCAAAAACAGTCCAATTAATAACTTTTTTATTCGTAACATATAGGTAAAACCCTCCTTAACTCCATATTTAACATAAGTATAAGCAATATATCTCAGCGAGGCAATGTCAAAATGACACCGTTGTTACGTAGGTGATTGTTGAACTGTACACCCCTGGATTCTGCGCTGGGGAAATATTTGCAATATAAGTCACGGTAAATGTATTGAATTCGGTTGGTAATGTAGATCTAGCAATTAAACCATTTTTGAAAGTATAGCTATTAGAAGCATTGAATTCAGGCTCAGGATTACCTGTACCTATCCCAATTTTATCAGCACCAACTAGAGGGCTAGAGTTAGCCCTAAGGTTAATTCCAAATTGAGATGTACCTGGAATACTTATTGTTGGTACTGTATTTGCTGGTATTGTATTATTTCCAGACGTTAGAGTAACTCCAAGAATATTAGTAACGTAGCCTGTTGGGTCATTGGTCGCAACCGCAAATTGGGACGTAACAGATTTTGTAAAACTAGTACTTAGTTCACCAAAAGTCAGATAGTTACCTATGGAAGAGGAACAATCTGGCGCAACAGAGTTACCAGTACAAAAAGTTAAATAAGGTGGCACATATCCCGACGTATCCAATTGGTTGGCTAAACTATATACTACGGTTCCCGTATCACCCCTAATGCCGGTGGCATCATTGGTGGCAAATGTACTAATTCGTACAAATACACTGTCTAACACACTTGGGTTAGTTATGTTATTGACTGTAATAACAGAAGTGGTTGGAGGTAAGACACCTGCTGGTATTCGTCCAAGCACTAGGCGACTACCGGCTGTACTTGGATGAATACTAAATCCCGTGAGTCCCGATTGCGAACCCATGCTTGATGAAGCCAAACTAAAGCCAACAGGAGCAGTGCAAGCATCACCGATAAACGGAGAATTAGTACAAAATTCCATTTCCAACGAGCCAACAGTTATAGCGGTATTGATACGAAAACGAAAAGTATAATTTGAAAGTGCATCGACTTCCGATGTACTGATCGTTACTGATCGGTTTGTTAATTCAGCGGCGTTTACTTTACTAAATAAACTAAAAAGTGGCACCAGTGTTATTACTAGTGCCACTAGCGCATATTCCAACCTTCTATTTTTTACTCGGCTAAACATATGCATTTAATTGTACAAGGTTCGTACGTGGTCTGCCACGTTCTTTTTAGAACGTAGGTGTAGCGATGTAGGTTGTTGTTACGGTGTAAGAACCAGTAGGTGTAGTTGCTGAAGCA
>JAGQNP010000015.1 GCA_020428005.1 Candidatus Saccharimonadota bacterium
CTTTATCATTTACAATGCTATCAATCATCATGCTACGAGTTTGTTGGTCGAAGTCAGCAAATAAAAATATGCTTCCGAGTGTAACATCTTGATATAAACCACTTAACTGATCGTCTGATGGTGACTTATTTTCTCCCCATATACCTAACAAATCATCAAAATTGAGTGGCTGACCATTTTGACCTTTTTGGCTAGTGCTTATACTGTTATATCTTATATATTCAACATTCGGTAATCCTACGCTCTCAGTAACTATTACCGTACCACTTGCTGAGCCTTGCTGTATCTTAGTGACTCCGTTTGTAACATGCTGTGTACGATTCTGAATCCTCATAATCTGTTCCAACTGCTGATAACCATTATCCTGTTTTACAGTTCGTGTCACACTTGCAGTTCTGTAGTTATTATTAAGAACTCCCATAAAGATGTTCTCTGGTTTATTTCTAACTAATAGAATCCACGACACAGTGCTTGCAATTAACAATAGAATACTAAAAGCAAAAATAAGCTTAATTAAAACTGCACTGGGTACAGTTTTAGTACTTGCTACACTGCTTTTCTTATTACCTACTGCCATTTAACGTTAATTGTACCAGTAAATAAACAAACCGGACAATATTCCGGTTTTTGTCACAACACTTGGTGGAGCTAAGGAGATTCGAACTCCTGACCTCTTCGCTGCCAGCGAAGCGCTCTAGCCAGCTGAGCTATAGCCCCATAACTCGCAATATTGTAAATGATAATAAAAGATCCGCCAAGAGACGGACCCCATATTCGCGCGCGCCCACCCTGCGGCGGGTGTTTGTTTTTGAAAGTTTTTATTTAAACAAGCGCCGCTGACGCACGATATGACTTAAGCATAATCTTTTTATGTATTATGTCAAGTTCTACAACATCTCTAGCAATTCTTTTTCGGTAATAGTCTTGGTGCCTAGCTGCTTTGCTTTCTTTAATTTGCTAGCACCGACATTACCACCAACTACAAGATAATCTGTGTCTTTTCCAATGCTCGTTTGGAATGTCCCACCTTGTGCTCTGATTTTTTCAGCCGCAAGGTCTCTACCCATAGATTCGAGAGTTCCAGTAACAACAAACTTCTTAGAATCTAATTTACCACCAATACTTTTGACTTCTTCTGGCCAGACACCTAATAGACGAAATTTAGCGAGCAGCTGTTGGTTATCTGTGTCAGAGAACCAAGCTAAGATTGACTCAGCAACAATTTCACCCACACCATCAACAGATTTTAAGTCTTCGTAGGTTGCGGTGCCTAAACTATCCAGTCGCTTGTATTTATTAGCCAAATCAATTGCTGTTTGTGCTCCAACGTGACGTATACCTAAACCAAATATAAACCTGTGAAGTGGTACTTTCTTTTTTTCTGAAATTGCATTTATTAAATTATCAGCCGAAAGCTCAGCAAACCTTTCAAGATCTAGAATTTGATCCTTTTCTAAAGTGTATATGTCAGCTAGATCCTTGACCAGTCCAGCATCAATCAGTGCTTCAACATTTTTCTCACCCAAAGTATCAATGTCTAGAGCACCTTTGCTGGCAAAATGTTCTAAAGCCCTTTTGAGTATAAGCGAACTGGTTAATCCCTTCACTCTATACACTGCCTCGCCTGTTGGTCGTATAAACTCAAGTTCCGGATACTGTCTAGCTAGTTCCTTTTCCATATTAAACTGCGTAGCAATTTTGGGCCTGAATTGTTCCATAACACTCTCAACTTGAGGAATAATATCACCAGCCTTGTAAATAACTACCGTATCACCTATACGGATATCTTTGCGAGCAATCTCGTCGGCATTATGAAGACTAGCATGCTGAACTGTCGTACCAGCTACTATGACTGGATCAAATACCGCAACAGGCGTTGCTGCTCCAGTCCTTCCTATGCTGATAACGATATCTTTCACGACAGTTGTGGATTGTTCGGCTGGATACTTGTATGCAACGGCTGCCCGTGGATTTTTACCCACAACACCAAGCTCACGATAAATTGCCCTATCATTTACTTTGACAACTAGTCCATCAGTAATAAATGGCAAACTGTGTCTTTTTTGTTCCCACTCTTCGACAAATTTCATAACTCCCGACAAAGATTCGTGAGTAGTTGCCTGGGTATTAACAGCAAATCCAAGCTCTCTAAGTATTTCATAAGCCTTCATATGCGTGGGCACTTCATTTTCAATCTGACGTATCAAATCATAGGCCCTAAACCTTAATGGTCTCTCTGCAACTAGTCTAGGATCAAGTTGCCGTATTGTTCCGGCTGCGAGATTTCGAGGATTTGCATATATAGGTAGGCCTTCTGATTCTCGCACCTTGTTAAGTTTTTCAAAATCACTTTTATACATAACAATCTCGCCACGAATTTCAGTAGTTCCTCTAAGAAAATTTTCTAAGCTTTTTGTTTTTCTAAGCTGAAGCGGCACATTGGGAATAGTTTTTACGTTATTTGTAACATCCTCGCCCACATAACTATCGCCCCTAGTTATAGCACGCACAAATTTGCCTTCTTCATATATCAATGCACACCCCAAACCATCCATTTTTAGGTCTGTAAAAAATTCGTGCCTCTTTCCAGGTAATAGTTTTTCGATACGTTCAACCCATGACTCAACATCTTCCCTGCTAAATACGTCGTTCAAACTCAGCATACGGCTAGAATGTGTTACCTTTTTAAACTCGCTAAGTAGCTCGTTTCCTACACGTTGAGTAGGAGATATATCAGAAATATTTTCTGGGAATTCAGCCTCTAGTTTCTTCAATTCTTGTATTAGACCATCGTAAACGGCATCGCTGACAGTCGAGGAATCAAGAACATGATACTCATATGAGTACTGGTTTAACTGGGATACTAGCTGGGCAATGCGATCCTTCGCTTCTTTAGAATTCATATTAATTCACGATACAGTTTATACATATAGCTATGTATAACTATTATTCCTATTGCTGATAGAAAAGCAAAAATCCACTGAGCCATAAAAGTTAAGAACAACAACACCGGTATCATAATAGTGGCAGCTAGCAAAAGCAGCGATATAGGTAAAAATATAACTTTTCTCATTATTGTCCAGCGACGATATCGCACCAATTCACGTGCTGAACGAAGCGCTTTCATAGGTGTAAGTTCTGGTAATGTAACAATATATAATGCAAAAATTGATGAGGTTAACATGTAAAGCGTCAAAACAAAAAGTCCTAATACTAACAATACCCAGACCACTTTTTCTACAACAGTTACGGCAAGACCTTGACCAATAGCAATTGAATAGAGAGTTGTCCCTATCAACAGGGGTATCAATTGGAGCCCCATAACTATAAGAACTAAAACAAAAGGAACAAAAGGTGTCATTGATTTATAAAACGCATCTCTAACAGTAATCTTTGTTTTTGCGTAGCTATGACGAAGAGCCCATATCGATACTAGGCTAATCATTATTATTAATGTTGTTTGGTAGACACTTCCGGACTCAGTTATTGAATTACCGCCTCCAATTAGCATACTGAATAGAGAAATACCTATGCTTAACTGTCCAGTTGTGCCGTTGAATACCTCACTTAGGCTCTCCTTGACCGTCGAGTAATCTGTTCCACCTATTAAGCCAGAAACTAATACGAGACTAACCAAAAAATATACTGACGCAATTCCAAGGTAAAGCTTCTTGTTCTTGAGCAAGTGTTTTAGGCTTTCACGCATAAGCTTGAATGAGCCTATGATAGGTTTGGAAGGATTCTTTATCTTCTTGTGTAGGCGAAATGAGCGATATTCTGGCTTCTTTACTTTACGAGTTTTTGATTCGCTTTCACGCTTTCGTGCCATATCCGTCTATTGATGTGATCCCATTTCACGCAATTTCTTAACTCTATCTTCAATTGGTGGATGTGTGCTGAACATATTGGCAATTTTTTTGCCCTTTAGTGGGTTTGCAAAGAATAGATGTGCCGTCGATGAATTCTGTTTTTTCATAGCGCTACCTGTTTTGCCAATTTTTTCCAAAGCACTGGCTAAAGCTTCAGGATACCTAGTGGTCAGTGCTCCAGTAGCATCAGCTAGGTACTCTCTCTTTCTTGATATAGACATTTGAATTAAAAGAGCAACTAACGGAGCAAGAATCGCGCCTATTATACCAATAAAAAACATAATCTGATTGTTGTCATCATCATCACGAAACCAAGCCATTCTTAACATGATATCCGCGATTATTCCAACAACCGCAACCAACGCAAACGCAATCATAGAAACACGTATATCATAGTTTTTAACATGGCCCATTTCATGAGCCATTACACCTTCTAACTCGCTGTCATTCATGATTTCCATTAGCCCAGTTGTAACGGCTACAGATGCACTATTCGGATTGCGACCAGTTGCAAAGGCATTGGGTGCTGGATCATTAATTATATAAACTTTAGGCATTGGTAAGCCTTCGGTAATTGATAGGTTTTCAACAATTCTATAAAGCCTAGGGTTATCTCTCTTCTCAATGTGATGTGCACCATTTACAGTTAATGCCATTTTTGATGCTGACAAGTAACTAATTAGCGCATATGTCCCTGCACCCACTAACACAAAGGGAGTTATTGCCGGTTCACCTGAATATGCTGCAAACAACCATCCCAGACCACCAACAAGCAAGATGAACGTAATCATCATAATGACAGTTTTTCGTTTGTTGGCAGCAATTTCTTTGTACATAGATACAAACCCTTCGGGAAATCAAATTGTAAATGTTATATCAAACTACTTGTCGAAACTTACGTCAGGAGCTTTTTTTACGGTCTCTGCTTCAGATTCGTCAACTTCAAAAAATTCTCGTTCTTTAAATCCAAACATATTGGCGAACATATTGTTTGGAAAAGTTTGTATCTTAATATTTAGGTCTCGTGCTGAACCGTTGTAGAATCTGCGAGCCGCTTGAATCTTATCTTCGGTGTCAACAAGTTCTTCCTGTAAATGCTTAAAGTTCTCATTAGCTTTTAAATCAGGGTAGGCTTCAGCCACCGCAAACAGACTCTTAAGAGCTGATTGGAACATATTTTCTGCTTCGGCTGTGGCAGCTGGACCTTTTTCGCTAGCTTCCATAACCGCTGAACGTGCTTTAGTAACGTTTTCGAATACGGATTTTTCGTGCTTTGCATAACCCTTAACTGCATTTACAAGATTGGGAATTAAATCAGCCCTTCTTTTAAGCTGAACTGTAATGTCACTCCAAGCTTCCTTGACTCTTACATTTAGTTTTACTAGTCCGTTGTAAACCCCAATGAGCCAGATGACAAACAATGCGATTACACCGAGAACAATCCAGAGTATCATTTACTTATTTCTCCCCTTTAAGTTTATGTTTGTATTATACATATGTAACCTTACTAAATACAAACTAAACGTTATCAATTTAATGTGGTGGGCGAGGAGGGACTCGAACCCTCAAGCCTTATTCAGGCAGCGGATTTTAAGTCCACCGCGTATACCAATTCCGCCACTCGCCCATTAATATGGATTATATCACCAAAAATGGAGGCACGGACGGGATTCGCACCCGTGTACGTGGTTTTGCAGACCACTGCCTAACTCCTCGGCCACCGCGCCACCATTTGAACAATTATATTCTATTTCCAAGTGGTATTAAAATCGAAAAACTAGAAATCTATCTAGAAGATAACTATATCAAAATCTTTAGCATCAAGCTTGTCGCCGCCAAGGATTTTTGTCTCACCTCTGTGGTAGCGAAATGAAACATTGCTACTATTTTTTGGTATTTCAAAGGCCAAAAATCCAGATACAGGCTGATCCTTCTTAGCGGAAGGATTGCCATATGGTGTGTACCCGCCCTTTGTTATGTCATCATCATTAATTAAGTATGCTGTCCGATACTCTTCACCATCAATAACTAAACGAAAGCTTGATTCACCAGGTGTACCTGTATATGTACCGTCAGTTTCAACCTTAACCTCAACAAGTACACCCTCATTGCCGGCCTCTATATCTTCATCTGGGAAGTTTCTAACAACTTTGGTAACAGTGACTGTCTTACCAAGATCACCACCAACGACTTTATTAACCACAACTTCAGACTTTTCTGCTGCCTCTTCTTCAGCTTCCTGGTCAACATCATTTTCTGGAAGACTATCAACAGAATCGATACTTGGTGATGTGCTTGAGCTAGATTTTGAATCTTTATTATTGGTCAATGCATAAGCTAGACCACCGAGAACAATAACAAAAATCACTACACCAGCAATGATAAGCGGTTTTTTGGACTTACCTTGTTTATGATTAACCACAGGCTGTTGTACTGGGTTAGGACTTGCCGTTGGTTGTGGCATGGTCGTGTTAACAGGTGACTGAGCTTCAGATGCTACGACTGGCTCAGATTGAGAGACTGGATTTTCTGGAGCATTAATTGTAGGTTCCGAGCTTGGTGCGTTAGGCGTTATTACCTGTCCCGGGTTTGTGTTATTTTGCATGTTTGCATCTTCTTGTTGGTCTGGATTCATATTATTCCTAAAACTTAAGTTATTGGTTTATATAATAACGCTTTTGATTATAAATATTAAATTTGCAATTTAGTAACGTGTACAATAGTGGTATGCCCAAACCAATGATACAGGTTAAGGACTTGACTAAACGATACGGCGACAAAACCGTTGTTGATGCTATTAGTTTTGACGTACAAAAAGGTGAAATTTTCGGCATTCTAGGCCCAAATGGTGCTGGTAAAACAACCACCTTAGAGATGCTAGAAACTATGAGACCCATTGATAATGGCCAGGCCAAGTTAAATGGTATAAACATAGCTAAAGAACCCCAAAAGATTAAAGCACTCATCGGCGTACAACCACAAACGCCTAACTTTGAGGAAAAAACTAAATTAACTGAGTTAATCAACTTCTTAGCCTCATGTTACGGAGAGAAAGTAGATGCCGTATCACTTTTAAAGCGAGTTAACCTGGAAGAGAAAGCAAATAGTTACCCTGAAAATCTATCTGGAGGGCAAAAACAACGATTCAGTATTGCCACTGCCCTTGTGCACAACCCCAAAGTCTTCTTTTTAGACGAACCAACTACAGGATTAGACCCACAAGCCCGAAGAAACCTATGGGGTCTGGTAAAAGAAGTGAGAGATTCGGGCATAACAGTACTTATGACAACTCATTATATGGACGAAGCAGAACTTCTATGTGATCGCGTAGCAATTATGGACGAGGGTAAAATTATAGCACTCGATTCTCCAAAAAAGTTAATCAAAGACTTATTAAAACGAGGCTTTTCTAAGCAACAACATGTCGAACAAGCAAACTTAGAAGACGTTTTCATTGATTTAACTGGAAAGGCGCTACGGGAATAACTATGAGCGACCTGAAACGAACTTTCTTGCCAGTAACTACATATGTCCCAATCGATATAAAGAGACTTTTTAGGGACAAAGTAGCAATTTTCTTTGTGTTTATTTTTCCACTTATATTTTTACTAATATTTGGTAGTATTTTCGGCGGCGATAGTAGTGTTTCATTCCGCGTTGCTATATTCAACCAATCACAATCCGAAATTGCTAGTAATCTAGTTTCCCAAATGCGAGATACGGGACTGTTTAACATTGATGAGGGACTTACTGACGAAGTTGCAGCAAGAGAAAAGATGAGTCGGGGACAACTAGATGCAGCAATAATAGTACCCTCAGAATTTGGCAGTACACAAAAAGATAATGCAACTCCGTCTGGAGAAGTAAAAATTCTATATGATCAGGGCAATGAGTCAGGTGGACAGACACTAGCATCAATAATGGATTCAATGATGGAGAGTGTAAATTCACAGTTTGTTAATATCAGTGTACCCTTTACAGTAAAAACAGAGTCAACAGCAACTGCTGGACTTAGTAGATTCGACTACACATTTTCTGGCATTCTTGGATTCACATTATTAAGCCTAGGGATATTTGGACCAACTTCGGTATTTCCACGTATGAAGCAAAAGGGTGTTCTCAGAAGATATGAGGCAACAACTCTAAAAGTTTGGCAGTTTTTCCTTGGCAATGTACTATCAAACGCATTTATAGGATTACTTGCCTTGGTCTTAATGTTCGTATCCGCAGTGGTTGTATTTAAGCTAAACATGCGTGGTAGCTATATCAACTTGGCCATTATCGTCGCAGTTGGCACCGTACTAATGTATGGGATTGGCCTAGCAATAGGGGGTTGGGCAAAAAACGAAAACCAAGCCGCTCCAATATCTCAATTAGTAGTATTACCTATGATGTTTTTAAGCGGTGTGTTCTTTCCGGTATTTCTCATGCCAGAAGTATTACAAAACATTACACGTTTTATACCATTAACTCCTATTATTGATTCCATACGTTTAATAATCACCGAGAATGCTAGTTTGTTAGATTTAGGGCCACAGTTAGCTGTCATTGGTGGCTGGATTGTTATTATTTATATACTTGCCTTCAAACTTTTTCGTTGGGAATAAAAAAGCCCTAACGGGCTACGGTATTTGGCGCAAGATAGTTGACGCATTTCAAACATCAGCCATCGAAAAATCTGCCGATATGAAATTGGAAAATTTGGCAAAGCTGTTTAGTCTATCGAGCAACCTACTGAACTAGTGATACAATACCCTCTTTGTCATTAGACTTCAGGTAGCCTTTGTATTTTTCTAATTCAGGAATTCTAATTTGCACTTCTATCTCTGGCATCGAGAAGTATATTTGTGTTGCCCAGTTTTTATCGAGCAGTTTGTTTCTGTAAGTGCATTTATCGATGTCGCCCATCATCACAAGTTTAGATAGATTTTCTACAGCTGAAAAAACACTTTCATCGAACAAGTCGAAATTCTTAAAAAAGACTACTCTCTCTTCCGAATCGCTTAGTACTTCAAGTACTTGACCTAATAGTTCTGGCTGCTCACTTGGTATAAAAATCACACGTTTGCCCATAATCGCCTGGGCATTAAAGTTATTGTCAACTATTACCGAGTTTTGTTTCGATTGCGTTTGTAAGTCAAATTCGTCACGAGCCATATGATAACCACACAGAAACACTATGTTTACATCCTGAGCATATAGGTCAGCCATTACACTCATTGAAAAGAGTGAAGCTCCATAACCGTCATTGCCGTGAATCAGTAGTGGCAAATCTACCTGTGAGAAATGTAAATCATTATTATCAATCAGCATCTTTTTTATCATAGTTTTATATTAACAAAAAAAGCCTCGTTGAGGCTCTAATGTTTGAAACTATACTGTTTCAAAAATGTTTGGATCGTATTGGTGCAACATAGTTGACGCATTTCAAACGGCAGCTATATTGGCTCAAGAAGATTATAAACTAAAACACCTTGCCGAACAATTCCAGCTATCAGCGACGTTAGTCTAGTTTGACGTAAGGCTATAAGCAAGCTCAAGCCAACCTTGTAGCATTTCGTCAATCTCGGACGGGGTCGTTACTAAAATCTCATTGTGATAGCGGTTAGCCGAAACCCTCTCAACTTTTTTCAAACGCTCATTTTCTAGCGGTTCGCTAGTAACTATATTGAGCAATATACCATGTTTACGAGGATGAACACCGAGAAATGCTCTGCTGTGAACTATATGTAGCGATGTTTTTTTGTTCTCAACCTCGTAGCTGCCAAGTTTTTCAAGTTCTTTTACTAGACGTTCGTACACCTGAGCCGAAACGGGGTTTGATTTTATCTTGGCTAATGCGTTTTCCATAAGACTATTTTAGCACCAAGTTGTAGGGGGGTAGTCGCTCTTTATTTCTGCAATTCTACACTCCACCGTGTATATACCTAATTTGTCGGGGTAATTTCGCCAAGTTTTTTGGCTTCTGTATCACCCTTCAATGACTGGTTGTAAGTTTTCGTCATCCACCTCGGCTTTATGCTTAGGCAGCCATTTGAATGCGGCAAGCGTTGCGACCACAAGGATTATTGCTGCGATAATCATAGCGGAAGTTAGTGCATCCATCCAAACTGCTTTGGCATCATTGGCCAGCATCATACCGTTCGGACCGATTTTTTGTGCTGCTATAAGTGCCCCTGCGAGTGAATTGCTTGCGACAGCTTGAACTTGCTCGGGCAATTGAGTAAGGAATTGCGTAATCTTGTCACTATAAGCCGAGCTGAGAATAGAACCCAAAACAGCAATTCCTAAAGCCCCGCCTAGCTCCCTAGTCGTATCGTTCATTGCCGAACCCATTCCCGCTCTGTTCTTCGGTATAGCCGACATCATCATATTTGTAGATGGGGTCATCGTAAGCGACATACCTACTATAAGTATGGCCATACTCCCGAATATTTGCCAGTAACTAGGTAACGTAGGCCACTGAGCCATCACTATAAAACCGATTGCCATAATGAGTAAACCCGTCGAAACAATCCAGCGCGTTCCAAACTTTTTTACAAGTGTCGGCACCAATGGTGCACTGATAACCATAATGAGCATTATTGGAAGTAGGCGAAGTGATGATTGCAAAGGCGAAAGTCCCAGCACCAACTGGAAAACCTGACTTATAGAGAAGAAGATGCCCATCAATCCAAAGAAGGCCAATGTGATAGAAAGAGCAGCGATTGAGAAACTCGGGTTTTTAAACAACTTCATATCAAGCATCGGATGCTCTAGCTTGAACTGACGACGAATAAACATAAAGCCTGCCAGTATGCCTATAGCAAGTGCTGCCATTACGGAAGAGTGAGTAATGCCCTGTGATGGGGCTTCAATTATCCCATAGATGATACCAAGAAGTGCAACTGTAGATAAAAAACCACTCGGCACGTCTACTGGTGTCTGTTTTTCGTCACGTGACTCAGGTGTGAGTAACTGGTTGAATAGTAGGGCAATTAAGCCTAGCCCGGCACTGAAAAAGAAGACTGAGTGCCAAGAGTAGTGCTCAATTAAAAAGCCTGTGGCAATTGAGCCTAATGCGATGCCCCCACCTGCGATACCTGTCCAAATGGCAATTGCTCTAGGTCGTTCCTTTTTGGGAAAGACATTTTCAATGATAGACAAGGTAGTAGGCATTATCATAGCGGCAGAGATACCCATTACAGCTCGTGCCAATATAAGTTCACTTCCTGTATTGGCTGCTAGTGCCGCATATAACGTCGAGATAATAAACCCAACCATACCTAACTGCATAACTTTCTTGCGACCGTATCTATCTGCAACTGCACTAGCAGTAAATAACAACCCTGCAAAAAGAAGTGGGTATATCTCAACAATCCAAGTTATCTGAAGAGAACTTAGGCTTAATTCTCGTGCTAGGATTGGGATAATCTGATTAAGACTTGTGTTGCCGATGCTTACTAAGAGTAAGCTGGTGCACATCGCAGCGAGTATTTTCCAGCGTCGCTTATAAATTGCTCTCGGTATTCCATCAATGTTTGTGTCATTCTCGGTTTTCATATACCTATTGCCCCATACCTTTCATTACTATTTCTTGTATACGTTTGTTCTGATTGGTAATATTTTCTATTTCTGACGCAGATAAATCAGAAAATATGTCAGTCAAAACTTTGTTAATACGACTCTCTAAACGTTTAACTTTGGCTCGTCCGTTCTCTGAAACTTCTATGATAGACTTACGCCTATCCTCTTTTGGAACAGTCCGTATCAGATACCCCTTTACCACAAGCTCATTGACCATCCTGCTGATGGCTGCTTCTGTATGGAAAAAATCTCTAGCTATCTGTCGCTGTGTGCATCTCTCGTGGTAGTACACGTAGTGCAACAGATGATAGGCAGCGTATTGCAGGTCGTTAACATCAATAAAAATGTCTTGTATTAACTTAAATATCAGCTTATTTGTTTGTTTATACACATCAACAAATTGTTCAATTGACGCATTCTTACTAGACATAGTAATAATTTAACAAAACAAACTTTAACTAGTCAAGCATTGTAAGCTAAATTGTAAACCGCTGCCATTTTTCCAAGTCTGGCGTATATTTAGCACCTGTGTAAACGTAAATGCCGTCATTACGCTTATTGAGAATACCGCCCGACAACTTAGCACCGTCAGAGTTTTGAGCTTTTATGTAGGCTTGCAGAGCATCGGACTTGTCGTAAGTCGGCTGCTCAGTAACTGTGCGACCAGCCTTAGTATCGTATATGCCAATACTGCCATCGCTATAACGAACAATATAGTCAGGATAGAAGTTAGCGAGCTTAGTCAATTTGGTTTCTTCATCAACAGTCTGATAGCTCAGGGCAAAGTATTGCTGCTGTGCCTCGCCGTTCTTGTACCACCATTCAACTTTGTCGCTATCTTCAAGCATTTGTTCAAGGTACTTTTCAGGCTCTGAGCGGTCTTTGCGTAAGTAGCATTGTTCGTAAGGGTAATACTTGGCTTGTACTAGCTCATAGTTGTCGCCAAACATATCTGTTTCAGGCAAGCTAAATACGCTGTGCGTAGTGGTTTTCTTGCTGGCTATTTCAGCAGGTTTGATTTTCTCGTACTTGAGCTTGGCTGTTTTCATAACCTCATCAAATACAGTCTGGTTCTTACGAGAGCAAGCAATGATACGCTGCACTTCGTGCCACTTACTCTGGTTGTAACCGATATAGCTAAACCACTTATAGACAGCAGTTTTTACCTTTGAGAATGAACGAGCTGGTGCGTAAGGCAAACACCAAGCCTTTAGCAGGTAGTCAAACTCTTTTTGTATATTCGCATCACTAACGTCAGCTTGGATTTGTTCAAGGTTCAAAGTGCCTATTTCATCTTGTACTGTATCAAGGTTATGAACGACAACATCAGCGAGCAGAGGCGTTTTCAATTCTTCGGCATATAACTCAAGCTCAGCATCAGCCTTTTCGTAGGCAACATTTACCATATCTGTTTCAGCTATGCCAAAACGCTCATTCAGACACTCAACAAGTATGCTGCTGAAACTGGCTGTAAGGTCGCCGTAGTCTTGACGGTGCAAATATACGCTCGGTAGCTGAACATCATTGATACCAGCCTTTTTATGGGCAAAGTGGGTTTTGAAAAAGTCTAAGTCTTCGGGTTTGTTGTTGATGTTTATACCAGCGATATTGCTATAAACAAACGCCTTGTTTAGCTCAGCTATGTCATAGTGCTTAGCCTCTGGCATACGCAAAATACGCCCAACTGTTTGTATCTCAAAAGTAAGCGAACGGATAGCACGTAGCATCACAAGCACCTGTGCTCTCGGACAATCCCAGCCAACGGCTACTGCCTCTTTGAAAATAAGCACCTCAACTTCCGAGCCATTCTTTTCAATCAATTCAAGGTTTTGTTTGTCGTCAGATAGCCATACCGCCAGCTTGCCGCTCTCGTAGGTAATACCGTGCTTAGCCAGCTGCTGCTCAACTTCTTCACGAACACTCTTATCAAGCGTGGATGTTTTCTCGCTATCACTTGGCAACTGTACTAAAACAAGCGGATTTACAGGTATTTCGTTCTGCTCATATAGGCTCGCAAGTTCAGCACGTTTAGCCAATGCTGCCTCAACAACTAGCTCGTCTGCCGAGCCAGCAATATCTACATAATCGCCGATAGCTTGATTGATACTGGTTTCTTGTTTTATCAAACCTGAGCTTACTACTTCGTCAAAAGGCACACTGACATAGCCAGCCTTTTTGCTCATCATATCTTCGGCACTAACGCTCAAGAGTGGCGTTGCTGAAACCTCTACGGTCAACTTTGGCTTTATAACTTCGGCAATAAAACGCTGTGAGTTTTCGGTCAGATAGTTGCGATGAGCCTCATCAACAATCAAGATAATCTGCCGCCCAGCCTCACGGGTCTTTTCAAGCACCTCAACAATGCTCCTGCCATCTTCACGGTCTTTGACAAAAACGTTAGACCAATCACGCTCATTGCTATCGCCGTTCTTCTTGGTAGTAGTAAGGCTATGCCAGTTTACAAACAGTACACTGTCAGCCGCCATTTGCTCCTGAGTTATCTCGTCTAGGCTTAGCAACCTGTATCGTGTGTCCTCTAAATAACTGGCTAGCTTAGCCTTGCTCTGCGAGTGTAGGTCGTAAAGGCTCGTCCATACAAAAACATACTCGTTCGGCAAGTCTTCTTCGCTGAGCCGACTGAGTAAGTCAGCCATCATTATCGTTTTGCCTGAGCCAGTAGGTGCTTTGAATACACAGATTTTACTACCCGAAGTACCGAGTAAACCTCTGGTTTGTTTTACTAACTCGTTTACTGCATTTTGCTGGTATTCTTTTAGCTCAATCATTTACGCTCCTAGCCTCACGTTCTGGTTTTCGTGTATTCGTCTATAAACCTCAAGGATACTTTCAGGGATTGGTCGTAGTTCGTGTATACGTTCAAGGTCGGCAAAATCACTCTCATACGTATCGTTGCTCAGACTAAATACGTATATGTGAGCTGGCTTTTCATCATCTAGCTTATCCAGTGTCTCTTTCAGGAATTGAATAGCCATCGGCTCAAACACAATAGCCGAGTAGTGGTTGTCATTCTTGAAAATCCTATACGCTTTACTGTCAAACACTTTTTCAAAAGTATCTTCACGAAGACATATCATATCGGTACTTCGTGCAACCAGCTCAATGCGGGTCTGGTCATCTGTTTGCTGTTTGGCTATCAGGCTGGTTCTAAAGTAGCGGACATTAGCAGGTATGCCTTTATAACCTGCATAACCATTCACAACATTGCTAATTCTCGGATAGGTAACTTGCTCGGCAATACCAGCCTCATTGTTAGTACAGAGAATAAACCGCCTGTTGCCGCCATCGTCCTTGTTAGCCTCAATTACAGCGTGTCCAGTTGAGCCAGAGCCAGCAAAAAAGTCTAATACTGTAATGTCTTTGCCCTTATGGTAGTTGATGAGCTGTTTGAGCAACTTGACTGGTTTTTTACCGCTATTAAAACCAACGCCGCCCTCGTGTCGGATGTTGCCAAAGTCTGCACTAAAATCATAGAAGTTAGGTATTGGTGCAAACCGTACTGCACCCTCATCGCTACTCATTTCTTCAATTCTTGACAGTGGTATGCCTGAGTACATTTTGCCTCTTGTCGCATTGGCTTTCTGTGGGTTTGTGTAATAGCGGTAGCCTAAACCATCATCGCCTCGTCCGTGAACCTTATATAAACTGCCAAGACCATCAATGCTTACTCGTGGCTCAACGACAGCTTGAAAGACTTTGCCGTAACTCATAGTCGTATAGATACTGCCGCTAATCCACGTTTCTTTCAAAAGGTTGTTTGCACCCTCTTTGTGTTTTATCAGTTTCCATTCGTCCTTTTTGAACACAGTAACTTTCTGTCCGCTTACTTCAACCTCAGTGCCTTTACCAAGCTCCTCAATTTCATAAACAAACCTGTCAGATGTGTATTGTTCTTGAGGTCGGTTTGGCTGGAATAACCGAGCGTTCTTTGCGTAAACGAGTACATATTCAAGAAGTGGCTTGAACGGCTTTTCTTCGTTTAGACTTTTACCCGCATATCGCACTTGTATATTTAGGTTCGTCAAAAAGTTTTCTTCGCCAAAAATCTGATTACATAAAACTCGCAAATAAGAGTGTTCGTTATCGTCAATGGAAATGAAAATAACGCCGTCATTTGCCAGTAACTCTTTTGCGAGCCTTAGTCGCTCGCTCATAAAGCTCAGCCATTTGCTGTGTCTAAAAGTATCTTCGCCATCTACATAGTGGTCGTTATATAAAAAGTCTTTATTACCCGTGTTGTATGGCGGGTCAATGTAAATAACATCTACCCTGCCAGAGTGCGTGTAATTTAGTGCCGAAAGTGAATGATAATTATCGCCCTCAATTATAATGCTAGTTGGTGCATCCTTGAGCTTTTCTATTGCTAGTTTCGGTATTTGCTCAACGACTGGCAGATTAGCCTCGCAAAGGCTGACAATTTCTTCGGGTTTATCTTCCCAAACTAAGCCGAACTTCTTGCGGCGTTTGAGACCCTTAATTATGTCTATCAATTCTTCTTTTGTGTAGTCTTCAAGTGTTTTAGGCATTTCATCACATATTTCTCGGTGCCTAAAATAAAAACGACACCGCAAGGTGTCTTACTTCCATTCACAAACCGACTTTCGCCGTTTTGCTTATGCGGTGCCGTTTGTATCGGCGAACCACATAAAATGCGTTCGGTTTGTTATGAAAGTAAGACTTTACTATCATAACTCAACTACACATCACTTACTAGATAACAGCAGCCTAATTTACGATGTTTGTATAATGAGTTTATGTGCGGCTGTATGCCACAAGGCAGTAACTCACAACCAAGAAAGGTAGCGAACAAACCGCTACCTGAGCTTGAGTACGTGCCTATTGATGACAGCTACATATCTACTCGGCAATTCAGAGCCAAGCTGCAACAAGCTAAAAAACCAAAGTCTGAGCCGTATATTTAGTCGGCTTTTTTGTTTTTCTCTAACAGTTTCATTATGTCTTCACGCCGATAGCGTCTATCACGGCGTGTACCAAAACGTACGGCTACTAAGTAGCCTTTTTCGTCCCACGCTCTAAGAGTGTTTGGATGGCAATTCAGCAGCTCACACGCTTGTTTGAGCGTGAGTAGCTTCGGCTGTTTTTGCTCTGATTGTGTCATACTATAACTATACACGACTTACTAAAAACGTGTTTTGAGAGAAGTGATGAACGCCACAGAAAAAATACTGTATTTGCTTAGTCAAATTGAAACCGCAAACCAACTTAGTGCTGATAGTCAGCCTTGTTTTTTAGACCCCGATGCGATTGATAAGGACAAGGTAACAAGACTTGAGCTAAAAACAATTCTTGAGAAGTTAGCAGCCGATGGCGTTATTAGGATACTTGAAAAGCCGACTGGTAACGTAATTAGAACCGATAGACCGAACTACTCAAACTATAAAATTGAAGTGCTGCCGACTTTTGATGACTACTACGACACAACGTATGCGTCTAACCGTTTTGGCGTTAAAAACCTAACTCACGATAACTACTATCGGGTATATGCGGTAGCTGAACTGATAAACCAAGAGCTGAACATCCGCACGGATGGTATTGCAACCTTTGAGGCTGACAAAAGCACCGCAACCCTTTGGAAAGGCGTACACGAAAAGAGCCTGTCGCTATACCACATCAAGCAGATATACTCTAAAGCACTTAGGTTTCTCAAAGAGGTTGGTGCAATCAACTCTTACGAGCTATACAAACCATCGCCAAGCAGCACTACTCAGCTTTACAAAGTTACGGCAAGTCGCCGTAGATTTGATGCAGTATTCTTGGAGCTAATTGTCAATTCACCGAACAGTAAAACTGCTGCATTGACGAAAAAGCTAGTCATCAACAAAGAACCAAAACCACAGCCAAACTATCCCGATGATGCACCCGCTCATTTTGAAGACGATATTGCAGAGAAAAAGAGCAACAGTAAGCCAGAGCCAGAAGAAAAAAGCGAGACCGCTGCGGCAACATCCGAACAAGAACGTCTCATACTTTTTATGGCAGTAGTCGGCAAGACGTTTGGCGACAACGACCAAAAGCCAATCAGTTTACCGTTTTCGTCATTCAAGCCGCTGAGCTTCAAGCAGGTAAATGAGTTTGTTGACCAGTACGCTGGCAGTAAAACCTTTATTGTCAAAAGCCGCCCAAAGTCTGCCACTGACAAACAACCTTATGAACTTGAGCTTACTGAGCATCAGAAAACTGCTTTTGAGGAGCTAAAAAACAACTTGGGTCATTTGCGTGATATGCAGATGCTAATGATATTTTGGGGCAAGATATGCGAAGTATACGATGCAATGTCATTCGGTTATGTAGGTTTTGAAGACGGCTTACTCAATCGCAGCTATCTGTTACTTACAATTAGAATTGACAAAATACTTGCCCAAGACGAGTTTGCCAAATTACGAGAAGAAAAGCCGTCTATATACGATACTTTTATGGGCAATATGGAAGACTTGGACATTGGATACGAGTTTATGCGACCTGAACTATGGGGCTTTTACGGCAAACTAGAACGCCTCTGGGTTGAAAAAGCTGATGGCGTTGGGGCTTTCAAGTTAGAAGAAGATGAGCAACGAATACTTGACGACACAGATAAAGCAATCGCTGAACATCGTAAAGAAAAGGCTCGTCTGAACGCCAACTTTGAAAAACGCCTAGAAAAGACAGCAGCAAAATACAACCAAGAGCCAAAACCTGATACCCCAAATAAAGAACCTGCAAAAGACCAGCCAAATACTAAGTCTGAGCCAAAACCAGAACCATCAGGTCAAGATAAAGTAAGGTTTGACGCAAAAGCCAGTAAGCTAACTTTTACAGGTAAGACTTGCGAGATACCTGATGAAACCATAGAACATTATATGTGCAAGCTCGTCTTTAGAAACCGCAGAGTGGCTGCGAAAGAGGATGATATTTTGGAATACTCGCCTAAAAGCCAAGACAGCCAACGTGCAGTTTATGACGCTCACTTGAGGGTAAACAAAAGAGTTAAGAACGACTTAGGCATAGACAAACTGTTAAAGTTCAAGGCTGGGAAAGTACGAATACAAACAAAATATCAGTAGTAAAATGTGAGCGAACTGTGAGCCAGTGAGCGTCTAGGTTGGCTCGTAAGCCGTGTAGGTAGTCTCGTTAGTGAGGCTACTTTTTTATATGGCAACGAAGAATAAACCGCTACCAGCAGAACCACAAGACAATGCCGCAAACGATGGCGTGGCTGCTGAGTTGAGCGATGAGGCAATACACAACCTCACTGGTTTCTTTGACGTGCTTATACAAATGGACTTTGCCTCTAAGCAACGTAATGAACAAAGGAATGAAAGTGATGATTTTCTACAAGGTAATACGAATAACACTCAATAAGCTGATTAGCCTACTTCTTTCGGCTTGGTCTTG
>JAGQNP010000016.1 GCA_020428005.1 Candidatus Saccharimonadota bacterium
AGCCGTCTGCTTCACGTGTTACGTGTCGAAAAACGTGAACACCCTTTTTCATAAGATCATCAACCATGTCACCAACTAGCTTGTCATTTCCACTTTCTGGAATTGGCGTGGAGCTTAAGATAACTGTGTCCTGTTCCTTAAGCTTAATGTGCTTGTGATCACCAAGTCCCATACGCTGCAGTGCTGAATTTGGCTCACCTTGTGAACCAGTACAGATAACCACCACTTCGTGATCTTTCATATTTGGAACACTAGATATAGGTACAAAAGTACCCTTTGGAATTTTTATCATCCCCAGCTTAACAGCAACTTCCAAGGTGCTCATCATACTTCTACCATCCATGGCTATCTTTCTTCCATGAGCAACTGCGGCATTAACAAGCATTTGAATGCGGTTAATGTTACTAGAGAAAACAGCCACAAAAACGCGCCCTGGCGCTCGTTCAAATAAATCAACAAATGTTGGCTCAATAGTACTTTCGCTAGGTGTTCTGCCAGGTCTTTCAGAGCTCATACATTCGTTTAGAAGGACCAAAACCCCCTCGTTTGCAATCTCTTTTAGTCGATCAACATCTGTTCTCTCATGATCAAGAGGGTTTGGGTCCAGCCTATAATCACCAGTACATACGACTTTACCTACCGGTGTATCAACAACCACAATTGTACTACCCGGTATAGAATGCGTAACCCTAACTAGCTCTACAAAAAATGGTCCAACTTTTAATTTTTCGTGCGTCTCCTCGTTCATTGTTACGGTTTCTAGATGAAAATCATCTGGATAGGCCTGAGAGAAGTTTTCAAAGTGTTTTTCAACCATTCCAATAGTAAATTTAGATCCATAAATTGGTGCCGGGAACAGCGGTACTATGTGTGGTAAACCGCCTATGTGATCTAAGTGACCATGGGTTATAACATAGCCACGTAATTTGTGCTTAATCGACTCAAGGTATGCTGGATCTGCAACGCCATAGTTGATACCAGGCAGATCAATTCCAAGATCATTACCGCAATCAATTACAATTGCATCATTCATGTATTCAAGTATGATCATGTTTTTAGATCCACCTGAATCCATACCACCTAAGCCAATGATTTTAAGCTTAGGGCTATCGTCTATTACGTTTGCTCGCCTTTTGTTAGATTCATCTTTTATGCTCGCACTGGATGCGTCTGCATACTGACTAATGATACGATGTGCATCGTCATGACTTCGTTTCTGGGCACGGATAGCCGCACCACGAGAAACAGTTCTAGATTGCCCAGTTTGAGGCTGTGGCTGTCCCTTTGGTTTATTATTTTGTTTATTCATTATTTTCCTTTCGTTTTAGTTAAAGATTAATTAATTTTCTTAATAATACTTGGAATCAAAGCGAAATCATCTATAAGAGTCTGACGCATTGCTCCGTTATATAGCGCTGCCGCTGGGTGAAATAAGGGCAAAATTACCTGCCCCTTATATCTCTTTGGCTGACCGTGGACCTTACTGATTTGTAAGTCCGGCAAGAGACAATTCATGCTGTGACGACCAAGTGTCGCAACTAGCTTTGGTTGAATTACCTCCAACTGGGCTTGCAGATATGGCAAAAAGGCATCTTTTTCTTCTGGCAAAGGATCCCGATTATTTGGTGGACGATATTTAACGATATTTGTGATGTAGACTTCCTCTCTATTCAATCTAATCATCTCCAACATCTGATCTAGAAACTTACCTGCTGCTCCAACAAAAGGCTCTCCTTGAATGTCTTCATTTTTGCCAGGTGCCTCACCGACAAACACAATATCAGCATCACTACTACCAGTTCCAAACACTAACTGGGTAGCGGACTTCGCCAATTCTGGACAAACCTTTTTATCCAGAATTTGCTTCTTTATATCATCTAGTCTTACTTGTTTTGACCTTGGCATGATTATTTGTAAAAGAACGTTTTAAAAGTCTAATTCCTAAAATAGTAAAGACGAGTGCGCCACCGTATTGCCAATAGCTACCAGTATCAAATGCTCTAGACACAAAAGCGTATCCAAGCACGACTCCAACTAATCCACGAAAGACCAAACTAGGAGTTGCATGCAGTAACTTATCAAGTAACTCTGGCTGTTGTTTTACGTTACTTTTTGACCTTGGCACCAGTTTTTTTACCTTTCTTCAATCCTGCCTCTGAATTTGCTCTATGGGCAACAAACAATTTATTCACGTAAAGTGCTAGAGCCATTGACCATAAAACTATCAAAATAAGACCTAGTGAGAAGTCATTCATATTCAAAACAATACCACTGTTATAAAGCGCATGAGCACCAATGTATATAAATAATACACTTATAACTATCATGGCTATATTATTTCTGTTGTAGTTATTGGTAGACATGCTAGACCTGTACTATTATTTCTGCTCTCTTTTTGCTTGCTTCATGCTTAAGTTTAATCTGCCTTTGTCATCGATGGCAACTAGTTTTACGGTAACTTTATCGCCTTCTTTAACAACATCACTTGGCTTATTTACTCGCTCTTCACTCATCTCTGATACATGAACTAATCCGTCTTTACCTGGCATAATTTCTACAAAAGCACCAAAATCTAGAACACTGACAACTTTACAATCTTCGTAAATCTTTCCGACTTCTGGTTCTGCGGTAATATCTCGGATCATCTTTATGGCACCATCAATAGATTCTTTATTAGGACTTGAGATAAATACAACTCCTTCGTCCTTGATGTCAATTTCAGCACCCGTTTCGTCAATAATCTTATTAATGGTCTCGCCACCCTTTCCAATAACTTCGCGAATCTTGTCTGGATTAATGGTTATTGATTCGACACGAGGTGCATATTCGCTCATTTCTGTTCGAGGCTCACTAATTGTAGTCAACATATGTCTAAGAATTTCGTCTCTGCCTTCTTTACCCTGCATAAGTGCTTGCTTTAGTACATCAACGCTAAGTCCGTGTACCTTCATATCCATTTGTAGTGCAGTTATACCATCAGTAGTTCCAGTAACTTTAAAGTCCATATCACCTGCAAAGTCTTCAGCATCAGCAATATCGCTCAAAATGTACGGTTTGTCGCCATCCATCATAAGACCCATTGCGATACCGCTAACTGGTTTCTTTAATGGTACGCCTGCATCCATAAGTGCTAAACAGCTGGAACATGTTGCAGCCATAGATGTACTGCCATTCTGACTCATAATTTCTGTTACAGATCGTATTGTGTATGGAAAATCAGCTTCGTCCGGCAAAACAGGCACAAGAGCCCTTTCGGCAAGGTATCCATGACCAATTTCACGACGACCTGGACTACCAAGTCTTCGAACTTCACCAACTGTATATCCAGGAGCATTGTAGTGATGCAAATATCTTCGCTCTTCGTCCTTTTCCATGGTGTCTACTATTTGCGCATAGCTAAGTGGCGCTAGAGTCACAACATTCATTGCCTGCGTAACACCTCTAGTAAATAGGCTGGAGCCGTGTGCACGCGGCAATAATCCTACTTCGCTAGATAGTGGACGGATTTCATTTAACTTTCTACCATCTGGACGCGTATTATCTTCAACAATACCCTTCCGAACGTCTTTATGAACGGCCAAGGTAAACGCATCGTGATATTCGTTCTTTACAGTCGCAAATTCTTCTTCTCCCAATTTTTCTTCAAATTCTAATTGCATCTTCTCTCGAAGTGATTGAACCATTTCGTTTCGCTCTGGATAAGGTATTCTGAGTGGTTCACCTAGTTTACCGTGGACCCACTCATCGACAGTTTTTTGTACTGACTCATCAGGCAATACTAGCTCAAATTCTTGCTGTTTAACTCCTACTTTGGATACAAGTTTTTGCTGCAGTTTAATAGCTGGCTGCATTTCTTTGTGGGCAAATTCTATTGCCTGAGTAACTTCGTCTTCAGAGACTTCGTTTGCGCCAGCTTCCACCATCATCACACCGCTATCGGTTCCAGCTACAACCAAATCAAGTTTACCCTTGTCTAGTTCTTCAGACTTCATGAAGGCTTGTAATTTGCCATCTTTCATGCCGACTCTAAGCCCCGCAACTGGACCATCAAATGGCGCACCAGTTAGCATAAATGCTGTACTCATAGCGATCATAGCGATCATGTCTGGGCGAAAGTCTGGATCCATACTTAGAACCGTTGCTACCCCTTGAACTTCATGCCTATAACCCTTTGGCCACAATGGTCTAATTGGACGATCAATAAGACGTCCAATCAAGATAGCATCATCACTTGGACGGCCCTCTCTTTTAATGAACCTCGAGCCACTGATTTTACCAGCCGCATACATTTTTTCTTCGTAATCAATCGACAATGGGAAATAGTCAAAACCTTGAACAGAATGTGGACTCACCATAGCTGTTCCAAGCACTACAGTGTCACCATAACGGGCAATAACAGAAGCACTGGTACGAAAGCCAACACGGCCAACTTCTAGGCTGAGTGTTTTGCCGCAAAGCTCAGTCTCTACCTTTAATATTTCTTTTCCAAATGGATTAATTGTTTGTCCCATTTGTTTCCTTTCCGTTCGAGTGCAAGATTCAATCCGTCCGCAAACTAGCGAATGAACTGTGTCCTACCCCGAACAATATTTAATAGATTCTTAGAAAGTGTGTTTTACTCTCTAGTCCTGTTCAATTCTTTCCGATAAGAATGAAATGCTCAAAACTAGGTAGTCAAACCTAGCGGCGAAGACCAAGTTTCTTAATTAAAGCCAGGTATTCTTTGCTATCTTTTTCTGCAATGTATTTAAGGTGTCTTTTACGCTGCCCAACCAACTGTAAAAGTCCGCGACGAGCCATGTGATCTTGTTTGTTGGTCTTTAGGTGTTCGGTGATTTCTTCGATTCGCTTGGTCAAAATACCAACTTGAACGGCACTACTACCAGTGTCGTTTTTACTTTTTGCAAGATCAGCAACAACTGCCTTTTTCTTCTCACTTGTTATCATCTGGCGTGTATTCTAGCAGACTTTCCTCTGTTATGCAACTGTATTACCCTTACGACTCCAGTTGGCGCAAAATTCTATCAGATGGTTTTATGGCAAAACCGTCATAACCGTAGCCTTGAGGCAACTTGCAGTCTTCAATTATCATGCCTTCAAGATTGGTGTCTTTTGCGTCAAGTCCAATTACTTCACGTAAATCTACTCCGTGCAGAATTGACCCTACCAAGTTTGCATTTGTTAGACGAGCACCACGCAAATTTGTATCTTCAATAATCACTCCGGGTGCCCAAGCGCTAAATAGATCGGCTTCACGCATCATAGCTCGTGAAATAATAGATCCAGACAACGCGGCATTCCGAAAAATCACACCATTAGCAGAAAGATCTTCAAAATGCGATCCAATAAGCTGACTAGAAGTAAAGTCAACTTCATTTGCTTGTAGTTTAATGCCAACTAATCCTCGTAAGATTCGCTTTGTTTGTAATCTAGGTATTGTTTGATCGATAGCTATTGGCACAGGATCAACTTTTCGTTTAATTGTTTCGAGGCTTTTTGCATCACCAAAATGACTTGCCAAATAATGCTGTATTTTACCTTCGACAGCTTCATCCGTGATAACGGTCCGAGCTGCAGTCAGATCTACACCCTGAATTACTTCAGGATCATCTAAACCTTTTACTCCAACTATATAAGCACCGGTAAAGTCAGCACCAAGAAGTTTTGCGTCAGTAAAATCAACTCCACTCAAAACTACGTTCGAAAATTCAGCTCCTCTTAAATCTGCCTCTCTGAAATTGGCTTGTGGCAATACACTATCAATAAAGTTTGCGCCTCTTAGGTTTTTGCCTACAAAACTCGCTCTTGGTGCCACACCGCCCCTAAATTCAAGACCAGGCATATCAGCATCCACAACTGTTCCGCTCATTACTGATAAAGGAGCCATAAACCCGACAAATTCACCTCTTAATACAGTGTTGTGTATATTGTTTAGCTTAATGCCAGTTTCGGGATCAGCTGCTTGTAGTTCATGCAGTAAAGTAGCTAACCGCTCTGGACTACCTGAAGCCAATACCTGATCAAGTCTACCCTGTCGCTCCTCATAAGCAACCCAATCAAAGCCTGCAAGAGGCGGCTTAAAAATATCGAGATTGCTCTCCTGAACTGGGTTAGCGGGTAATTCACCCCCAGTCTCAAAAGGCGACAGATCACTCATAGTTTATATATTTTAGCATATTATCATGCTATCTGTCAATGGTTTTAACTGATTGATAGATGCTTTCTGACCCAATGTTTTCCATAGAAGTTGCGTTGTTTATGTCAAAGTTACCTATTATGGTACGACGAAGGTCGCTCATATAGGCCCCCGTACCTAATTTATCTCCTATATCCTGTACTAAAGAACGAATATAAGTGCCACTGCTAACTTGAACTGTGAAAGTAACCTTTGGGTATTCGTAGTTTATATCCGTTATTTGGTGGATTTTCACCATTCTTGGCTCCAGCTTAACTTCTTTCCCTTTTCTGGCTAGTTCGTAGGCTTTTTTGCCGTTTACTTTAATTGCTGAAAAAGCTGGGGGAATTTGCTCAATTTCACCTTCAAAGCTCTTCATTATTAGATTGAGTTGTTCTAATAGTGGTTCTTCGTCAGAAATATATGTTTTATCACCCTCATCGTCGCCCGTAGTACTGGTTTCCCCCAATTTCATGATAACTTCGTATGTTTTATCCAGTTTTGTGAGTTCTGGAGCTCGTTTAGTATAATTTCCTAGAAGAATTACTAGTAAACCGGTGGCCAACGGGTCTAAAGTGCCTGTATGCCCTACAGGAAAGCGCTTCTTGCCTGTAGTATTCATACCAGAATCTTGAATGATGTGCCTAATTTTGTTTACCACATCAAAGGACGTCCAGTCTTTTGGTTTATCAACTAATAAATATCCGTTCAACACACTAATATTCTAAGCTGCTTTGGGATTAAAGCGAATCCATTCACCTTCGTTAGTTGTGCCCTTACTCTTAAGCTCAATGCCTGGTAAATCAACGACTTCACCAATTTTCTCAATTTCTTTATCGTGTTCTTCGGCAACCTTTTGAGCTAAATCTTCTTGACCTGGATGCAGTATTACAAGCATTTCATTGCCCATATTTAATGACTGATAGGCGCTTGGGTCTGGTGTAGCTAAATCATCATAAGACATACTCATTTCTTGTATAAGCTTCATTGAATCAATTGGCTCAAATGGATTATCGATTACTGCACCTTTACCTGTTCTTGCAAGTAGTCGCTGTAATTTGCCAGGTATTCCACCACCAGTTACATGTACAACACCACTTAGCTCTACTCGTTGTTTACGATTTACATCGTAGCCGCCATTCATATCAACAAGAATTGGAGTAAAGATATGTGATGGACGAAGAGCGTCATTTAACAACTGTGGATGTTCATCGGCAACGCCATGATGCCATTCCATGCCATACTTTTCATGTAGTACTTTGCGTACAAGACTAAATCCATTTGACCTAAATCCACGCCCTTCCTCATCTTTGGTCCTAATTGCCATGATCGAATCACCTGTTTTAACCTCTTCGCCAGTGATAATTCTGTCTTTATGTGCCATTCCTATCGCAAAACCGCCAAGATTATAGTTGAAATCTCCATATCCTCCGACAGCCTCGCCAAGTTCTGCGCTTTCACCATTCAGGAACACGACTTTTGCAAATTCTGAGCTATAAATTACACCGTTTGTTAGTTGCTTGGTGACGTTTTTTGCCTCGTCGGGTTTTAGGCTAGAAGTATCATAGAGCATAAACATGCCGAATGGCTCTACACCATCCCGTGCCAAGTCATCTAAGCACATAGCCATAACATCTTGTGCCACACCAGTGTGATCTCTGAAGCCCTCTTGAATGTTGGCAACATATTGTAGATATCTTGCCCTTTTAGCTAATTCTGGCTTGGTGCCAGCACCATCGACTCCACCTGTCAGGATTAGACCATATTGACCTTGTATAAGATCCATATCCCAGCCACGAAAACCTGAGAAGTTGCCTGCTTTCATGGCCATCTGACCGAGAATTCCTACTCTGTTACCAAACGTGGCCTCTACAGCCTCGTACCACATTCGCGAAATCTCATCGCCTGCGTGAATGTCCACCCCTGCAGCGGCATATGAAGCAGCTTCTCCAATCTCGACTTCAATCATAAATTAAGTATGTCAAAGCAACTTTTTACAAGCAAGCATGAGCATAATCAACAGATTGATATTACTGAGGTGTGTTTGATGAGTTACTGTCTACAGGTGGCATCATTGGTGGAGGTACCATTGGTGGAGGTTCTGGTGAGCTAGTATTAGATGCTGTCTCATCAACCACAGAATCACTTACTGGAGGTACTAAGCTTGGCGGAAATTGTGGTTCACTCTTTACATCCGCTGGTGAAGAAGCTTGCTCTAGTGGCAGATCAGTTGCACCCATATCTTGTGCACGCTCTGGCCCAGCAGTACCGTCTGCCTCAGCTTCACCGATAGCTTCCTGAACAGCATCTCTAGCACCATCAAGGCCTTCACCGGGATTACTAGTTATTTGCGAACCTTCAGAAGTCTGAGCATTCGTATCAAAATAAGATGTAGGATATGTGGGTTTAGGACTGTCTTGCTGTGATGTTTCTTCTGATTTATGAACTGCATCTTCAATTTGTTCAAGAGTTTGACGGTCTTCAATTGGCTTATCACGTGTTAATAAGGGCTCATCCTTACTGGAACTACTAAGCGGATCAACTGAAGGCTCCAGATCTTCTGGCCTACTATTTGCCGTCAACGTTCCACCAAGAGTTGGTGGCTCTATAACTAATTTACCGTCTTTGGTTTTTCCTTGCTCAGGCTCTACAGTTGACTCAGACTCGTTCTTTTTACTTGCCTCTTCGGCTAACTCAGCTGCCTTACGAAGCTTACCTTCAGTATCAATATCAATTTCGTTTGGATCAATTGGGGGTAACTCAGGTTCGGCTGGTGGTTCAGGAACTTTGTCTTCTGGGTGATCTATGACTATAGTGCCATCAGTTTCTTCTTCACCTTCTTCTTCAGACTCGCTGTCATTCGATTCTGGAAGAGGTTGAGGCTCATCTGGCTCGGGTTCGGGCTCGGGTTCGGGCTCGGGTTCTAGCTCTGTGGCAACAAGCTGCTGATTAGCACCAGCAGCCATAAGTTTTGAACTCATACTCATAGTCACTGACGTGGTTTTTTGATTACCAAATCTCTCGGTTTCAGCAACAATTCCAGTCAATAACGCCGTTGCTATTTGTTCATCGAGTGACTGTTGCTGTAAATCATCAACAATACTAGTTAACATTTCACAAAGACTACTAGCCTGCTCTTCTACCCAGTTAATAGAACCGATTGCACCACCCTGCGTGTTGTTAACTGTCATTACAACTGCATCGTGCAAAATACGACCATGAGCCATAATTGCCTGATCAACTTGATCCTTGTCCTGTATACCTAATGCTAAGACTACGTCTACATTAAAGTCTCCTTGGCTAAATTCTAGATCTTTGTCACTGATAGAAGTTTTATATGGTGTTATGAATATCTTCACCATCGTATCTTCTACTTTGTATCGAAGCTTATCAGCCTTAGACTTATCTAAGGCAATAATAAAGTCCCTTAAAGAATCAGTGTTTTTCTCTAGGGTGTCTTCGGGTTTTAAAAATTCGATCGTAGACGGAACGGTACCGCTAAATACAGCTGTGGCGTGTTTGCCAAGTTTATTCAATAAGACTGTAATACCAATGCAAGCAGCTAATTGATCAACACTTGGGTTGTTATTAACTGTAATGAGAACATTGGCTGATTGTTTCAGCCGTTCAATTACTTGTAACCTGTTATCTGTTTCCATTTTTTGTTTATTTTTTAGATTACTCCCACGCATACTATCATAAAAGCTTAAGCTTGTCCACTATATTTCCACAATTTTTTGCAATAATTACTTCTCTCGTGGTATAGTCATCCTCGATTAGCATATAAACTTAAATAATAAGGATAGTGAATGCCAATAATAAAATCCGCAAAGAAGCGAGTCAAAGTAGCTCGTAAGGCAACTGTTAGAAATTCAAAGACAAAGCGTAGTTTGAAGGGCGCTTTGAAGTCATTTACCTCTGCACTCAGTAGTGGCAAAGGCGTTAATGAAGCACAAAGAAAAGCACAGAGTAATTTAGATAAAGCTGTTAAAAAAGGTGTGATAAGTAAAAACAAGGCCGCTAGAAAGAAGAAGCAATTATCTACTAAGGCAAAGGCAGCTGGCACTAAGTCGACAGCTAAAAAAGTTGCTACTAAAAAACCAACTGCAAAAAAACCACTACAAAAAAAGACTGCAGCTAAGAAACCTGTAGCAAAAAAATCTACCACAAAGAAATAGCTATTCTTTATTAAGCCCCATAATATAACCCTTCAAGGCTCTATCTGTGTCTATTGATTTTGTCTTTATATCAACTTCAAGTTTAAATAATTCTGCTATATTATCTTTAATCTGTTTATACGTTAGTTTTTTAGCTAGATTCTGTGCCTTGGATATAACAAAAGGGTTGAGTTTTGATTCCTCTGCTATTTCTTTCGGAGATCGGTCACCCGCAGTTTTCACAATAGCTAATACATGTAATTGCCAAGTTAATAGGGCGATTATTTGTTGGGGTTCAACTTTCTGATATCTCTGTTGATCGTATAATTTGATAGCCCTTTTCGTGTCGCCCATTAGTGATTTTTCTACTAGCTCAAATATAGTGCTCTGGGGAGACATAACTGTTAAATCAATTATATCTTCCTTATCGATGAATGGCTTGTGAGTTATTAGCTTATCGAGCTCATTACTAAGTTTTTGCTGATTGTTACCGACTCTTTCTATTAAAAATCTAGTGTTTTGTAGTTCGAGTTTGCCACCTCGCTTTTTAGCTTCTTCATTTAGCCATTTTGTTAGCATAAAATTATCAAGCTCAGCAAACTCTTCTACAGTAGTCATGGTTTTTAGCGATTTATAGTATTTTGAGCGCTTATCGGGCTTGGGCTCAATGATAATAACTTCGATATTATCTGGAATCTCCTTGATCGATTGCTCAAATTTATCCGTAAACTCTTTTCGTAAACTAGGATTCTTTAATACCACCAACTTCGAAGTTACTAAAAATGGAAGGCTCTGGATTGCATCTATGATTCTAGCAAAGCTCGCTTCTTCACAATCGATGACTTCAACAGCCAAATCTCCATACTTATCCTTGTATTCACGCTTTTTTTGCTTTTCAAAATTTGTGATCAAATAAACGTTATTACCTGTTATTGTAGTTATCATTTCTTTATCCTCTGACACATTGGGCAAACATGTGTTCCTCTACCAGCAACTCTGATTTTTACAATTGTTGCGCCACATCTGGGACATTCTTGATTTTCACGGCGAAACACATTAGCAAATTTGAGGTAACTGCCCTTTTTGCCTTCGGCGTCAACGTAGTTTCTGTCAGTTGAACCACCTTTTTCTATAGACAGTTTAAGCACTTCAACAATCTCATTGTGTAGCTTATTTGTTTGAGCTGTTGTCAGACTTTTTACCACTGATTGTGGGTGAATTCTTGCACCCCATAACGATTCATCAGCATAAATGTTTCCTATGCCAGCGATCACTGATTGATCTAGCAACGCGGCTTTAATATTTGTATTCGGTCGTTTTTGAAGCTGTTTTCTAAATTCATTATGAGTAAAATCTGAGCTCAACGGCTCTGGGCCAAGCTTCTTTATGAAATCAATATTAGCGACTTCACTTGTTGGCAATAGTCTAATCCAACCGAACTTTCTTTGATCATTGAAGAAAAGCTTGGAATTATCAGAAAATGTGAACGTTACTCTAGTAGATTTGTCGGGTAGTTTACTTACAAGACTATCGTTGGGGTGGCCTGCCCCCCAATTAGTTCTTCCGCGAAACACAAACTGCCCAGTCATCTTTAGGTGCGCAACTAGACTATATTTACTACTTAATTCCATTATAATAACTTTGGCTCGCCTTTTCACATTAACTATTTCCGAACCTACTAAATAACTTCTAATTTCTTCGTCGGAATTCGGGAAAGATTTTGGCCAGTCAAAGTCGACATGATCAATGATCTTACCTACGACAAGCTTATTTAAGCCTGTTACTACTGTCTCGACTTCGGGTAGTTCTGGCATGGAAACAAGTATGACAGAGTAGTTACTATTTAGGCAAAAGGGTTATGCGGCTTGCAAAAAAGCAAATTCTTCTTTTAATTCGCCGAATATATTCCTGCCAACTACATGACCAAGTTCATCAGCAAGTCTCCCCCATTCCGGATGACTTAGATAAGTCTCGGTCATGTAATCGTAGGCTCTGACCGCTTCTCTGCCTGCCAATCGTACGGGAAATTGTTTGGTGCCCTCGTGAATCATTCTCTCTGCATTACTCAAATATGTAACAACTGAATGATCTGGACCAAAGCTTCTCAAATCTCGAAAAACTGCAGTCGCAAAATCAAGTTCATCAAAACACTCTAGCTCAACCTTTGGTATTTGATTGTCTATATATGCATTCATGATATTTCGATTCCAATATTTGTTTTAATTGTTAATGCTTACAACTACTATTATACGCCGTTAAGTCAACAGTTTTTATCTAGATGTATAATGTTTGTACTATGGGAACGTCAATCAAAGATATTCTGGATGGAAATTCATTTGCAGAACCAGAAGAAATCCGCATTATTAAAAATTATGTGTTTGAGCATTTTCAATCAGAATGCGGAGTATCTGTAAGTTCACAATCTATAATCATAAAGGTTAGCAGCTCTGCTCTTGCTGGAACACTTAGAATGTACCTTCAGGACTTACAAAAAAAGTGCAAAACTGATAAAAAACTAGTCATTAGGATTGGACGGTAAAAATATCACTTCATCAGTAATAGTTGCAACCCCATCAGTAGTGTATTCATCTTCGTTGTGCCATGCTTGAACAGCCAGATTTCCAACCAAAGTCATACCTCCTATATCTTCGATTTGAACATTGGGTAAATCTGAACTGATTTCGCCTTTATCATCACCCATGATTTAATACATTCTCTAATTCTGTTTTGAAGCTCTTAAAATCTATATAATGAATTGTTTTCATGCCAATTGAATTAGCGCCACGACAATTGTCTTCTCCATCATCAATGAACAGAATTTCGCTTGGACTACATGCTAATTTTTCGCAAGCAATATTATATATTTCCGGAGATGGTTTAGCTACTTTTACTTCGAATGACATTATCATCGCATCAAATAAGTCTTGCTCATTGATAGTTAGAAATGAATCCCTAATCCAGTTCGATGAAATATTACTTAATAAGCCAATCTTGTAGCCCCGTCCTTTTAACTCCCGGATAATATCCAGCATGAGTACGTTCTTTGATAATTCATTATTAAGTAGTTTTTCTACTTCTTGCGGATATGATCCAGCTTCTTTGTGGACTTCATTTAGGAATTGTTCTCTGCCGATATAGCCAGAATCAAGTTGACGATTTAACTCTTTTAATAGATGAGTATCTACGTCTTCTGGCTGAGAATCAACAAATTGCTTCCATAAATCACCAGTCAAAACACCAAAACAATCAAAAAGAACAGCCTTAATCATTACTGTGATTTATTGTATACCAACAAGCCACATTCTAATTAAAACTAACTCCCCTGATAAATTCACTGTAATTCGGAATCTGATTAGTAAATAATGATCGAATTCTTGCGCCATTATTGCCAAGATCCCCACCTAAGGGCTGACAACTACTGTTCCAGAGATTTGTTACCTCATTACCAAGTTCGCTGAGCTTATAAAAGAATGTCGAACCATTGGCACAAACTCCTGTAGGATTATCAACCTTGGTAGACTTCTTACGTGTAAACCCCTCTTTGTCTAAAGCATGCATGAACACATTGTATGATTCTGGATTGTTCGGGAATGTCTGACGTTTTTCGACTAATTCATTATAGCCCTTTAAAATTTCGATGACTCTTTCGTTTTCACTTACATATATCTTTAGGGTTCGCCGTTCTTCGTTAGCAACAATGGCTCCATATCTTGTGTACTGTACCTTTGACTTATTATTTATGAAGTCAGTGGTATGTTTCGTTTCAAAACCAACCTGAACAGTTTGATTATTTGTAGTGGCGAATCGAGTAAATAAAATAACAGCAATTATGCCAAAAATTATCATCCCGATCACACTCAGAATATACTTCATAAGCTTATTTTAACATTTTTATGCATTATTTACAAGCATCTGCATGGGAATCTTTAGGGTTTCTGTTCTTGACCGCACTACTTCAGCTAAATCTCCCTGTCTATGTTGAGACCAAATTTTCTTAAAAATTGGTGAACGATCGTAGACAACAACACCATCTACAAGTGGTGCAAAACTTCTAAGATTTGCTTGAACTGGAGCGTACTCCTCAAGAAATACTATTTGTCCGCTCTCTAGTAATAGTTTTGAAGCCGCTCGAACAATGCAAAATCTTTCACTATCATTCAGTCTATTACTCAATACATTAGCCGCAAAAATATAATCAAACTGCCCTACGATATCTGGGTCTAAATCTTGGACTCTAGCCTTGTATATTCCGTCATCATAACAGCTTTCAGAATAATTTGGATCAACACCGACATACTCAACCTCATCACATTCCATCATTACAGAAGGTCGTCGATTTCCACCAATTTCTAATAGTTTCACTACACTATTCCTGCATCAATCGCGGCTGCTATTTTTTCATACACTGGTCTGTTGTCTGGTTCTTCAAACATGCCTTTAGGTGCCCAAAATCGCCTATCAACTTCAGATATTCCAGCTCTCTCAGCCATATAAATCATCTCTTCTCTGGTTGCGATTGCTACATCAGAAAAGTTCGGATGAATGGGTCCGATTGGCGTAAATTGCTTCCAAGTAGGATCAATGACTAGTTCCCCCAAATTGGTTTGTAATGTTAAGTACCGATGTTCATCTATTCTTACGCCTTGGCGACTATCCGGTTTAACCGGTATACCTTTTTCGCTAAGTTCTAGACCCAGCGCAACCGAAACAACTCGGCATGTTGGGCTTCGCGCAATGTCCTGCCTGGTGAACTTCTGTATTCCCGAATATCCCTCAAGTGTATATTCGTAGGCACGCTCTGCCGCACCTAAAATCTCACCTACAAGTTCATTTGTATAAATTAATCCCATGACAAATACTTATTATACTACTTTTCGTCAATATTTTCAATATGTTGCAAATACGTTTTCTATTGCGACCTTGCAAGTGTCATAAACCAATTCCAAGGCATCTTTTTTAGTTGCCCACATGTGATCCTGATGTTCGTGACTAAGAGCTGGCTCACCGTCAAAGTCAGCATCGACCTTATAAAAAACCAATACCAAACTAACATCTTCTTTAATGTCTTTATGGAGCCGTCTGGCATCCAGTACACGATCAAGAACAATTGCTTTAATATTTGGCAATTCTTCTCTCAGTTCCCTATGTAGAGCCTCCTCTATGCTTTCATTCGCATCAATTCGACCACCTGGAACCTCCCAAAAACCTTTGGTGTTCTTAACAATCAGGACCTTGTTATCCTTAACAATTACCGCCTTACATCCAACATTAAACAGTTTCTCAGCCATAAACAATCTCTTTATTTACATTATCATAACAATGACATTTATATTATTTTATTATATAATATTTGTAATGACAGATCCGATGGAACAAGAGTATCAATTATCACCTGAGATTATTCAGTATTGGGAGGATTTTACATATGCTGCGCAAGAAAGAGCAGCGCATTTATTACAATCAGGTGGCAACCCTCTATATCGTTTAATAAGTGGGGCTGTACGGCAGCCAAATATGGAAGACATAAATGATGTTGCCTATAAATTACATAGGAAACTTGAAATAGATGTTACTTCGGGTTCCGAAGAAGATATTGCTGAAGAATTAATTGCTAATAGTGCCGTTAATGCCTCTGCCATTGCATACATAGTTGATGGAATTAAGACAAATGAGATTGGTAGTGAAAGTCCTGCCTATGTTAGTAATTCATTGATTAATACTGCCAACGATATTTTGGCTTTAGACACAATTGAACAACTTGCAAGGCAAGGAAAATCTGCCGATGAGATCGTCCAGTCAGGCTTAAGATTATTCTATGCTTCTGAAGGACTTAGGTACCATCCGTCACCTACTATTGGTTGGCTTTTTCCAAAACTTCAGTCTTTTGGTATGGCCCTATTTAATGCAAGTCTTCTTGTAAAAAGATATGATGATAGTGACCTACTACATCTAGCACCAGCTGAGGTGAGGCAAACTGCAAGAGAAAATGATCAATTATTTACAGCAACAAAAAGCCTGCAAAGATATGGACTTAAGCCTGCTGTGGCACCTGCAATACAAAGGAGTAATACAAGAGAATGGCTCGTAATGGATCCTTTCGCCATGAATCGAGAACGTGGTGGTATTGAACATGAAAGAAGACTAAGTGCCTCGTTCATGGGTAATCGCACTCAATTTGCTAGCAGTCAACCAAATATAGCTAGAGTAGAATCTACTACATTAGACGGAGTAGCATATGACGGAGTTACTACCGAGGGTCTAATAACTAATACAGATGACCTGAGTTGCAATATTTCAATTGGCATTCAAGGAGAATTAGTAACTTGTGGTGGCTCAAACCCACTTAGACCCTTCTTTAAAAGATTGGGGATGCTAGGAGAATATGAGCAATTACGAAGTGAGCTACTGTCAATATACTTTGATCTCGTAACACCAGTTTACGTTCAAGGTATTATCAAACAGGAGTTGAGCGACATAAGATCGTCTAATCCCAACTTTGATGGGCTTAGAACTCTAGTATTAGCACGTACTCGAATTATTAAAATACTAAAAGATGATATTGAAGAAATTCTGGAGAAAGAGCATGATGTTCCACGTGGGTATTCAGGAGGTATTGTTCGTCATGATGTTATACAACACATTAGAGCTTTACCAGAAGGTTATAGGGCTTCACCCGCTGCTAGGAAAGCTTGCCTTGATGACTTAGGGATTGTGCTTGCCGATGAAGGTGAAACCTATGTACGACCTCATAAGAGAGGCAACCTGGAGAATAGAGGTAAGGGTCATAAAGCAACTTACGACGTAGGTGCTATGGCGACAAAACTAGGAAAACCCTAAAGTTTCGTTAGCTATATTCAAATATTCTTTTACACCAGTAAGCCAGCCACCGGTAAAGTAATCTTCTGGTTTGAAGTTGTTAATATCAACCCATTCCATCTTGTCGTGGTATTCGCCTAATTTTACTTTCCCACTTTTGTAATGAGCATCGTATCCAACTGCAAATATATGAACTATCTGACTATCCAATCCCCATTCTTTACGTTCAACGCGAAAGAATATTTGATTTGGTTTACTAACTTCACACTTAAATTCAGTTCCTAGTTCTTCGTTAATTTTTCTTTCGATGATTGACTCAAGTGGAACATTGAATTCTGTCTTCTTAATCCTGCCACCTGGCAAATCCCACTCTCCAAAAACATCGTGAATTATTAATAACTTATCTCCGTCTCTAATGAATAATTTAACCGCAACAAAATATAAGTCTTTTTGCTTACTCTCGTTGATCAACTGATTTTCAGACTTCAATTGTTACCTCAGCGTAAATTTTATTCTCTGATTTTAGTATACTTCGAATATGAATAAATGCGAGTTGGTTGGAATTCTTAACATCACACCAGATAGTTTTAGCGATGGGGGGATGTTTTTTGATCCTGCACATGCTGTTAGACATGCAGCAGAAATGTTCGAACAAGGTGCTACCATAATTGATGTTGGAGCCGAGTCAACCAATCCATGGTCTTCGCCACTTGATCCTTATGAAGAATGGAGTCGACTGGCACCCGTTGTGAGAGCGCTCGCCAAAAAGTATCCAATGAAAATTTCTGTTGATACATATCACCCAGAAACCGCCAAAAAAGCCATCAAATTTGGCGTAGGAAT
>JAGQNP010000017.1 GCA_020428005.1 Candidatus Saccharimonadota bacterium
TAGGTTCAATAATAAACTTCCCTGTTCTTAGCCTAGAAACGTTCAACAGGTCAGCAATCAGATAAACCATGCGCTGCGAGCTAACAAATGCCTGATCAAGCAATTTGTGTTGCATTTCGTTCAAATCACCCGCATCACCCTCGATAACCATACTCAAATAGCCCTTTACAGAGGTGAGTGGCGTGCGCAACTGATGAGATGCCATACTGATGAACTCGTCCTTTGTTTCGTCCATCTGCTTAAGTTTTTCATTAGATTTCCTAAGCTGTTTGGTTTTGTCATCGACAGTATCTTGTAGGGTGACGTTAAATCTCTGTATTTCATCAAACTGGAGAGCATTTTGCATAGCAATTGCCAATTCATTGGTAATTATCTCTAGCGCGCCAATATCCTGTGAGTTATAGATGTTTCCGCTCTTTTTGTAGCCCAGAATAATATATCCGTTTCCTTCTACAGAAACATCAGTGGTAATTCGAGCCAGTAATCCAACATTCGCCTCTTGTAGTAGGTGTTTTAGGTCACCGTCCGAATCTTCAACAGTATCCGTAACGAATAGTTTCTCCGAACTCTTGTGCACATATGCCCTTATTTGCTCAAGCGATTCTTTTGATACATCGTTTCTACTGTCAGAGATCAATCTCAACGAATCGCCCTGACTGTCCCTAATTGCAAATACTACTGTTTCAGATTTTATATATTTTTGAACGACATCACTGGCTTTTGAAAGAAGTTTGCTAAGATCAATAGTTGACACAATAGCTTGGTTAAATTCATTCAAAAACACTTGCGTATCATACGCATCTCGGTAAAACAGCTTATTACTTACTTTATTAAAGAATTTTTGAAGAGGTGTAAATGCAACTGCAACCAAAGCAGTAATCAATGATAAAGAAAACCATTGTAAAACCGAACCATTTTCATTCAGAATAGTCCGACCAAAAATTCCCACTACTACACCAGAATAAAGTGAGATTAAAATTATAACTGAGAATATGTAACTGGTTGACCTCAGAATGGTTGACCTAACATCAAAAAGCTTATACTTAGTCATTGCGATCGCAGAAAAAGTGAGGAATATAAGTGAAAAAATTGGCCCCATCCAAACGTATTGAGGTGTTCCTATAGCAGGCAAAAATATATTCGTAAATATACCCAGAGTTCCGGTTAAGCCTGTGGCATAAACTATGCTTTTTGCTTGGAAATATTTATATCTGTCAGAACTTTGATTGTGTTGTCGAAGTATAAAAATACTAATATCAAAATAAATAATGAAATATAGACCATAAAATAGATAAAATAGTCGGTTAGGATATAAATAATTCAACCCTGATACTGAAAATTCTATGCGCAGTAAATTGTTATTAATAGCCAGTAGCGCAGCGTAAATTATTATGAATACAACCCCCCAGAAATATCCAATAGATGTTTTGCCTTTGATGAATTGTTGGCAAAAATAGAGTATGAAAAGTGTTGATAGCATGGGTGCAATCAGGAAAAACCAATATCCAAGAAAAACTGCGCTTGTGGTTCTCGAGAAAAGCATCAGCGCTGTACCAATGCTCCAGAAAATTGCTATGCCAGTAAATATTGTGAAATAAAGATATATAACCCTTTTACGCTGTAGATAAAGCTGAAGAAAAATTATACTAAATGTAAGTTCAGCTATTGTGGCTAATGCCAGCAATGCAAAAATAACCTCTACCATTATGTATATAATATACTAAGTGGCAGTTTTTCTTATAGTAATTAAACAGATACTGCTTTGCCGTTTTTTAGAGTTTGCAAAGGTGCAGCAGAAAATCCTACTTCCTCACATACTTCACCAACAGTTCTTACCATGTCTCCGTTAACTGGTTGATCAATTCTTTGATCAATCGCATCACCATAAATAAGAGCTGCACCTTCAACGCAACAACCGTATGCCTGATTCATTTCTTTAGGGCCTAAACCACCATAATTAAATCTGGTCATAGTCACTGCGCCGAATTCGGTATCATCCTGAGCAATAACTCCAGTATGAGTACCTCCCAGTGCTTCAATCTGTTCTGCAGCGACTGCTGCAGGCTGACTGTCATCAGCATATACTCTGCCCTCAAGATCACCAGGACGTAAACTTGTTTCCTTAAAAAGATCTATCGGTCTAGTGATAGCTGACACTGTAACACCACCAAACCTTAGGACTTCTTCTGCACTATGCGCATCCAAAATACGATTCTCACCATATTTAGCTCTTAGTAACTCACCAACCTCATTTTGTCTCGCAGTATTGAAGTCATTAATAGTAACTTGAGCATCGGGGTTAACGCCCAATATGTAATCCGCAGCAGCAAACCCAATACCACCAACACCAAGAACTCCTATTTTATGCTCTAGATCCGGTCGAACTCTTCCATCATCAATTGCGCGCTCTACAACCTTTCCTATTAACCAGGTTGTCCCGCCGTGTCCAGTAGTAGTATCAATTCCAGGATATGAGAACATCCTTCCGTAATCAGTATGCTTGGGCAAAAGTGCTGCTAGGCTCAGGAGTCTAATGTCTGCTCTTTCTTTAGCTAACCATGCTGTTTCGCTCGCTACATTTCCTGCCCATGTTAATGCTTTATCAAGATCACCAGCATCACTTATCAAATCTAGGAAAAGAGGGGAAAACACCATAACTCCACCGCCACCATTTGAATCTTTACCATAGTAATCAAGTATAAAAGGTGGCATCCCTACCATGGCCCTTTGGGCGCTAGAACTATCAAGATATTTAAATATCGGGAAGCAACCCACCGTTTCTCGACGATAGTCAACAGCTTCGAACCTACTGCCATCATTTCTTTGAAGTCTTGTAGCTGCGGTAAAAGCGAATGATCCGCTCGTTCTGTGTGGTGTTTCTTTACCTTCATAAACATCAAATATCTCTTCAGCAAACTCAAGAGTGCCGCTAACAGCATCCTCATCTATTGAGCCAAGTTTAGCTCTCAAAATGTCCGAGACAGCATTAAGCTTGTCCACAAAATATTTGCGACTAAATCCTTCTGTTGACCCAATCTTGGCATCACCTTGCCAATACTGAAGAGTTCCTTCGTAGCCTTTAGAAATCATAGCTAATTCAAGGTCATGCTCAATATTGATACCATCTGGTAATTCACCTTCGTGAACATAGTTCAACATCGGTCTTTCAAAATCTAATTCTAGATGTCTGTCAATTAGTGCCATTTTTTTCCTTTACTATAAATAAAAACAGCGCCTCAAGACCAAAAGGTCTTTTCGCGCTGTTTAATCTTCAAAAGTACTGTCGTGATTCTATCAAAATACAAGTAATTTGTCAATAACGGTTTTGTTAATACCTTGGTAGATATTTACTGGTTATTCCTTTTAGTAGCACCGACAACCGCAGCCCCGGTAAGTGCACCTAGACCCAAGCTAACTGCAACCATACCCTTTGTTGCTTCATTTGTGCTTGCAACCGGAACTTCACAATCGTAATCCATTGTAAATAGTTCTGTATCCAGCAATTGTGTAATTTCTTCAGGTTCTAGACCAACTACTGGTGCCATAAGCTGAGCATCTGCTTCTGTCACACCGCCCTTATCTTCGAAAAAGTCATGCATTTTTACTTGAGCATCAAATGCTGCCTGAATATTACACCTATCATCTTGATGATCTGCACTTGTAAACTCGGCAAGATCTTGGACATCATTCATGTTGTCGTTTCTAAACATCATGTTTGCGCCCCACATAATACCTGCAGCAGCAACTACAGCTCCACCCCACCGAATAGCTTTCTTTACAATGCTGCCAACTCGACGTTCTAGTTTTTTTGTTACTTCTGATTGTGTATCCAAATTTTCTACCATATTATTTCTCCTTAATAATTAAAAACGCCGCAACACTTGCTTTTTAGCAGGTATTACGACGACTTACTTTTCTAATGTACGTCTTTAATTATGGCACTTTGTTTTAGAAAAATCAACCCTACATCTTGAAAAAGTATTCGTGAACAATATTCATTATGTGGATACTCAGTGTAAAAGTATTAATAGTCTTGTTATAAGTATGTGGATTACTATTTTGAGTTTTTATCTTATGCTTGCATTGGTTTAATAACTAACAAATAATTTTGCATACCAATAACATGGAGGGTACAAATCTATGGGCAACGTCTCAAAAGACCATGGATTTTCAAAAACTACGGCAATAGGAGTTGCTTTGGTTTTGGCAGCAATAATTGCTGTTACATGGTTCTTCCTAAATAAATATGATCAATCCCAAAATAACGTATCAACAAATGATGTTAACCAAACAGAAAACACACAATCGCAAGAGAATAACGAAAATGTGGAAGAAGCTGAAGAAGATAAATACCTAGTAATCAAAGAATGGGGAGTAAAAACAGAAGTCCCAGAAGATTTAAGAGGAAAAGTTACGTATGCCCTAGGCGAAACTCCAGCTGACTCGGATGGACATGTCACTTATTTTGCTTCCATATTCGTATCTAGAGATGCTCTTAGTGAACTTGTTTGTGCAACAGAAACAACTGATTTAGGTGAAAGTGTTAGTACGGGGAGTCAATACATACGAGGCAGTAATAATGAGCCATTCAGTTCTAGATGGAATTATAAAGAGAATATTTTACAAGATGAAAATTACTCATATCACTTGAGCTACTTTACGCCCGACTGTTTAGGAGGAGGTGAAGGAAATACGCAAAAAATTGAAAATTTACAAAAGGCACTAGAAAAACTTGTTTGGAATTAACAATATCTAACTAAATTAGTGGTGGGCGTAAGGAGTTAACGAAATGCTCACCAATTCTCCAGAAACATCAATTGAACCAAATGATTATTTGCAAGAAGTTTCATCCAAAATAAAACAACTAATTGGCAGAGGTGTTTTAGCTTTGGGTTTATTAGCAAGTTCAGTTGGAATAATAGGAACATGTGATCAAGAACCGGCTGATGCATCAACAACATTCACAAACGACTATCCAAATTTAGGAGCAATGGATTATAACCCGAGTAACTATGATTGGTGGGTTGACGAAAACGGAAACGGAATCCCAGATGTAACGCCAAATATTTATACTGACAATGACGAATTAATGAGCACAAGGGGTTACTATTATCGAAATTGTACTGACGGGGCAGCTTACTGGACACAGAAATATACTGGCATTAGCGTAAGTGGTTGGGGAGATGCAAAATCTTGGGATGAAGCTGCTACAAATGCTGGCTACACAGTGAAAAGTGGCAATAGTAATGATATAGAGCCGGGAGACATAGCTCAAAGTGATGACGGGTATTATGGACATGTTGGCTTTGTAGTTGAGGTTAGCAAGAACCCGGACGGTACAATAAATTCTGTAACCACTGCTGAATTAAATGAACAAGGAACAGGTTTGTATTCTGGTCCAGGATCTGATAATTCAAACATATACACTTCAAGAAATTCAAACGGAAACTTAATAAGATATGGAACGTATGATTGGGACCACTTTATTGACGTAAACGGATCTGGAAAAGGTTTGAATAATGAGTCAATCGGTAGCGTGTCACCTACCAACACAAGATCACAAGCACAAAGAGTAGACGAACTCGCATTCGTTAGGACCAATCACAGTTCAGGCCGTACAGAAATCGTGTCACTACATGGAGCGCCATACTATACAACTTTACGATCCTCTAATTTAACTGGTTACCCTGCAATTAGCGACCCGCAAAATGTTACTCCACTGGCAATAGATACAAATGGTGATGGGATTGATGAACTAGGGTTTGTCAGGACAAATCATGGTTCTGGCAGAACTGAAATTGTAACCATGCACGGATCTCCCCACTACACAACCCTGCTTAGAAGTAGTTTGACTGCCTATCCAGCTATCAGTGATCCTCAGAGCGTCACACCATTAGCTATCGACGTGAACGGGGATGGGATTGATGAGCTAGGATTCGTTAGAACAAACCACTCGTCTGGTAGTACTGAGCTAGTTACACTACATGGTTCTCCGAATTACACGACTATTAGATCATCAACACTTACGGGTTATCCTGCAATAAAGGACCCTCAAAATGTCACCCCGTTAGCAATAGATGTAAACGGGGATGGGATTGATGAGCTAGGATTCGTTAGAACCAATCATAGTTCAGGTAGAACTGAACTTTCACTATGGCACGGGGCGCCACATTACAAAACTCATCTACTAACTACACTAGTTGCTTACCCTGCCATTAGTGATCCTCAGAACGTGAGACCGATAGCCATTGATGTTAATGGCGATGGTATCGACGAATTGGCGTTTGTCAGAACAAATCACAGTTCAGGAAGGACTGAAATCGTTACACTACATGGTGCGCCACATTACACCACTTTGCGAGCCTCATCCCTTACTTCTTACCCTAAGATTAGTGATCCACAGAATGTCACACCTATTGCGATTGACCTACCATAGGTAATTTTACGGTGATATAATGAGCTAATATGAGTGGTTACGCAACGAAAGATGATCTTAAATCCCTAGAGAATAAGCTCGATGGAAATTTTGGTAATCTCAGCAACAAGATAGACGGTGCTGTTGATAATCTATCAAATATTATAAACAATCTTGCAGAGAATATTTATAAAGAGATCTCGGATGTTAAAACGGAGATCTCTGACCTACGAACATCACACGACAGACTAGTTAACACAATAGATGGATTTGTAAAACGACTTGATGAACAAGATACAGAAAATACCGCACGAGACGCACAATTTGCAAGGTTGTTAGACTGGGCAGAAAAAGTATCAAAAAAAACTGGTATACCCCTCCCCTCTCTAAAGTAATTTAGATGAAAAAGAAACAGATTAATTTGGACGGTGGACAACTAGTAGAGGATTTTAGATCTGCCCTTTTGATCAGATCGACGGCAGAAGTCGCTAGTCAAGAAGCCAAAATTTCCGAGGAAGAAACCCTGCAAGGTCTCGACGAAATAAGTCGTGGAGCCTACCTAAACCCTACTTTTATCCCAGAAGCTACACAGGAAGCACTCACTCGTGCTAGCGTCGATGCCCACATAAAGCGAGTGCAAGCCAAACAAATAGGTGAGCAAAGCCAGTACAAGCTGATCGACATGCAAGAAGAAGTTGATAAAAAATACAAAGGCATGAATGTAAAGGTTATTGTGCTTAACCGAGATGCTAAGCCAATTGAATCTATTTGGCAGGACCCGAACACAGGTGAATTCTATCCAAGCACCGTAAACACAAAGGGTCTTTCTGGAAAAATTGAAGCGATAATGTTAGAAAAAAACTCCATAGCACTAAAGCCAGGAATGATAGCAAACCTAGGTTCATCAAACAGAAAACTATTTATGATTTATGTAATTGATCCACAAACAATGGAACCATTAGTGGATTTACAGTTTTGATTGAACATTTTGCGTTAAGTTTGTACATTATATGTAAGTCATGAGCCAAAAACACAAAATTGCTGTTATTGAAGATGATACTCCTATATGCAATCTGTATAAGATGAAGTTGGAGCTTAGTGGCTATGAAGTTAAGACAGCAATTGATGGTCAGCAAGGATACGAGCTTGTTGAATCATTTGAACCAGATTTGATTCTTCTTGATCTAAAAATGCCTGTAATGACCGGGGATGAGATGCTAGAAAAAATTCGTTCGACTGAGTGGGGGAGTAAGCCTCGAGTAGTAATTTTAACCAACATAAGTAAAGCCGAGGCGCCCCATAATTTGCGGTTTTTAAATGTTGATCGATATGTAGTAAAAGCACACCATACGCCATCACAAGTTATTGATGTTGTAAAAGAAATTCTAAATTAGCTCTTTCCCTATTGAGAACTTTTTGACAAAATATCTGTAATGGCAAAAATCGTACTAGTTGAAGACGATGCAATGTTAGCGGAAATTTACCAGACTAGGTTATCAATGGCCGGCCATGAATGCCATGTGGCGCATGATGGACTTTCTGGTCTTGAAATGATCAAGAAAATTCTGCCGGATCTTGCACTACTTGACCTTATGCTTCCGCAACTATCTGGTGATGCAATTTTAAAGGCAATGCGTGAGTCTGATTGGGGCAAGAAAATAAAAGCCATTTTTCTAACAAATATCAGCGAGACAGAAGCACCCGAAGGTATTCAGAATTTAGCATTTGAAAGATATGTCGTTAAAGCTAATATATCTAATAATGAACTTGCAGAAATTGTTGAACAAACACTTAAATCCTCAAAAAACAATTCAATAGACTAATTCAAAGCTTAACGAGTGAGGTTTGAGAATTCTTTTTGCGCCCTTTCGGCAGCCCTTTCGAGATCTCCATTTTGAGGAACTTTATCTGACTTATATCCGCCTAAATCCTCACCAAAATCAATAATAACTATGTCGTCACCATGAGAACGTGCATCGTGTAAACTTGCGGGGTAAAATCCAGCACTAACTAGTCTGCAATACGTATTAATAAAGCTTGATTCTAGTCTCTGTCTTGTTTTCTGATCTCCATGTTTATACGCCTCTCTTACACTATGCGGTATAAACTCTTCGATAACAGTCGCCGAATGTGCCAAATATAACTCAGGGGTGACTAATCCTGAATCGTTAACTCTTTGTCTTCTATCTAACCAATCATCAAATGTCTCTCGAACTGGAATATTAATACATGCTTTAGCAATAAAACATCTCGAGTCTGTTTCTGAGCTTAATGAAAATGGCATTACGAAAGTTTCGCCACCTTTCTGAACCCATTGTTCGCAGTTAAGTATTGCTTCTCTGGAATCAAAACCTAACTTTTCAACAATTTCGTCATGAGTAACATTTGTAGAATATCCAAAAATACGTTTTGCTAAGTCATTCCTAAGCAGACGTTCTCTAATTATTTGGATTTCTCTTTGAACTGATTCGATTGAGTCACTACCGTGTATTAAATTGTTATAGTTATCTACACCAAATCTACCTCTGATAGTTGCTGGATCCCGATTCTCCTTGATATTCCAGTGACCAACTTGAGCTCTCCATGCATCTATTGCATCACCCCTGTCAGAATACAACAGTAGTACAGTTGTTGGACCACTAGTCATTAGTTCTGAGAATTCTTCCCATCTATTGTTATAATCTTGTCTTTCAGCAGGTTTTTCAAGTTGAGCCTCCATAGGGCCACCAGAATAAAACCTTGTGATAGCTTCTTCGTCAAAAACAATAGAGAATTTCGCCATAACTCCAAGGTTTTGAATTTCAGCTTCAATTCCAAAAGCGACTTCTTCGTCAAAACCATCGATTGTAGTCGAACCCACCAAATTTGGCCGTATCATTGCTAGAGTGACATTACCAGATTCTATATTGTCTTGTAATTCAGATGAGCCAAGTGCATCAAATACATCCGAGCTATAAACAGTTGGAACTTCTGCTTTGGCTCTATCATACTCCGGAGAATAAAATGGATAACTCATATTGAAGGCAATTCTAACATTTTGTGGTTATTTATTCAATTTAGTGTCAAAATTTCTGCTGTTGTAACTTCTTGTTTTAGAAAGTTACATAAAGTACTATTAGTTCATGGCTACAAAAGTTGCAATCATCGAAGATGATCAAGCGATTTCACAGATGTATCGCATCAAATTTGAGGGTGAGGGTTATGAAGTTGAAACTGCTGATAATGGTGTGCTTGGCCTAAAACTCTGCGAGGAAATGCGCCCAGATATTATATTGCTTGACCTAATGATGCCCGAAATGACTGGAGATAAAATGCTTGCCGAACTCCGAAAAACTAACTGGGGTAAGGATACAAAGGTTGTTATTCTGACTAATATGGGTGAACAGGAAATACCGCCAGAAGTTAAACAACTTGGCGTGTCAGCCGTAATTCTTAAAGCAGATATGACACCTCGTCAAGTAGCAGAGCTAGTAAATATACAATTATCTAAGTAAAATAGTACCTGATGAATATTGCGATTCTAGGCTATGGTAGCCAGGGTGTTTCGGCGTATAAATATTGGAATAAGCCCAAAAATAAAATCACGATTTGTGACAGTCGAGAAAAAATTGAACTCCCAAAAGATACAGTACACAAACTTGGTAGTAACTATTTAAGCGATTTAAAAGATTACGATTTAATCATAAGGGCTGCGCCTATTATTCATCCTAAAGAGATAGTTGATGCAAATAACCCAGAAATACTAGATAAAGTTACATCAAACACCAATGAATTTTTTAGAGTTTGTCCAACGAAAAACATAATTGGAGTTACAGGGACAAAAGGTAAAGGCACAACCTCTACACTCATAGCAAGAATATTAGAGGCATCGGGGAAGCGCGTTCACTTAGGGGGGAATATTGGCATTCCGCCACTAGAACTCTTAAATGATGGTATTCAGCCAGAGGACTGGGTAGTTCTAGAGTTAGCAAACTTTCAACTAATTGATTTGAAATATTCACCACCCTTTGCTGTCTGTCTAATGGTCGTACCTGAGCATTTAGATTGGCATGAGGATATTGAAGAATATATTGCAGCAAAACAACAGTTATTTATTAATCAATCTACTAATGACTACGCAATATTTTATGCAGATAATGAGATTTCTGAGGACGTAGCAGAAGCCAGTGAAGGGAAGTTAATTCCCTACTTCAAATCCCCTGGCGCTTTTATAAAAGATGACAAGATATTTATTGGCAGCCAAGAGATCTGTGATGTAAACGAAATAGCCTTGCTCGGCAAACATAACTGGCAGAACGTTTGTGCGGCTATCACTACTACATGGCAGATCATTCAAGATATTGATGCCGTTCGTTCTGTTGTAACTAATTTTAGTGGCCTACCCTTCCGTATCGAATTTCGTAGGCAAGTAAACGGTATCAATTACTACAATGATTCATTTGCTTCTGCTGGCGGTGCTACGCTTGCAGCATTAAATGCAATAATCGAACCAAAAATCATGATAGTTGGCGGATATGAACGAGGGCTAGATCTTAGTGAATTGGCTAAAGGAATAAGATCAAAATCAAATGACATTAGAAAAGTAATACTAATTGGCGAAACAGCAAAAAGAACTGCTATGGAACTTAAAAAGGTAGGGTTTGATAATTTCGTAATTACTGATTTAAAATCTATGCTCGACATAGTGAAACTATCTAATTCCTACGCGCAAACTGGAGATGCTGTTGTGCTGTCACCCGGCTTTGCAAGCTTTGACATGTTCATGAATTTTGAAGACCGAGGCAATAAATTTAACGAAGCTGTCGAAGCACTATGAAACATTTTGAAGAATTTATATTCAAGAGCTATTCGTTCGACCATGACAATAAACAGCTGACTCTTACCTATTCTTTAGACGATTCAATAGAGTTTAATGAAAAATATAGGTTTGATTTTGATTTTGTAGAGTTTGATAAGGATACTCTGGACAGGGCTTTGCAGTTATTGTTTTTAGTGGCGGGTGTTTCCTACTTTAAAACTTACTTACCACCAAAAATAACTGTTAATAATGTAAATGTTGACGACGAATTGGCCGATTTTTTGGCCAAGACTTATCAAAAAGGACTTGGTGAATTCTTCTTTACAAACAATCTAGATCCAAATACTACAGTTGAATTCCCTGTTACTAGTGAATTTTCTAACACAAAAATAAGCTCTGCTCGCAAGAATGACGGATTATTAATCGCTATTGGTGGAGGTAAAGATTCATTGGTTTCCACAGAGATTCTTAGGTCTGAACCAAAAGTAGCAACTTGGAGCTTAAATCACCGTGAACAGCTTGAGCCTTTGATAACAAAGATTGGTTTGCCACACATGTGGGTGGATCGAGAAATAGACCCTAAATTATTGAGTCTAAATCGAGAAGATGGCGTAATGAATGGCCATATTCCAATATCAGCCATTATTGCAGCAGTTGGTGTAGTGGTAGCAATATTGAGTGGATACCGCGATATTGTTGTATCTAATGAAAACTCCGCGAACGAAGCAACTATGACATACCGGGGTATTGATATAAATCATCAATATTCAAAAACTTCAGAATTTGAACTGAGTTTCCAGGAATATTTAACCCACGTAGTCGGAGACAGTATCCGCTACTACTCATTCCTTAGACCACTTAGTGAGCTTCATATTGCAAAGTTATTTAGTAAATTGGCATTTGATAAATATAAAAGTGTTTTTAGTTCATGCAATAAGGCGTTTGTTCACGATCAAAACCATATGTCTTGGTGTGGCGAATGTCCTAAATGTGCATTTACGTTTCTGATACTAACTCCATTCATCGATAAAAGTGGACTCGAAAAAATATGGAACAGAAATTTACTGATTGATGAATCCCTTGAAATTACTTATAAAAAATTACTGGGAATCGAGGGAGATAAACCTTTTGATTGCGTCGGCGAAATAAAAGAGTCAAGAAGTGCTATGCAATTAGCAAAGCAAACCTATCCAGAACTTGAAAAATACGAATTTCAGCTACCCAAAGATTATAATTTTATGAGTCTGGCTAAACACAATATGCCCGAAGAATTATTTGCAAAACTCAAGAACTCTCTGTAAGTTTTTGTGCTGAACGAATAACATTTTCGAATAGAGCAGATACTGTTAGGGGTCCAACCCCACCCTTTTCTGGCGTGATTGTTATGTCAGTGAGTTCTCGAACATCTGGCGAAACATCGCCAATTAAACCATTTTTGTCTGTAGCCACTCCCGCATCCACAATAACCGCATTGGGTTTAATCATGTCTCGTTTTATTAATCCTGGTTGTCCAGTTGCACACACAATTACATCAGCTTCCTTAGTCAGTTTTGGTAAGTCTGTGGTCTTTTTATCGGCAATTTCTACATTTAGCTCCGAGGCTAGCCAAATTTTGGCAAGTGGTTTTCCTACTAGTCGTCCATGACCAACTATCAATAGTAATTTACCTCTTAAATCAATATTGTACCCGGCTAATAACCAGTTGATAGCCATTGGTGTAGCAGGATCAAACTCAGTGTTATCAGACAGACCATCGACATCCTTGTTAGTAGAAACTGAATTTAGAATTTCATTTGTTTGTGACCTATCAGGCAATGGAATTTGCACTATAACCCCGTGGACTGATTGATCCTTATTGAGCATTTTTATCGTTTCTAGAGCATCTTTTTGATCAATTGTATGTACATCTACTTCAATACCTATACTTTCACCATAGCCTTGTTTAAGACGCATGTAGCTATCCACCACCGGATCAGGATTAGTGCGAATAATAGCCAATTTTGGATAAACATTATGTGCCTGCTTCAATGCACGCACTTGACGAGCTTGGCGTTCCTTTATGTATCCAACTAGTTCTAAGCCATTTAATAATTTCATTAGACCAGTATTATAACAGTTTATCCCTTTAAATTAGTTAAAAATATGCTAGAATATCTTTTGTCTTTACGGGCCAGTAGCTCAGCTGGTTAGAGCACCTGCCTCTTAAGCAGGGTGTCGAGGGTTCGAGTCCCTCCTGGCCCTCCATTACGTTTATGCTTATAACAGAGGTAATTTGCCTCTGTTTTTGTTAAAATTAGTACATGGTGATGAAAAGTACAAAATTTAGTCCGGCACAGATGCTTTTTCAGGAGATAGTTATTGGATCGCTTATCTATGCTACTGTACTGGGCTTTTTAAATGACTATACATCTATTGTTTATGCAAAAAGCTTCTCTACAATATTTTTTGCGTCAATTGTTTTAGAATTTCTTACATATTTGGCTTTCCAGCTAAAAGGTAGAATTATTAAATGGCTCAAAGATTATGAAGGATTCGCTTACCGAGTTGTTATGTTCCTATGTATTTGGTTTGTAATGTTTGCATCCAAGTTTGCGTTTATTTGGGCTCTTGATCTGGTATTCGGAAGCTACATAAATATTAATGGTTTTTTTGGGATATTAATCGTAGTTATTTGTGTAACAGTGATACACAGGCTTGCGTACAAAGTTTTTACATTGCTCGGCCAGCCTGAAAAATAGTTGTAACAAGAAGTACGGTGGCTCTCCAATCAAGATTATGCTTAAACGACCATTTTGGTCGTTTTTGTTATTATTAACTTAGAGTAATGATTGAAATGGAGTAAACATTATGAAAAAAGCAACTTGCAAACAACTGGCTGGAGCGTGTGATGAAATTATCACAGGAAACACGCCAGAAGAAATGGCTGAAAACAGCAAGAAGCACGCTATGGAAAATATGAATGATGAAGCTCACCAACAAGCAATGCAGGCTATGATGAAAATGAGTGAAGAGGAACAACAAAATTGGTATAAGAATTTCGTTGACTCGTTCGATTCGCTTGAAGATGCCTAAGTTACTTTAGTTGCAACAAGAAGTACGGTGGCCATCCAATTATATTATCGATTCAACATAGGCAATAATGCATATGTTTTTGCTTTAATAAACGTCCTACTATATTATTAGAATTAACAATTAACAAAGGATAAATTATGAAGAATAGAAGCCCAATTGCCGTAGCACTACTACCATTTGTAACATTTGGTATTTATGCCCTGTACTGGGAAGTAAAAACTAAAGGTGAAATGAATGAACTCGGTGCTGACATACCAACAGCATGGCTAATAATCATACCTTTTGTAAATATTTGGTGGATGTGGAAGTATTGCGAAGGTGTCGAAAAGGTTACCGGAGGCAAACTTAGTGGAGTGCTCGCATTCGTGCTATTGTTCTTGCTCAGCGTGATTGGCGCAGCAATCATACAAAATGAATTCAATAATGTTAGTAGCCAGCCAGTTGCCGCTCAGCCTGCAGCACCAGTACCACCGCAAGCCTGAGCCCACTCTAAGATGCAGTCACCAGGCACTCTAAAGATATTCCTGTACCAATACATAACTTTCGGAGTTTACTTCTTATTTTGGTGCTATCGACTAGGTAATGATCTTTCTATCTCACTTAAGCAAAAAGCAGTTCCAAGTATGTGGTGGTTTATTGTGCCCGGTGGTGCCTATTATTGGATGTGGCACATGAGTGAATCATTGGATACTGCAACCAACCATCGAATCAAAAAGACTGATGTGTTTTTGCTTTATGTAGTATTCACCTGTGCCGCAGCAGGCTTTAATGGCTTTTATGGTTTCAACTATAATTTTGACTCGAATAGCACTAGTTCAACTGATGTAACAATTGACAAGGGCTTGATAGTAACAATACTTCTGATCGTACTTGTTCTCCTTTTAGTTATTGGTATCACACTTCATGCAGTATTTATGTCGATCATACAAGGAAAAATTAACAAAGTTAGAGCTGGCGAATAGACCATTCAGTAAGTTTTGAGTTTAAGATTGTTATGCTTGCATGGCTTCAAAAACATATCAGATAATTATTTGGATTGGAAAATCTGATCATACAACTGCCATTATTTTTGCACCAGCAAAATTAAGTCAAATGAATAAAACAGTTAAACTTGGTGGCATTATGGTAGTGATTGTTGTCACAATCCTGCCAATAGCACTAGTCTTAGGAGCAATTGAATTCGAGCAACTCAAAACAACTGCAGGAAAATCTATCCTAGTAATAGGCACAGTTGTTCTGGGCACCATAGGCGTAATGACTCTGGCAAGCAGTGACAAGAAGTAACAAATTAGTTATTTCTTAGCTGATATTGTTTTAAGGCCCTTTTTAACTACAGGCTTTATTGACTTAATTACGCTCCTTTTCTTATTCCCCAAACCTTCAAGTAAATCTAGTACGCTTTCTACATCCCTTATCCAATACCTCGCATCCGTTGACTCATATCCAACTTTGATAGTATATGCAGATTTAGGTAGAACATTGAACATATCCTCATCTGTATAGTCATCTCCTAAGCAAAGCACAAAATCACTTGGTCTATCAGATAGAATTTTGGTAACAATTTTGCCTTTATTAACACTTACGGGTTTTACCTCTATGATTTTGCTACCCTGTCGAATACTAAGCTTGCTGTTGTCGACAACTTTGTGTAACTCACGCAGAAGATTCATCTTGCGAATATACGCCAACTCCGTAGGCACCATTCTGTAGTGCCAAACTATTGAGGTTGTCTTAACTTCAATGTCAGAACCTGGTGTTCTTTCAGTTATCTTCTCCATAATAGGTAGTATTAGTTTTTTATAACTATCAATTGATTCTGGTGATTTTGACCACTTGCCTTTAGTCTTCCGCCATGCACCATGTTCAGCAATTAGGTTTAAATTGCGAATTTTACCCAACCACTTCTGAATTAATTTATGGGGTCTTCCACTAATAATGTATACTTCCGTATTCCGTAGCGATACTAAATTATTTAATGTAGAGGTTAATTTTTTGTCAGGTTTTATGGATGATTTGTGATTTTTTCTGAGGTTAACGAGTGTCCCGTCGTAATCTAGGAGTATTGTTCTCTTCTTTGCTTTATTAAAACTAGATTTTATGTCGTTAATCTTCTCCTCGTCTATATGGGTCATCTCTTTTTCTTTTTGGACCTGCTTTATGTCTCTCAGTTCTTCTATAAAGTCTTGACCCCACTTCTGAACTGTATACTTTGAAATTCTATAGTTCATAGCTTTTATTCGAGACTTTTGTTCTTTTATAGGCATCACTAACGCTTTTTTTATTGCATCTTCAATGGAGTCAGTATCATTAGGATTTATTTTGACAGCCTCTAAAAGTTCATCGGCAGCGCCCGCCATCTCGCTGAGTATTAGTACGCCTGAGGAATCTTTATTGGCTGCAACATATTCCTTTGCAACTAGATTCATACCGTCCCTTAGAGGCGTTACAAGTGCAATGTCGGCTAATCTATATAGTGCAATCAACTCATCAAATGGGGTGTTCTTGTATTGATAGTTTATTGGCGACCAATTAATTGTAGAAAATAATCCGTTTATTCTACTAACGTAGAGTTCTATATTGTCACGTAATTCTTTATAAGTATCAACATCTGATCTTGAGGGAACCGCCAAAATAATCATGGTGACCTTACCTTGTAACTCTTTATTGTTAGCTAGTAATTGCTCATATGCCTCAAGCCTCTTAATTATCCCCTTTGAATAATCTAGTCTATCTACAGATAGTATTATTTTCTGATTCTTATAGTACTTTTTTAGATTTTTTAAGAAATTCTTTGTTTCTTTACCCTTTGGTGCTGTCGAAAATCTTTCAAAATCTATTCCTATTGGAAATGCATCTGCCTTAACCATCCTACCGTCAACATTTAGAATTCCATATTTACTGTCATCACCTATTGATCTCAAAACACTAGTGAGAAAGTGTCTAACGTAATCATAAATATGAAAGCCAATTAGATCAGAGCCCAGAATACCTCTCAAAAGTTGATCTCCGTGTGATAACTGACGAAATACTTCGTATGACGGGAAAGGTGTATGCAAAA
>JAGQNP010000018.1 GCA_020428005.1 Candidatus Saccharimonadota bacterium
GCTATGAGTATTAACAAAACTCAGTTCAATGATCGTCTTTCCCGTATGCAAAATCCAACTCCGAGCGAAGATTATGTAGTAATCAGTGGAAAACACAACTTCCAGACTCAGCGAAATGCAGTTATAAAAAAGCTTTTTGATAGTGGTGTTATATCATCTGAGAATGCAAAAGAGGGCCTTGTAAAACCCGAGCTCGTTAACCTAATTCCGAATATTCTGGCGGGGCGAGTTGATAGAAATCGACGAAATATTTCTATAAACTAACTTAAATGGCGACTAAAACATTTGAAGTTCAGGGCATTGGTCTGCTCACAATTCGAAAATCAAAAAAATCGCGAAACCTACGATTAAGTATCAAGCACGATAATGCTGTAATAGTGTCAATTCCATATTGGGTACCGTACAAGGCAGGATTAGATTACGCAAAGTCAAAAAAAGACTGGATCATAAGTAATATGACTGAAAAATCTAACATAGAGGAAGGTACGAGGATTGGCAAGGCACACAGAGTGACCTTCAAGGAATCAATCACAGATAAGGTATCATCAAGATTAACCAACAATGAGATAATAATTCTTTACCCTCCTTGGCTGTCCAGGACGTCAAGAGAAGTTCAAATCGTTGCGAACAGAACTGCGCTGAGGGCACTAAAGAAAGAAGCTGATGTATTACTTGAACAACGTTTGCGACGCTTAGCACAACTCTATGAATTCAAATACAATAGCCTCAAGATTCGATCACTAAAAACACGTTGGGGTAGTTGTTCAAACAATAAAGACATAACACTGAGCTATTACTTAATTCAACTTCCTTGGGACGAAATTGATTACGTAATAATACACGAGCTCGTTCATACAAAATACATGGCTCATAACCGGCAATTTTGGGATGAGGTTCACAAATATGTTCCAAATATGGATGAAATAAAGCGTAAGATAAAAGTTCGAAAACCCACAGTCAGCGTTGTTTAGTAAAGTGCTTATGGCATAATAGTGATATGAAAAATACAAAAAACACTAATGAAAGCAAGTATTCTATTGAGCATGAGCGCCTGACTAGCCTGATAAACAGTATGGCTGATGGTGTTATTGCCATTGATGAAAAGAGACGTATTGTAACCACAAATGGTGCAGCACTAAATATTATTGATGTTAACGAGTCGTTCGCCGGTAAAGCAATTGCATCCACCATCCGATTAGTAGATAAAAATGACAATGAAGTGGATGTTAATAATCTGATTGACGGGATTAAAACTTCATATAGTACCAGAGACTTAAGAATAAAGTACCCAGATGGTAGTATGGTCAACCTGTATTTAAGTATTGCCCCTGTAAAGCTTGGATTTGGTGTCCAGGGCGCAAAAGGACATGTATTGTTACTACGAGACATAACGCGCGAGAAGTCACTAGAAGAGGAGCGCGACGAGTTTATAAGTGTTGTTAGTCACGAATTGAGAACTCCTATAGCAATTGCGGAAGGAAATATTGGAAACGCAGAATTCATTTTTGAAAAATCAGGAATTAACAACGAAGGAATTAAGGAGTCACTTAAACAGGCTCATGATCAAGTTGTTTTTCTGGCGGGCATGATGAATGACCTTGCTACACTTTCTAGAGCTGAACGCGGAAAACTTGCAGTTGAAGTTGAAGCTATCAATGTATATGACCTTATATCTGAACTTTCAGAGACCTATAAGCGTGATGCCGATAGTAAGGGCTTACTGATAGAGAAGGACGTTCCAACTAATCTTGAGGTCCTGATGTCTAGTCGTCTTTATGTAAGAGAAATACTGCAGAATTTTGTCACTAACGCAATAAAATATACTGAAAAAGGCAAGATAGTAATCGGCGCAAAGAACGATAAATATGGTATCAGGTTTTTTGTAAGTGATACGGGTATTGGCATAAGCAAGGCTGATCAAGAACGAGTCTTTGATAAGTTTTTTCGCTCTGAAGACTATAGAACGCGTCAAAATAGTGGTACAGGGCTCGGTCTCTATGTAACCATGAAACTTTCAAGATTGCTTCATGCAGAACTTGACCTAGAAAGCAGCATAAATCACGGATCAACTTTTTATATATTTATACCAAATTTGTCAGAAAACACTGAAAAGTAGCTATTTACACTTTAGGCAACTTTGGTACAACACGCATTACCGGAAGGCAAATATTTCTTTCTTTCCAGTCTACGTTCGAAAATTCATACAAAATCATTGATTCGATACCGAGTATTAGCTCAGTGAGTGCAACAATGGGAAAATTAAATAGTGCTATTGGCACATTTGCAGGGTTTGTGAGAGCAACAATTGATACGTGGCAAAACGTGTTTAAAACAATTGCCATTAGTGACATGCTGATTAGTAACTGGTCGGTATGGAGAGCTCCTGTAATGAACAGAATATAAGGAATGATAAATACAATAACTTCGAACATTATTATTAACAAAACTAATTCTGGTCTTCTGTGCGTTTGTGGATACCTTACTCTTAGCACTGTTTGTCTTTGATCTTGCATTGGCTTACTGGTCTCCACATTGAACAGACTAGAGGATTTAATGAATAGATATTGCCCAAAATTATTAAGTTTCTTTGCGAAGTAGCGCTCAGGCAATATCGAACGTTTACAAGCAGAAAATCCGCCATTGCTATCAAGAGAACTCTTCTTTATTAACCAACAAGTACTCAATACTGGTGGGCTACTTTTACGAAGTCTTGGAACACATAGCTCCCACCAATAGCGCATAGGCTGGATAATGGTATCGACACCATTATTTGTTAATCTTCTCGGAAGTACACTAACCATTGTTCTATGGTTTGCTAAAGCAAGTGTTATTAATTTAGTGATGGTATCAGTACCTAACTGCGTGTCAACACCACAAAATAATAAATACTGACCACTCGACTCCTCTGCAAGCTTTTGGTACGCGCTGTTTTTTGGGAGCCAATCACTATGTGGTTTTTTACCATTCACAAACCTAACTCCATCGTGAGCAAACTTTTTTATAATCTCTGGTGTTTGATCTGTTGAACAATCGTCCAGAACCAATATTTCAAGCTTCGGATAATCATTTGCAAGTAAACTTCGAATGCAGAACTCAAGATTCTCAGATTCATTTCTTGCAGGTATGCAAACACTAACTGTGGGCAGATTCTTGTCAGAAATACTAGAAGTCGGGTAGTTTTTTCGTAGCTTAATTAAGTTGATAACTAAACTTGCGCTTACTCCGATGGCGCCAATTGGACCAAGAACTGCAACAACGGGTAAAATGCTATCAATATTGATAAACATCTTTCCTAAGAGCGATAATAGTAAAATAACGCCGAGAATTATAGAAGTTTTTACACCTGATTTATGCAAATAATTTGGGTCTGTTCTTTCCTTAAGGATTCTAATTAAGTTAATGATTCTAAATGTAAAAATTGTAATAACTAAAATTAGCCATATGCTCCTAAAATCAATCATTATAACTGCAACTAACCAGGTAGTGCTAAACACTATTGAGATTACAGAAAATATCTTTCTAAATTTCCAAAGTTCGGGTGTGAACATTAGTAGTTCAAACACTATAATTAGTAGCAAAAGCGCTAATGTCATTAATGTAAATTATATCCTAGTTTTAAGTCTAATAGTAAAGCTATTGATAACATTCTGATGATATGATATTATTGACTTGTTGACGGCCTAAATAATAGGCTGTTTTATTTTTTAGGAGAGATATGTGAATAAAAGTAATAAAGTTTCATCAAAAAAACCGAAGACAATTCGAGAACATGTTTCAAGTTCTAAAAAACCCGATGACAAAAAGCGTCGTTTACATAAAGCTGCAGGTAGTGTAAAAAAACCTGTACGCGCGGTAAAAAATGTTGCACAGAAAGAATACTACATTCCACTACCTAAGAATAAGTACACAAATTTCCTAAATAAGAAAAGGCGTGTAACTCCTAAATTCTTTGTAGAAGCGTGGCGTGAGCTAAAACTAGTCTCATGGCCGAATAGAAAGGAAACGACCCAGTTAACCACTGCGGTTCTTCTTTTTGCAGTGGTTTTTGGAGTGATTATTGCAATAGTTGATTATGGTTTAGATAAGGTATTTGAAAGGTTATTACTAAAATGAGCAAACGTTACGATACTACAAAACAATGGTACGCTATCCATACTTACAGTGGTTATGAGGAAAAGGTAGCTGAAAGCATCAGACAACGCGCTGATAGTCTTGATATGAAAGATAAGATTTTTCAAGTTCTTGTCCCAAAAGAAAAAATGATTGAAGTTAAAAACGGTAAACGAAAAGTTGTTGAAAAGCGAATTTTTCAGGGATACGTTCTTGTTCAGATGAAAATGAGCGAAGATGCTTGGTACATAGTAAGAAATACCCCCAGTGTCACAGGGTTTGTTGGAAGCGGTTCAGAACCAACTCCTGTAAGCGACGACGAAATGGATAAAATTATGAAGCGAATGGGTCGCGCCGAACCTAAGCATAAAATTGACTACAAAGTTGGCGACGTGGTTAATATTATCGATGGGCCATTTAAGGGCTTTGATGGCTCTATAAATGAGATTGATATTGCAAAAGGAAAACTTAAAGTATTGGTAAATATGTTTGGTCGTGAGACACCAGTTGAACTTGATTCACTCCAAGTTAAACGCGTTTGATGTCCTAATATTTAATACTAGACAACAGAGGTGGTGTGTAGTATAATCGCTTAGTTACGCACTCCATAGATAAGAATTGGAGTTATTTTATGGCAGGAAAAGAAGTAAAAGCAAATCTGAAGATGAAAATTCCAGCAGGAAAGGCTAGTGCCGCTCCTCCTGTTGGTAGTACTCTTGGTCAATATGGTGTTAATATGATGGACTTTATTAATCCCTTTAATGACGCAACAAAGGAAATGAAAGGTACAGTTACGGCCCATATCACGATTTATGATGACCGCTCAATGGACTTTCGTGTGGTTAGTCAACCGACAGACGATCTTATTCGCCAAAGGTTGGGAATTCAAAAAGGTTCGGGACGTCCAAATAGTGAAAAAATACCTAAAAAATTGTCCGAAGCTGATCTGACAGCTATAGCTGAAGAGAAGGCTAAAGACATGAATGCTGATGATATAGAGTCAGTCAAAAAAATGGTTGCCGGAACAGCAAGAAGCATGGGCGTAGAAGTAGAGTAACAATAAATTTGTGGGAGGTTTAAAAGCCGTATGCACCACGAAAGGAGAGTTAAGTGTCAAAGAAAGCTGAACTATTACAGGAAGCAAAGAAACTCAAGCTAAAGGTTTCAGAGAAGAATACTATAGCTGAAATAGAAGCTGCTATTAAAGACGTATCAGAAAACGTTCAGACAAAACAGAACGATGAAGATACTGAGAAGCAACACGTAGCAAAAGCTGGCAAAAGAAGCGAAAAAGGGATACAAGAGGCAGAAGCCAAACAAGCCAAGATTGATAGCCAGAAAAGTAATAATGAGTTAGAGGACAACTCTGAGGTTAAACCAAAAATAGCAGCTAAGCCCGCCCGATCTCGTCTTGAACGACGTGGCAAAAAATATCGTAAAGCTGCTGAAAAGATCAAACAAGACAAAAAGTATACACTGAAGGAAGCACTTTCACTAGCAATAGAGACTTCTACTACTAATTTTGATTCCTCAGTTGAGTTACACGTCAGACTTGGAGTAGACCCAAGACAAGCCGACCAAAACATACGAGATGTAGTTGTATTACCTTCTGGCACTGGAAAAACTGTTAGAATTGCAGTTTTTGGTGATGTCGAGGACGTCCAAAAAGCCAAAAAAGCTGGGGCTGACATTGCTGGCGAGGAAGAATTATTAAGACTTTTGGACAAGGAACAAATTGATTTTGATGTTCTAATATCTACGCCAACAATGATGGCAAAACTTGGTAAATATGCCAAGGTGCTGGGACCTAAAGGTTTAATGCCTAACCCCAAAAGTGGAACTGTAACTAGTGACGTTGCTAAAGCAATATCTGAAGCAAAAGCTGGAAGAGTAGAATATAGGGTTGATAGTACAGGTATCATTCACGTTGGAATTGGTAAAGTTAGCTTTGGGAATGACAAACTTCTTGATAATGCGAATGCTTTAATAAAGAGTATCAAGTCAGCAAAACCATCAAGCATAAAAGGTGCCTATGTAAAAAGTGCATTTATTTCAAGTTCAATGGGGCCTTCGATACAACTGGAAATAGTAGAGCTTAATTAAGCATAACCTGTTACAATATCACCTATGATAATACTCGGGATGACCGGTCCGATTGGTCATGGTAAGACTACTTTTGCGGATGCATTGGCAGATCTTGTTCCTTCAACTGTTCATTTTGAATCGAGTTTAATTGTTGCTGAAGTCGCAAATTCGCTCCACGAAAAGATAAAAATAATCCCGGACCCGTACGACGTTGAAGCCCTAAACGACTGGCTGTCTGTACTGCCAAATATCCTTGATAGAATCCTTCAACAAAAATGTAACTTCGATAAGATAAAATTGCGACAACACAGTATTGAGCAACATCCAGTCGAATACCAAAAATTAATACTTCACGTTGAAAATCTAGTTAGAAACCCTCAGCTTGCAAAGCAAAAGATTACCAGAGAAAACAAAGAAACTTATCGCCCATTCTTACAGTGGTTAGGCGGTTACTTGGTCGAACACGTTGATGAGGGAATTTGGTATAAGGAGATTGTTAGACGTCTCAGAAAGGTTGAGGCTGCGGGAACTGATCTATGTATTGTCGGTGGCTTAAGATATCCAACTGATGCGAATTTACTTCGAGATGCCGGTGGAATAATTATAAAAGTTTATAGACCGGGACATCTTCAGAATGATATGCTTGATCCCACTGAACGTGAACGGGAAAACATTAAAGTTGACTGCACTATAGTAAGCAATGGTTCCGTTGAGGACGTTAAGCGTTTTGCTGCAAAGTTTTTAGATGATATTCACTCAAATAAGCTTGAGCAACTGTATCAAACAAAAAAGTAGTTGTAATATTATCGCTTATGCTTGCGTCATGTATTTGACACACCGTACAATATGTAGGAATCGGAGGTGAGTTTGTGGGCGTATACAGCAATAAACAAATTAGGAATGCTATTGAAGAAGGTCACATAGTTTGCGCACCTTTTAATGAAAAGCATATAAGTCATGCAAGTTTAGATGTAACCTTGGGTTATTATTATTATAGAACGGGGCAAGCACATAGAGGTTATGTGTATAATCCATTTGATGAAAATGACGTCTCAAGATACTTCGGCGAAGTACACCAGGCAGTTAACCATGTTGATTGGTGTAATTCGAATAACGTTAAGCCACTAGAAGGTATACCTCTGGAACACCCAGTTATTCCACTCAAACCGGGTGAACGAATACTTGCCCATACTCATGAGTTCTTCGGTATTAAACCACCTGGAGCTTATGAGATCAAATCAAGGTCAAGTTGGGGACGCAATGGAGTCGCGGTATGCTTCGATGCTGGTTGGGTTGATCCTGGATACATCAATAGACTTACGCTTGAGATATATAACTTGAATGAACATGAGACAGTTTTATTGCCAGTGGGGGAACGTATTGCTCAGGCAGTTTTCTACGAAACTGGTGATGTTGAAGGCAATTATGGAGAAGGTAGGGATGAGGGCTTTAGTGGTAAATATCAATCAGGAACTGATTTAGACAAGCTAATAACTACTTGGACCCCCGACCAGATGCTTCCAAGGGCATATAAAGACACTAGGTCATTACCAGGAGTGATCAAAGGTTTAAAAGCACGATGACTGAACAAGAAGGTTCACGAAAAGGGTCGTTCTTTGTAATTGAAGGAACCGATGGTTCTGGCAAGGGTACACAAGCAGGTCTTTTAGTTGATAGATTAAGGAAAGAAGGATACGATGTAGAACTATTTGACTTTCCTCAATATGACAAGGAGTCTAGCTACTTTGTGAAACAATATCTAAATGGCGTTTATGGTTCATCGAGCGACATTGGTCCATATACGGGGTCCTTGTTTTACGCTCTTGATAGATTTGAGGCTTCTTTTGCGATAAAAAAGGCCCTAGACGAAAATAAAGTTGTAATTGCAAATCGGTTCACTGGTTCGAACATGGCACACCAAGGAACAAAGTTTGCGACATCTGAGGAACGAAAAGGCTTTTTTATTTGGTTGGATAATCTTGAATTCGAAGTGCTAAAAACACCACGACCAGATAAAAGCATTGTATTAAGAATGCCTGCTGAGATTGCTCAAAAGCTAGTGGACAGTAAAGACGCTCGTAAATATACAGATAAGAAGCGAGATATACATGAAGCTGACATTGATCATCTGAGAAAATCAGTTGAAGTTTACGATGATATGTGTCAGTTATTTCCAAAGGATTTCATGAGAATAGACTGCATTCGCAGCGGCAAACTTCTAGAAATCAATGAAATTCATGATTACATATGGAATACTCTTACACCACTTTTGCCCAGAAAAGGTAACAACCCTTCCGTAGCCAGCCAAACCATTCAAAAGCCAGAATCACTCATTAAAGAATATAACCCATTTATAAATAAGACTGACAATGGCTGGGAAATAACAACTGAAGGTAGGACATTCTTAAACGAAGTTGTCACAAACGACAGAAGTAACGTATACGCATTTAAAGATAAGCTTAGTGCCCTAACGGTCGCAGCAGCAATGGCTAGATTGAGTCGCCGAGGTGATGATATGAGAATCACTATACTCGACGAGTTTGCGGCAAATATGGGAAAAGATGAATCACTATTGCAACGGGTTATTACAGCATACGGTGATGATTCTGTTCAGCAACTTGTGGGTCAGCACATAGTCGTGGAGGGCGCTAGCAATCTACTTACCAAACAACTAGAGTGGGGCAGACTGGCATCATATCTAGAACAGTCTACACGTTACATATATTTCGATGAAAAAGATGATCAGGGTAATTACAAGTACTTTATACCCACTAACCTTCCTAAAACCATCAAAGATACATACAAAAGTAACCTCGATAGTATATTTAAAATATACTCAAAGATGGTTAGGGAGCTCACTGATCACCTAAAGCGAACATCAAATATACCTAAAAACGAGCGAGATGGCGCTTGGAAAGCAGCTATAAGAGCACAAGCCTGTGATGCTATACGTCCAGTATTGCCTGTAGCTACCAAGTCTACTGTAGGTATTTTTGCATCAGGACAAGCACTAGAAAGCTTAATTATGAGGTTACGTGCAAGTGAAAGCCTAGAAGCACGTGAAACAGGAGATTTGGTACTTAACGAGGCTAGAAAAGTTATACCAACCTTTCTAGAGCGTGCTGACAAGCCTGATAGAGGAGGCGCAACAACAGCATATTTTGCAAATACACGATCAGAACTACGATCTGTAATTATGAAAAACCTGAAGGGTAGCCATAGTACTGATGATGTTACGGTTAAATTGATCAACTACTGGCCAAAAAATGAACTTGACCTTCTTCCACACATGATATTCGATCAAACAGGCCTCTCATTAAAGGAGATTTCAGATGAGGTTGAAACATGGTCAATAAAAACACGAAATGAAGTATTTCGCGCATATATGGGCGAACGATTGAACCGACGCCACAAACCTGGTCGTGCTATCGAACAAGCTAGGTACACTTGGGAAATTATGTGTGATTATGGTATATTTCGGGACCTTCAAAGACACAGAATGGTTGATGATCTAGAATGGCAATCTCTTACCCCGCGATACGGCTATGAGGTGCCTCAACTAGTTGAGGATGCTGGACTTATTGAAGAGTTTGAGACTTGTTTTGACGTGTCGGCTAAGTTATTCAGTATTTTACAGCAATCAGGTTTTGAGTATGAGGCACAGTATGCAACTCTTCTTGGCCATAAGATGCGCTGGACTATAACTTACAACGCAAGAGAGGCTTTTCATTTTCATGAACTAAGAACTAGTCCGCAAGGCCACCCAGGATATCGAAAACTTGTCCAAAACATGCACGAGCTACTTGCAGAGAAACATCCTATGTTGGCTGAAGCAATGATTTTCGTAAATCAAGGGGAAGATCCTGAGCTTACTCGCTTAGCTGCTGAACGTGCAACACAATATAAGCTTGAAAAACTAGATAATAAAAACATAGAATAGTCTTAAATGGCGAGTCACCAAGATTATTTAGAATATGCTTATCTAAAAGGGAAAGTACTACCCTTTAAAGAAGCGAATGTGCCGATTGCTACCAATGCTCTTCAATATGGTTTAGCAATATTTGGTGGCGTTAAAGGATACCTGCAAGATGATGGCAAGATTGGGATACTAAGACTTGACGATCATTTAGAAAGACTCAAAAAGAGTGCAAAAGTATTAAGGTTTCCTTTTGATTTTGACGATGAATTTATCAAGCAGACTTTTATTGACCTTACTAGAAAGAACAAACCTAAGTCAAACGTATACTACAGACCGATAATTTATCGCAGTGACATAGCTTTGAGTCCAGCAATTGCTGGCGATTATGACTTTGGACTCTACATGCTTAGTCTTGGTGATTATTTTGATAAATCCAGGGGATTAAGAGTTTGTGTTTCATCTTGGGTTAGAAACAGCGATAATGCATTACCGCCAAGAACAAAAGCGAGTGGGGGATATGTTAATGCAGCTTTGGCCATTGAAGACGCCGCTCGAGGTGGTTACGATTCGGCCATTATGCTGGACAGCAACGGCTTTGTTGGCGAAGGTGCGGTGATGAACATATACATAGTAAGAGATGGCAGGCTAATAACACCTAGTGTTAATAGTGACATACTGGAAGGTATTACACGCAAGACGGTATTGCAATTAGCTAAAGATAATAATATTACTGTCGAGGTCAGGCAGATCAGCAGAACAGAATTATACATTGCAGATGAAGTATTCTTCTCCGGAACAGCAACAGAACTTACATGGTGCGAAAGTATAGATAAGGTTGAGATATCTAGTAAACCAGGACCTGTTTATCAACAACTAAATGAAAACTTTAACGCAATAACTCAAGGCAAGAGATCAGATTTTCTATTTAAAGTGTAGCTCATATACCGGTTGCGTATTGACAACATATAGTTAAAAGCATATAGTCATAAACTGTGAAAAAATTAGGTTATAATCAAACATTGCTCCTCAGCCTTAACAGGCTGTGCTTCAGTGTGATTGAAGCCTAAGTCGTAAACTCGACTCCTAGTACAGCCACAATTAATAGGCTTCAACGAATGAAGTCTATTTTAATTTAGGAGAAAAAATGTCAGAAGTAAAAGTAGAAATAGAAATTTTTGATACAACTATGCGCGATGGTGCACAATCCTTACCCGCCATTCATCAATTTCCAGCAGACTCAAAACCAATAATCGCTGATGCAATTGCAAGTCTAGGAGTTGGAGTAATAGAGGCAGGTTTTCCAGCTACTCCAGGAGATGCCTCGGAAGTTAATGATGTCGCTAGATCAGTTGGGCAATCTGACTACGAGGTAACTGTATGGAATAATGGCATGTCTAAAACAACAGTGCGGCCTGTAGTCATTGCGGGACTATCCCGTACGGTTGCGTCCGATATTGAGGCAACCTGGGATGCCATAGAAATTGCAAAACGACCACGAATTCATACCTTTGTATCGACCGATCCGACACATATGGAAGCAAAATTTCCGAACAAAAGTCCCGACGAGGTACGAGCTATGGGTCGTCAGGCTGTAGCGTTTGCGCATGATATATCAAATGGTCATTCTGGGGCCTCGATTGAGTTTTCAGCTGAAGCTGCAACTACAACCAACACAAGCTACTTAGAAAAAGTTATCCGCGATGCCGTTGCGGAAGGAGCAGACGTTATAAATGTGCCTGATACAGTTGGTCAGCGTAGCCCATTTTGGATGAAAGACTTTTATAGACAAGTTATTAACTGGGTGCATTCAGAAAATCCAAAAGTTGCGGTATCTGCACATAATCATAATGATCTTGGAAATGCTGTGGCAAACAGCATTGCTCTTATTCAGGCTGGAGCCGAACATAGCATGTACAAAAATGTAGACACTAGAGTTCAAATTGAATCCACAGTTTGTGGTTTAGGTGAAAGAGCCGGTAATGCTGATGTATTCCCATTAATAGCAGGAATTTTTAAATTTTCAGAAGAAATGCCTGCAAATCTAGTTTGGGAATTTAATCCATTTAGGTCTCTTTGTGTTGCGCAAAGCGTAATGACAGCTGGTGGGATGAACATAGATCGGCAAAATCCTGTTGTTGGCAGCGACATCAACACTCATCGTTCAGGAATACACAGTGATGGCATAATAAAAGGTGGACATGAAATATACACTCCATTTGATCCTCGCTTTTGGGGGCATGGTGCGTCTGCAATCCACGAAGAAGGAAAGTATCAGGGTAAGAGTGGTCGAGAAGCTGCGATGGCATATAAAACTTGACACTGCCCTCACAAAAGAGTAAAAAATATAGACGTGAACAGACAAAATATTATGGAGATTATTATAACTCGCTAACGCGGGCTTAGTTAATAATCCTAAAATTGCTAACTTATCCCCGCCACAGCGGGGATTTTTATTTCAAGAAAGGAATAAATGAAAACATACGGCCCATACGAGGCAAAGCGAGAGAGTGGTAATTTAGTTTTTATATCCGGACAAGTTGGTGTTGATCCAAATTCAGGTAGTGTTGCTAGTGATATAGAAACACAAACGCGCCAAACATTAGAAAACCTGCAAACCGCTCTGGACGGAATTCCTCTTAAGAATGTAGTTAAGACTACGGTTTACCTGAAAGATATGAAGGATTTTATAGTTGTTAATAGTATATATGTAGAATATTTTGACCAAGGACCACGCCCAGCACGTGCTTGCGTAGCAGTAGCTGACTTACCAGATATTGGAAATCATCCTCTTTTAATAGAGATAGAAGCAATTGCTTTTAAAGGAGAGAATTAGAGCGTTAGGATGAACGAGGCAGTTAAGCAGATATTGCTCGCGCGCGTGTATGATGTAGCCATAGAAACACCCCTTCAACATGCCGTAAAACTGAGTACAGGTAATAGAAGCGTCTTTCTAAAACGTGAAGACCTTCAGCCCGTACACTCATTTAAACTGCGTGGCGCATATAATAGAATTGCACAATTGAACGATTTAGAAAAACAAAGAGGAGTTATAGCCGCGAGTGCTGGAAACCATGCCCAAGGTGTTGCACTAAGTGCACAGCGGTTAGGAATCTCGGCTCACATAGTCATGCCAATAACAACACCAAAGATAAAGATCGAAGCTGTCAGGAGCTATGGAGCAAGTGTTATTCTCAAGGGTGACAACTACAGTGAAGCAGCAGACCACTGCAAACAGCTTATAAAGTCAACTGGACGTGTGTATATTCACCCGTTCGACGATAAACTGGTGATTGCAGGTCAAGGCACAGTGGGTCGAGAAATACTTGAACAACTACCTAATGTTTCGCACATTTTCGTTCCTGTTGGTGGCGGAGGGCTTTTAGCTGGTATATCTCAGTATATAAAAACTTTAAAACCGGAAGTAAATATTATTGGAGTGGAACCAGATGACAGTAATGCAATGTACCAGTCACTAAAAGCAGGTAAGCGAGTGCAACTAGCCCAAGTTGGAATATTTGCAGACGGCGTCGCGGTTAAGCAAGTCGGCAAAATTGCATTTGATGTAGCAGAAAAATATGTTGATCAAGTAATAACTGTAACAACCGAGCAAACATGTGCTGCAATTCAGCAGGTTTTTGAAGAAACAAGGACAATACTAGAACCTGCTGGTGCACTTGCAACTGCCGGACTAACTAAGTATTTCGATGGTGATTCAGGAGCACAGGAGTCATATTGTGTTGCTATATGTTCAGGTGCAAACATAAGTTTTGAGCGGCTACAATTTGTGGCTGAAAGAACCAAGCTTGGTAGTGGTAATGAGAGTCTTTTTGCAGTAAAACTACCGGAAAAACCCGGTGCTCTACTAAACTTTTGTGAGCAAGTAATTAATGGCTATAATATTAGTGAATTTAATTATCGTCTTAGCAACAGAGAAGAAGCTCACATTTTCTTAGGCATAATAATGCCGGATTCTAACGACAAACAAAAGTTTATAAATAGTATGAAGAATGATAACTATGAGTTTGTTGATCTATCAAATGATGAGGTAGCTAAAGAACATATCAGACACATGATAGGGGGCACCTCGAGCGCTACTAAAAATGAACACCTATATCTTGTAGAGTTTCCCGAGAGACCCGGAGCGCTTGCAGAGTTCCTGCATACTATGAAAAATAAATGGAATATAAGCCTGTTTCATTATAGAGGTCAAGCTGGAAACATTGGACGAGTGTTAATTGGGTATGAAGCTAGTGATGAAAAGATGCTTTGTAAACAACTAGAAAAAGCCGGTATTAATTTCAAGAAGGTAGAATCATATTCTGCCAACATATTTTTATAGTAGATATATTTTATTGACTACAGAGGTAATTATGTGTATAATAACGAGGATTGCCAAAGACAGTGACGTCCGACAACAATCGGCTTGAAAATGTCACCTAGGTACAATAAATTTTATTTGTGTACATAAGCGCCTTTGGTAATAAGGCGTTTTTATATGGCAATTGTCGTCAAACAGGTCGATACGGCGACGCATGAGTAAATAATACGAGGACTATAATGGCATTAACTAAACAACAAAAAAATGACATTGTTAAGGAAGTATCAGACCTTATGTCTAATTCAAAATTAACAGTTGTCGCCAAGTATCAAGGAACTTCCGTAAAAGCTATGCAAGCATTGCGCCGGCAGGCAAAGGAAGGACAAACCGTTGTTAAAGTAGTAAAAAACCGTTTGGTTATCAAGGCAATTGCTGCAAATGATGTATTGAAAGACGTTGACACTGGTGCACTGGAAGGGCAGTTACTCTACGCTTTCAATTCAGAGGATGAGGTTGCACCTGCCCAGGCTTTAGCAAACTTTGCAAAAACAAACCCAACTATCGAGTTTGTTGGCGCTATTAATGCTGAAGGCCGTTTCCTAGCTGCTGACGAGGTTAAAACTCTATCTACTCTACCAAGCAAACCACAGCTTATCGCTGACGTTATTGCTACATTATCATCACCTGTAAACGATGTTATGGGTGCATTATCAAGTAATTTACACGGCTTGCTAGATGCTATTGAGGCCAACGCAAGCTAAGAAAGGAACATTATGGCTACAGATTTAAAAAAGATTGCAGAACAACTTACTAGCCTAAGTGTCGTTGAAGTCAACGAATTAAAGAACATCCTTAAGGATGAATATGGTATAGAGCCGGCAGCAGCAGCCGTTGCTGTTGCTGGACCAGCTGCTGCAGGTGCAGGTGACGCACCAGCCGCAGAAGAAAAAGCTGAGTATGATGTTATTCTTAAGGACGCTGGTGCCCAAAAAGTTGCCGTCATTAAGGCTGTTAAAGACGTAACTGGTCTTGGTCTTGGTGAGGCTAAGGCAATTGTTGATGGTGCTCCAAAACCAGTACTAGAAGGTGCTAAAAAGGAAGATGCAGAAAACGCAAAGAAAGCACTAGAAGAAGCTGGCGCAACAGTTGAACTAGCGTAGCTTATCTTTTAAAGTAAAAAGAGGCTCTTAAAGGGCTTCTTTTTATTTTAGGCATTGTCTGTTGTTCATTTCGATTGTATAATATATACATGTTTTCTATCTGTGACGGCATAAGTTGGGAAGTGGAAAGATCCGCAAATGGATTTGCAGTATTTCCGGAGAACATTGCTGGTCAATTGGTGGACAGTGAGCTTGTGGATGCCATTCAATCAGCAAAAATTGATAATATTCACGATATATTTTCAGAAAAGCTATTTTCCAACCCGTTTGCAAATCTGAGTAAAGACGG
>JAGQNP010000019.1 GCA_020428005.1 Candidatus Saccharimonadota bacterium
ATTGAGTTAAAGTTTTTTACTAAGAAATCTGTAGTTACATCTGCAGTGTGCGTTGGTAGTAACTTTTTTTTATCAGTACCGTAAGTCTCTTCATGGTTTTTTTCTTCGATCATATTATTATATAGCTTAAGTTCGATGTAGTTTCTCTTATTACCTTCTAAATCTGACTTCTCAACATAACCTCTGGCTTGAATTGTTGATATTGTTGGTGCATATGTACTTGGTCGTCCGATTCCGAGGTCTTCTAGTTTTTTTACTAAGCTAGCTTCCGAGTATCGTGCTGGTGGTTTGCTAAATGACTCCCTAGCAATTATTGAATTATATTCCAGTTGTTCATCTAGTTCTAAAGGTGGCAATATAACATCTTCCCTGCCCCCGCCATAAACTTTAATGAATCCGTCAAATTTTAGAGTTTCCCCTTGAGCTACAAAATGATGGTCAGAAATATTACTTATTTTTATATGAACACTGGTTTTACTAATCATTGCATCACTCATTTGAGAGGCAATGGTTCTCTGCCATATTAGTTTGTATAGCTTTTGTTGTTGTTCATCTTGACCTGAGTTAGTATTGTTGAAGTCAGTCGGCCTTATTGCTTCATGAGCTTCTTGTGCAGAGTTATTCTTTGTTTTATATTTGCGTTGCTGATGATACTTATCACCGAATTGACTTACTACATATCGCTTGGCATCACCAAGAGCTTGCTCAGATAGGTTTGTGCTGTCAGTCCTCATATAGGTTATATTTCCATTTTCATATAATCGCTGTGCCAGTGTCATAGTTTGTTTAACGCTAAACCCAAGCCGACGAGATGCCTCTTGCTGCAAACTGCTAGTTGTGAAAGGAGCGCTCGGACTCCTTTTACTCGGCTTTTGTTCAATATTATAAACACTAAAAGTAGCCTGTTTGCATTTTTCCAAAAATTTAACAGCACTATCATAGTTACTTATTTTTGAAGATAGTTCAGCTGAAATATTACCGCTCTTTGAATCGAAGATAGCATTTAACTTGAAAAATGAATTTGGTTCAAAGTTCTTGATTTCTCTTTCTCGCTCAACTATAAGTCTGACTGCTACTGATTGAACCCTTCCTGCAGACAACCCTGGGCGCACCTTTTTCCATAAGACTGGGCTTAATTTGTACCCAACAAGGCGATCCAAAACTCTTCGTGCTTGTTGAGCATCAACTAGGTTGCTATCTATAAATCTAGGAGACTTTATGGCATCCTTAATAGCGCTTTCCGTTATTTCATGGAAGACTATTCTTTTCGTAATCTTTTCATCGAGACCAAGAGCCTCGCATAAATGCCAAGCAATGGCTTCTCCTTCACGGTCCTCGTCACTAGCTAGCCATACTTCTTTAGCTGCTTTTGTAGCTTTTTTGAGTTCGGAAACGATCTTTTTCTTATCAGAACTAATCTCGTATGATGGCTCAAAATCGTTGTTCAAATCAATCGACAGACCCTTTTTTGGCAGATCGCGAATGTGGCCAAAGCTACTCTTTACCTCAAAATCTTTTCCAAGGAATTTCTCTATAGTTTTCGCTTTTGCCGGGGACTCAACAATAACTAAATTTTTTGCCATTAATGCTTATAGTTTACCTATTTATAAGATATCAGCAAGTAAGACTACGCTTTTATAATAATTTTTGCAAGTTTTATAGAACCCAGTGACTGCCACCAGCTGATCTAATTCTGCCTGTTATCTCAAGCATCGACAATGTTTGATTAAATATTTGCGGGTTTAACTTTGACTCTACAAGTAGCTTTGATGCTTCAGTTATTCCTCTTCTCATTGGTTCTAATATTGATTCTTCGGCAGAGTTATTGGCAATTACTGCACTTTTTAGTTGTTGTGATTCTAGGCCAAGGCCAAACAATACATCTTCAGGACTCGTAACTAGAATCGCTCCAGTTTTAATTAAACTATTTGTTCCTTCGCTCATCGGACTTGTAATATTTCCTGGGATAGCCATAATTGTTTTGCCTTGTTCAAGTCCAAAATTTGCCGTATGAATCGTTCCGCTTTTTTTGCTTGCCTCGGTGATAAGTACGCCGTCACCCAGGCCAGAAACTATACGATTTCTGGCTATAAAATTTTGCTTCAAGGCTGGAGTTCCTGGAGGATATTCGCTAATGAGTAGTCCCCCGCCTTCCAGGATACTTAAAGCCAAATTTCGATGTGACGAGGGGTATATTTTATCCAGTCCTGCTGGCAAAACGGCTATTGTTTTACCACTTACTTCTAGTGCTGCTTTATGTGCAATTGAGTCAACGCCCAATGCCAGGCCGCTAACTATTACTACTCCACAGTTTGCAACTTCTTTAACAATTCTAGTTGTTGCAGCCTGGCCATAGGCTGTAACTTTTCTAGTTCCAACAACTGATAATGTGTGAGTGCTTTCAAGCAACGTTCTATCACCTATTAAGAAGAGTTTTTTGGGTGGACTTGGTATATCCAAAAGTCTTTCCGGTAGATTATTATTTTCAAGCGTTAGCATATTGACATTCATACAAAAAGATACTTAAGTATTGACATAATGTCACAAATTTGCTAGAATGGCAACCTGTAAGTAAGCTATATGCAAACTTACGTACCTTACACCCCTATTCTAACAGTATTGTTAGATTGTTTTAGAGCGTGCTTATAAGTTGTTACCCTCCACTTATTTAGCGTTTTCTATCTTGAATAGATGATATACGTTCTAAAACAAACTAACCCCTTTAAGATGTCTGCTTTTATAGTAGACCCCTTCTTTGCTCGCAAATGAAGGGTCCGTCCCAAAAGAGTGAGTCCAAAAGATTCCGTCATAGTTACGGAGGCACAGCATTATTTCTTTTTGTAGCTGATGCTTCACTGGGTGGGCTTAAAGGGTGCAAAAGACCTCCAGTGGTGCCCACCCCCTCTGGAGGTCTTTTATTTGGATTTACAATTACAAGTAATATGTTTAAATGTGTTTATGAATGTTGGAGAACAAAGCTCAAATGCGCCTCGTCCATATACTGAAGTTGTTAGATATTTGATTGAAGAAAGTCGATTTAGACCAGATTCAGAATTGGAAGCAAAGAATGCCGAACAAGCATCAATAGCCCTTAGGCGTCACGCTGAAAGAAGAGGTAAATTATTGATTGAATTAACTTCGGCCGCAATGCAGCTTGGGTGTGTTGAAGAGACTATAACAGATAAGGCAGCGTCTCTACAAAAAGCTTCGTGATTCGATATTAAGATTTTCGCCATATATATATTCTGTTGCTATAGCTGTGACTTCTCTTTGCATATTATTTAGCAGGGACTGCTCATCTTTACTGAACTTTGAAAGGACAAAGTCTGCACTATCAAACTTAGAATCATCTAATATAGGGCTACCAATACCGACTCTAACTCGGCCAAATTCTGAACCAATTTTCTGAATTATTGATTTTATTCCATTGTGTCCAGCTGAGCCACCAGTTTCTCTAACTCTTATTTGGCCAAATGGTATGTCAAGTTCATCGTGAACTACCAGCACATCACGAGCTACAATTTTATAGAATTTCATTACGGCCATAACAGCATCGCCACTATTGTTCATCAGAGTCGATGGTTTCATGGCTATTATTCTTTTGTCACCAAGTTTTCCGATGCTCAAGTAACATTTGAGATCTTTCTTTGTTATCCACTCAGGTAGCTCTAATGCTTTAACAATATGATCAACACACATAAATCCAACGTTATGTCTTGTTTGTTCATATTCCTGACCAATATTCCCAAGACCAACTATTAGCTTGGACTTTTCAAGACCAAGAGTATACAAAGGCGCAGATGTGCTAGTTTGAGGTTTTTTCTGGAATAGTGCCACTTAAGTATTATACGGTATTTAATCCTTTGTGGGGCTTTGTCCGTGCTTATGTGAGCTATGTTTTTCAAAAAACCATAGCTTAATGGCTGTTCCTTCAAATCCAAATTCACGGCGCAGTTCCCTTTCCATATATCGCTTATATGACCAATGAAGGAACGAAACTTGAGAACCGTATATTTTGAAGTTTGTTGGATTTTCTTCTTCCTGGGTGATGTAATTAAGTTTCGGTGATCGGTTTTTTAATCCTGCTGGCGGGTGTTTCTCAATGACTTGTTTTAGCCAGCGATTTAAGACCGAAGTTTTTATTAATTTATTTCGTGACGAGTATATTTCAGTAACCAACTCAAATAATTTAGTAACATTTTGACCAGTTACAGAACTTGTAAATACCAATGCTGCCCACGGCGCAAAATCATACATTTGTTTGATTTGGGCAGCAAGTTGATCGCGGGTGAATGCAGTTTTGTCTTCAAGACTGTCCCATTTGCTAACAACAAGGATTAAACCCTTACCCGATTCTTTTATTAGACCAGCAAGCTTTTGATCTAATGTAACATTTAATTCATTCGCATCCATTAATAGTAAACAAACATCAGACTGCTCGATTGCACTTAAAGATCTAATAACACTAAAATGCTCAATGCCTTTTTCGATTTTGCCACTTCGCCTGATTCCGGCAGTATCCATAAGTGTAATATTTTTACCTTCATATCTAATATCTATGCGATTTATGTCTCTAGTAGTTCCAGCACGGTCAGCAACAATCGCTTGTTGTTTTTTTGCTAGCTTATTAAATAGGTATGACTTACCAACATTGGGTCTTCCAATTAAAGACACGTGTATAGTTTCGGGTCGTTTCTTGAACGTTACTTTAGGCAGCTCTTTTACTAGTTCATCAAGCAATTCTTCAATACCCTGATTCTGAGTTGTACTTGTAAGATAGATATCCTTAATGCCTAGCTTATTAAAGTCGTCTGTCGTAGCTTTACGATTTTTATCTTGCTTATTCACTACCAAGAAGATAGGTTTCTTTGTCTTTAATAACTTTTTTGCAAGTATTCTATCCTCGTTAGTTATTGAAATATCAGCTTCAATAACTAGCCAAATAACGTCTGCGCTGTCGGCAGCCTGGCTTATTTGTTCTTGAATCGTGAACTCAAACTCATCCTGAGCATTTTTGATTCCCGCAGTATCAATTAACCAAAAACCATAACCTTTGTAAGATGCTTTTTCCAGAAGTGAATCTCTAGTAGTGCCTGCTTCTTTAGCAGTAATAGCCTCACGACGTTTCAGGATTGTGTTGAATAGGCTGGACTTACCAACGTTAGCTCGACCTACAATTGCTACAATTGGAAGCTTTCGCGACATATAAATTTCCTTTTCATTAATATTAACCCTAGACTTAGCATAATTATGTCATAAAAATGATAAACTACCAACATTCTGATTTAGTAATTTATAACTACCAAATTGGATACGGTGTAATTTGGTTACTTCATAGTTTAGTTTATTAAAGGTTCGTCGGATTTGGCGATTCCTGCCTTCACGCATAGTAATTTGCCAATCCTTGCCATTACCTTTAAGACTAAGCTTACTCAATCCATCACTAAGCATTACACCTGATTTAATCAATTGCATATCATTGTTCAACAACGGCTTGTTGAGTCGAATTAGATAAACCTTGCTCTTTTGATATTTAGGGTGTGTTAACTTCTGCGCAAGTTCACCATCGTTACTTAGCAATAAAAGACCCGAAGAATCTTTGTCCAGTCGTCCTATTGGCTTGAGGTCATGATACTTCTTAGGTATAAGTTCATAAATTGTTTTTGAACCTTGGCCATCGCGTGAACACACATATCCGACTGGCTTATTAAGCAAAATTGTTCTACTGTGTTTTAGGGAGATTTTCTTGTCTCGAAGAGTAACAAGGCTCTCTTTTTCTATTGTATCGCCAATATTTGCAATCTCTCCATTTACTTTAACTGAGCCAATCTTTATTAACTCATCAGCTTTTCTACGCGACAATCCAGTGGCTTGTGCCACAAACTGATTGATTCTCATATAAATATGTTACTACAGTGCTATATTGTTTGGGTTATTTGGGTCTTGGTCTGTTGCAGCTGTTTCATTTGTAGTCGGTTGTTCAGTGGTTGTGTTAGGTTCAGTAGTAACGCCTTCACCTTGTATTGTTCCATCTTCCGAAACACTGACTGAAGGAGCTGGTTCAGCAGTAGTGACCTGAGGGGCTGCTCCATTTGCGGAAGCTTCTTTCAGCTCTTCCTGTTGAAGTAATGCGTTTAAATCGGGCCCTGAAGTGTTAATGTCATTCAAGGGCTCAATTACCTTCTTTGCGGCTGACGGAGATGCAGGTTCATCAGGTTTATCCACATTTTGATTTACCTCACTACTCGCTACTCCTGGTGTCCCGTTAGTTGACAGTGTCTCTGGTGGCTTATCATTTCCTTCAACAGGTTTTTGTAACATGTCGTTAACAGCTGAGGCAAGCTTGGCTGCATTATCTGCTGCTGCTACTGTATTGTCTGGCGGTGCTTGCGCCAATTCTATGTGTTCTACGGGTTCAGTTGGATTTTGGCTAGCTACAGGTTCTGGTACTTTTGGAGGTTCAGGTTTAGGATCTTCTGGTGGCTCAGTTGACTTTGCTGTTGCGACGAAGTTGTTTATCTGCTCATCAATTTTTTTTTCCGCATCAGCGCTTGACTGACTCATTTTGCTTTCTTCAGTTTCTTCAGCGACTACAGTTGAAGCTGGTGCTGTGCTTGTATTATCTGCAGTTGTTGCTGCCGACGTAGCTACTGAGCTATGATCACTATTGTCGATAGCAGCAGGTGTTGAACTTGCGGTTTGATCATTTACGGATTGGTCTTGTTGTGTTGGAACAGGACTTGGAGTATTAATATCAGTAGCTGAAGTTGGGGGTACCGGTGCTGGAGATTGGCTAGATGAGTCTGGGACACTTGGTGGGGTTTGGTCTGGCGAGGTCGTCATGTCACTCGCTTCCCCAGACAATACTTCTCTTGCTACCGCAGCAACGTCCTCTAGTGTTACTTGAGACTTAACAAGGTATCTGTCAGCACCCAGCTTATCTGCCCGACTCTTATCTTCAGCTTGTGAAAGAGCAGTCATCATAATAATTTTTGTGTTTTTTGTTTCTGGGGTTGTCCTAAGAATATCAAGCATATCAAAACCGCTTATTTTAGGCATCATTACGTCAGATATTATTAGATCAGGCTTCTCTTTAACAGCCATAGCTAAAGCTTCCTCACCGTCCTTTGCAGAAACTATCTCGTAACCTTCAGCAATTAAACGTGCTTCATATATTTCTCGTAGATTGTTGTCGTCTTCGACCAACATTATTTTTGCCATATTCTATACCTTATTACCCCTTGTTATAAAGCTTATGTTACTTGCTATTGTATCATGAACAATCATAGTTGGAATACCTCTTAAGTTAAAAGGCTTTTTTGTGATGCTTCAGCTGTCTGTAACTCCTTTGCTTTTTGAGAGCTTAGCCTTGGGAGATTTATATAGAATGTGCTTCCGTTGTCGACCTCACTATCTACCCAAATTCGTCCGTTGTATAGCTGGACTATTTTTTGGCATATAAACAAACCAAGTCCGGTCCCACCTATTGTCCTTGTCGACGAGTTATCTACCCGATAAAATTTTTGAAACAGATGCGGTATGTCCTCTTTTGGAATACCAGGACCCGTATCTCTTACATAGAATTGGACCAATTCGTTATTACCGGTAAGTCCAATTGAAATTTTTCCTTTCTCGGTATATTTAACTGCATTATCAAAAAGGTTAGTTATTACTTCCCTCATACGGTCTGGGTCGGCATGTGTATAGTATAATGGCTTAATTACTTTTGCACTTCCGCTTGCATCGTTTGCGTGATTGCTAGTTCCAATAGTGAATTCAACCAATAACCCTTTTTTCTCAGCCGAGAATCTTAAAGTGTCAGATAACTGTTCTAGGAATGTCCCCATTTCAACAACAACAGGATGACTAACTAGCCTCCCGTCTTCAGCTTTGGCACTTGTTAGAAGATCTTGAAATAGCTTACCAAGGTGCTGTGTACTGGAATGTGCCTTTTCTAGATAACTCCTTGCCTTGGCATCAATTTTGCTAACCCTGTCATTAAGTGCCAACGCAAGATATCCTTCAATTGCTGCCACGGGAGTACGCATTTCGTGACTAGCTGTACTAATAAAATCTGCTCGTCTTTGCTCTTCAGCTTTGGCTGCACTTACATCTCTAATAACTGCAACTGTACCCGCAAGTTCCTGAGACTTTTCAATCAAAACTGGTGAAACAACAAATGAGACGATGTGAGTTTTCTTGTCCCTGCTCTCGAGCTGATAAGTATTATTAGTAGCTTGCTTTTGAGCTAATACAAAGGTGAACGGATTGGAATTACTGAGTATTTCTTCACCAGTTTCCTGTTTTAGCTTCACTACATTCATAACATCAATACCAACTGCCTCTTCAATTGCCCAACCCGTCATCGCTGATGCTGTGTGGTTAATTGAGCTGATCTTTCCGTCAGTGGTAGTAACAATAACGCCATCAGCAATGGATTGAATTAGTATTTCTGACTGAAGCTGTTTACTTTTAAGAGCCCCAGATAATTTAGATATTTTTGCGTCAGTTTCACTTACATAGAATCTTTTGAATAAATAATAGCTTAGTGTTCCTAATATAGCTGTACCGATAACAGCGGATAGTCCTATATAGTTAATCGTAAATCCACCGCTTGCATTTGTTGAGATAACTACGAAATAAAATGCCAAAACGAAACTACTACCAATTACTACGTATAATCCAAGCATGCCTCCAATAAGGACTAATGCTGCCCATACAATCATATAGTAAGACTTGAATTGCCCAGTAGAATGGATAAGGTTTATTAGCGTAAGTATTTGTGACATATATAGATATAGTGATGCCTGCCATGAAGAGCTTCTTAAGCTTGCGATACGAAAGAAAAACACTATGTATATGATTTGCATTGAGCACAATGTTAGTGTCAAATAAGTTAATACCTGTCTTTGGCTTTCTAAAATTAAGGAAGGTGAGAAAAAGTTAACTAAACATGATATTGCCAAAAGACATACAAATACCAAAGAAATTCGACTATAAATAACATACCACCGGTCATTAACAGATTGCATTCTTCATATAATTATAGCTAAAAGCTTATGTTTTAGCTAGTCTTAACCTAGACGTTTTGCCTCTGTTATGGTAGTATTTTGTGGTTCTTATAAGGCCTCATCGTCTAACGGTTAGGACACCAGGTTCTCATCCTGGCAATAGGGGTTCGATTCCCCTTGAGGTCACCAAATCCATGCTTGATCATTATATTCAGAGAAACATTGTTTATAAATTGGCGTTTACGCCAGGATTACGATTTAGTGAACTTAAACCAGGTGACTTAGATAACAAACTGTTCAACTACCACTTAAAGAAAGTCATAGTTGCTGGTTATGTAAAAAAATCAGAAGAAGGCCAATATGAGCTAACTGCTGACGGTAGACGGGTTGGTACACGTATTTTTGAAAAGCAGCTTTCATTTGCTAGTCGTGCGGAATCAGTACTATTTTTAGTCATTAGACGTAAACAAGATGGAGCGTGGCTACTTTATCGTCGTACCACACATCCCTTGTTAGGCAAGGTTGGATTTATGCATGCATTGCCAACGCTAGAGCAAACTTGTGAATTAGCTGCATCACGTACATGCAAAGAAAAGACTGGGCTTAATGCTAATTTCAATGTCCTGGGCGGCGGCTACTTTAAAGTTTTTAATGGGAAAGAGTTGGAGAGCTTTACTCACTTTAATCTTCTGGTTAGTAATGATGTTGAGGGTAGACTACAACCCAGCGACGATAAAGCAGAGTATTTTTGGGAGGTAGCTCCTAATTTTGAAAGTGATGACATGTTGCCTAATATGCCGATCCTAGCTGACCTATATCTAAAGGATAAGCAATTTTTTATAGAGAAAGATCTGCAGATTTAGGCAGCAAGCTGTAAGTCAACAGCCGTTTCGTAAGCTCTGACTGCTTCGGTTGGGGCTTCTCTTCGCCAAAATACTGACAAATGACTATCTCTGTCTGCAAACTGTGCTATCGACGGCGGTAGCCCCATCTCGTCTTGTAACGTTCTGGCATCGTTGAGTGCGCCAAGACTACGCTGACGAACACGTAGTTGTGTGTCGACACTTGAAAGTGGATGCATAATTAATTCGTCACCAAGTTCAGTACAAGCAAGTGTCAGAGAGGCCTTCCCAACAGTTCGACCTAGTACTCTTTTCAGTCTGTCAGTTTTTGGCGAACACGATTCAATAGCTATCTTTACTAAGTCTGCTTGTGCTCTTGCTTCGCTAAACTGGAAAGCTGCATCATACAGCATATCGTCAGAGCTTTCTCTTAGCTCTGGTTTATGAACCGCTAGAAATGGTAGCTTTAGTCGCCTGCGCATAACTTCGCTTTCCGCACCTCGTGCAAATCCATACCATGCAGTATTTAGACCACCAGCCGCAATTATTCTAGAAGCGAATCTGACGCTTGTGTCATCCTTAACATGTTTGAGTATTGTTGACGCGATTGCTAGTCCTCGTTCTTGGTGTTCGGCAAGCAATACTCCCCTTACGAGCGATCTGCGACGCTCAATTTCACCTTCGTCACGTGCTTTCGGTGGCACGAAGTGAGTATTACCTCCCAAATGTTTAGTTGGTAAATCAAAATCTTTATAAACTCGTTGTTCTTCCATGCTCCATATTTTGAAACAGAAAGACTCACATTACAGTGAATACTTTTTCACCTGAGTGCCCACCCTATGCTAAGCTGCTTTTACGAAGTCCACAGCTGATTTAATTACAGCTAGTCCGTGTGGTGTCACCGTTTCCCCCAGTATTTTATTACGGTGATAATTTGGATGTAACTCGGGTGATACAAACCGTTCAGGATGGGGCATCATACCAACTACCAAACCACTCTCATCACAAAGACCAGTTATTCCATAAGGTGAACCGTTCGGGTTTTCGGGCCAATCTGTAGTTGGGACTCCACCTTCGTTAGCATACCTTAGAACCACCTGTCCGTTGTCGAGTAATCGCTGGTAATCAGTTGGATCATTACGCAAGAACCTGCCCTCACCATGCGCCCACGGTAATTCAATAATATCGCCAAGTATGGCTGGAGTAATAAATGGGCAACGTGAATCCTCTACCTTTAATTTACCCCATCTACAGTCGAACATATCTCTCTCATTGTGAGCTAAAGCTGTTGTCTTATCGCGTTCCTCACTTGCCTTACCATTAGGGAGTAGGCCGGTTTCAACCAATACCTGGAACCCATTACAAATACCGATAATTACTCCTCCAGCTTCAACGAATCGATTTAACTCGTCGGTCATATTAGTCCGTAGTTCTATGCCGAGTGTTCGACCAGCAGCGATATCATCACCATCTGAAAAGCCACCAGGTATTACCAGGAACTGGTAGTTACCGTTAAGGGTTTTTTCTCCAGATTTGAGTTCGGAATAAAAAACCTGTTCTTGCATTGCACCAGCAAGCTCAAAGGCTTCCCCAGTTTCAATGTTGCAGTTAATGCCAGGATAGTTTAGTACGGCTGCAGTTGGTTGAAGACTCATTATACGTACGCCTCCATGCGGTGCTTCCAAGCGTCCTTTAGCCGATCTAAGTAGGTATACATCAACGGCGACGAGTTATGATCATAAACATTTATGGACTTGTCTGATCTCGTAGTGCCAATAACTCGGTGTGGCAAATGCCCAAAAAGTTCTTCTGCTGCTGCCTCGTCCTCAACTTCAACAACAAAGCAACCAGCTGTTTCGTTAAATAGTTGATGTTCGTGGTTAGTGGTGTCATCTAATGTTATGTCAAAGCCGATGTCACCACCAAAACTCATTTCAGCCAACGCAACCATAAGTCCACCTTCGCTGATGTCGTGACACGCCAGAACCTCGTCTGTCTGAATAGCATCAAACACGCCCTTTAGTGTTTTTGGCAGTTGCTCCATATTCACCTTTGGTATAACACCACTTTGTCCGTCAGCTACGTCATGGAGAACAGACCCACCCATACTTTCGTAATCAGGTTCACCAACCATAACTAAAGTTGTGTTTGGTTTCTTAAAATCACTAGATACAGTTTTTTCTATATCGGCAATTTTCCCTGATACGGTTATCGCGGTCGTTGGTGGGCTCTCTATTGTTTCGGTTTTACCTTTGTAAGTCATTGATACACTGTCTTTACCAGAGATAACTGGCCTTTTAAGGGCACGCATCGAATCACAAACTGCATCTACTGCAAGGTCAAGACCACCTGTTTGCTGTTCGGTCGCCTTGGGCCATATATAGTTGTTTACCAAAAAGGCTTTTTCTGGGTCTCCACCTACGGCTACGTAGTTACTCATTGCTTCTGCAGTCGACCAGGTAGTGCCGTGATATGGATCAAGTTTTGTGAGCGTTGGGTTTAATCCGTGAGCCGTAACGAGACCGTACGGTTTGTCCGCTATTGGTTTTAATACTGATGCATCGTTTGGTGCATCATCGAATACCCCTGCGTAGGGCTTAAGAACGTTACGTGCCTGAACCTCGTGGTCGAAGCCCCTTACGATTGGCTCTTTTGAACATACATTCCAGTGCCCGAGTACTTGTTTGGTTGTTTCTTCTAGATCAGTGATCACTGGTGCGACTTCTTCAATTTCTGGAGCTACCCAATTGCCAACGAGTGTTTGCTGAGGAGGACCTTGGTTTAGAAATTCATAATCAAGATCCGCCACCATTTGATTACCATGTTTTATCTGAAGCCTATGGCTACCGTCGAATACACCAAGTGCAGTTGCTGTTGTACCATGTTTTTCACAAATAGCTTCAAACGCGTCATAGTTTTCGGGTGCAATAGCTACAACCATGCGTTCTTGAGCTTCTGAAATCCAAATCTCCCACGGGCTTAAACCCTGATATTTTAGAGGGGCATTACTTATGTCAATATTCACGCCAATATTTTCAGCCATTTCGCCAACGGCTGATGAGAATCCTGCTGCACCACAGTCTGTTACGGTCCGAACCAAGCCAGCATTTGTGGCCTCAAGGAGCGCGTTTTTCATCTTTATCTCAGCAATTGGTTCACCGATTTGAACGGCACCAGAGTGCATTGTTGACGTTTCGCTCGTCATACTAACTGATGAGAAGTTTGCACCGTGGATACCGTCACGGCCAGTTGGCGCGCCAAGTGCTAAGCAAAGATCACCTAACTCTGGTTCTGGTTTTTCAACGTCCTCTACCCTCATTTTGCCAACAGCACCAACCAAAACGCCTGATTTTCCTTTGAAATCAGGATCATAATGCATTGATCCGTTTGCGGTAGGTATACCCATAGGGTTGCCATAGCCGCGAACGCCCTTGAGACCTTCTCGTTGCATGTGATCGGCAGTAAGAACATCATCTGGGTAGTCTTCTTTTGGCATATCAAGCGGTGCAAATAAGAAAATATCCATCGACAGTAAGGTGTCAGCACCCTTTCCTGTGCCGAATATGTCGCGGAATACGCCACCACTCCCGGTAGCTGATCCACCCTCTGGTTCGATATTTAGTGGTCCATTGTGTGTCTCAAGCTTTATGCAGATAGCAATTCCGTCATAGAACATGAAGACCCCGGAGTTGTCACTGAAAGCTGACAACATTTCTTCGTCAAAGAACTCTCGAGCTGTGTCTTTAATTCGTTTAAAGAACGGATCTTTCAGTTCGCCGTTTATAATTACATTGGCGTTGAATGTCTTGTGGCAGCAATGGTCGCTCCAACGAGCTGCAATAATCTGAAGCTCGCAGTCTGTTGGGTCACGACCTTCACTTGCAAAGTAGTCCTGGATTGTTCTCATCTCTCTGTTATCAAGGTATAAGTTCATTTTTTTTGATATTTCAGATAGTCCCTCATCGTCAAGCCCTAGAATTGATATAACCTCAGTTGGGCCAACTTCACCTGTGGTTTTAAACGTCTCTGGAGCTTCTGTGCGGATGCGTTCAACCGTTTCATTGACTCGAGTTTCCATAAGTGCGGTGATGGCGTCTTCTGGTATTTCGGAGCCAAAAACGTACTCTGTACCCGTATCCGCACCATCAATACTTATCCCAAGATTATTTGCAGCGTCTAGTATAGATCTAACTGCCCGGTTTGTTGCTCCAGGCTGCATGGCCACTTCCTGACGTCGACTATTATCCCAGTCCTCTCGTTCGGTAAGATCTGTTGTTTCAATAACAGGTGTCGTGAATAGCTCTGCCGCTAATCTTTCAGCATCAGTCGGGTCGACACCCTCAGCATAAAAAACTTTACATGTACCAATTTCGATATTCGTAAGTCCGAGCATCGATGCAGCGAGTGCTTTTAGCTCGGCTGCCTTAGGATCGTCCCCTTGCGGGTAAACGCGGATTTGCTGCATTCCTTGTTCGGTTTCAAAATTAGACATTAGGCAGCTCTCCTTAGAGCTTGATGTTCTTCCCATTGTTGCAAATGATTATGAGCAAAAACTGCAGTAGCTGCTTTTTCTTCAACTTGAGTACGGGCAAATACACCTGCGGGTAGGTCGACCCCGTAATGTATAGGTACTAGAACTTCGGCAATCTTTGGTCCTTCATCAACAGCAGCTGACATAGCCTGGAATGTAAATGCGTTGTGTGGGATCCCTAACTCCATTGCCCTTGCTGCAGCACCTTCACCATGCGTATCACGAGTATCGGGGCGTTCATCACCACTCAGCCAGCCCGGGTGGTTATTTGTTGTACGAGCATTTGGATGGTAAATACCGTTAGTTTCTGGATACTCTTCGGCATACTCGGGTTGCCATAACCATGTATCGGCAAACTCCCCTGTAGCTACTTTGCAATAGCCAAGCCCAAGTACAAAGTCTATGTTGTGGTCTTCAAGTGTGCGACAGATTGCTGAGGATTCTTCTAGTGTTTGACCTCGCTCTTGCTTTCCTTTTGGATAGCGAATACCATTAATGGTTTCGATTGGAATACGCATGCCAATTTCTCGTGCGATAGTTTCGAAACGTTCGTAAAAACCTGATACCTTCTCAATACTGTTGTTGCAGATGATGAGGCCGACATTTACTTCAGCTTTGCCCCTCTTGACATCACGAATAAACCTATCAGCCGTACTACCCCCGCCTCCTGATTCTGGATCTCCTGATGCTAGAATCGCTATATTTAACACGAACAGTCCCCTTACTTTTTAATGATTATCGTGGGCTTTTACACAAAACACAAGCACAAGCGTTTACAAAGTTTTGACTATTGGTAACTCTTCCCATCTTGTTGTATAGCGGGGCATTTGGTTCTTTCTCTTTGGCTGCCAACTTTTGGCTAGATCTTCTGCTGCATAGTGAATAGCATGCTTTCCATAGCGACTATTTAGCGTGTCAATGGCTTGCATCCTTTGCTCCGAGGCATCGATAATATCGTTTTTAACAGGTTCGAATAAAGATGCTTGAAAAGCCTTGTCTGGTATAAAGTCCTGAATCCAAACTCCAGCACGGTGATAGAGTTGACTGTAACTAAATGATCGACGTACGTTTCCCATAATAAATTGATTTAGGAATCCATTATCGGCCGTAGGGAATGGCAGACTGAGTAGCTCACTTTTCATTATGTAGCCCGGTCTATGCCTATTAGTAGCCATAAAATAGCCAGCTTTTGTAGTGAGTTGATGGCTGTCGCGAAGCTGGCGGGTAACCTTTGCTATAAAGCTAGTCATAGCTGCCTCTAGGACATTTGGGTCATTTGTGTCTTCTCCAAATGTACGAGTATTCGCTATGCTTTGAGGTGCTTGGTAGCGGCGCTTTAGTGGTAAGCAACTCTCCCCGTTAAGTTCAGTAACCAGTTGGCGACCATGAATA
>JAGQNP010000001.1:0-48815 GCA_020428005.1 Candidatus Saccharimonadota bacterium
TCGCTATCTTTGTCTGACTTACTTTTATCGGCATCTTTAACGATAACTTTTTCTTTGACGACTTCTTTTGTTATTACAGTGGGCTGTGAATCTTCGGGTTCTTCAATTATTGGATCATCTTCTGATTCTTCCTGCTGATCTTCACCATTGTCTTCTACATCACTTTTATTAACTTCTGTCTCTTCATCAAGATCTGGAATTTCAATTATTTCATCGTCATCATCAAATTTTGATTTCTCATCCACCATTTTATTGCCCTCTTATAATCTTAAGCAAAACTATATGCTTAAGAAGAACTTTTGCCAACGTTTTTTGCTGGTTTTGAGAATTTTTTACCTAGCTTGAATCTGATAAGCACATAAAGCAATAAACATATCAGAAGTATGTAAAGTGCAAAGCTATAGCTTGCAAATGTCCAATCATCAATTACAAGCAAAGTTATAGTTGCGCTTAAAGCGCCGTTTCTGAATACTGCATGATGCTCTGTTTCTGGTTCTTTCCAAGACTTCACAATAGTTGGTATACCAGCTAGCAAATCAGCAATTATACTAAACATAATTGCAATTACTCCAGTTCCTGTTAAGTACCAAAAAAGTAGTGCAAGAAGCGACGTTATTCCACAAATAATGTCTAAATTTGAAATTTTCCAATAAGCTTTTCTGTCTATAAATGACACCGTAAAGATAACTAGTGGTCCAAATCCAACCATGAAAGTCATAATTGATGCCCAGGTAACGCCTTCATTAATCTGTGCCGCGAAAGCAATCAAAGGAGCAAGAGCCCACAAAAACCAAGTTACCCTATTAGGTTTAGTCCTGCCTTTAAATGTGTTCCACGCATAAGTAGAGCTACCCATTAAATTTAATGCAGCACCAACAAGTACAAATTTTTCGTTTATCATTTATTCATCCATTCTAAACGTTTACCTAACAAATATCTATCAGGACCGAACTCTGGTGGACTGCATTCATGTGCAAAGCTATAGTTTATGCTTACTCTTGATAAGTTAGAGCTTTTAGGAACACCACGAACATAATGTGGGAGTACTTGTCCGTCAAACAAAGCAATTGTATTATTCTTTGGCTTAACAACCCACGCATCTTCCTCAATTTCGATGATAGTTCTTGCTACTGGATTTTTTGCTATCACTAGCTCACCACCGTCGTTTGAGCACTGCAGAAACCAAGTTACAGATGGATAGTAGTCAACGTGTGCTTCAGATGACTCATCTCCCGGATGATACACATGACCAACTGTAGTTATTGGAGAAGTAAGTCGTGAGGCGCTCACATCTAAAAATTTTCCCACTAGTCTAGCTAGTCGATTATAGACTACCCCCTCAACCAACCTATCATCTGCAAACGTATAGGGTGGCGTTCTACGAATCATAGAATTAGTTCTCTCATCTCGAGATGTAAAAAAACTGTGATTTAACATAGTCGGCTCAGCCAGTGACTGAACACATGAAGAAATATAGTTAACGTCGGGGCCATTGTCACTAATGAATGGGCACAGTTCTTCCATGCCTATTATTCTCGGCTCGTATTCTTTTGTCATTATTCTCCTTTTATGAGTAACTTGCTTATTTTGATATTTTGTGTCAAAAGTGTTAAACTGTTCACCATGTTGGACAACAAGAACACTTTTGTACAATACCTTAATGCTTTGAATCTCAGTGGCAACGAAGCAACTTTGTACTTAGAACTTTTAAAAGAGCCTCAAACTCATCTGGAACTTGCTCGCGTCACAGGCATTAACCGAACCAAGGTTTACCGTCTTGTTGATGATATGGAAAAACGCAGTTTGGTTTCCCGTCGAACCGATGATAGAGGTACTTTCATAACTGCTAGTGATCCTAGAACACTTGAGGTAGAACTAGTAACTGAGGAAGAAAAGTTAAAAGGAAAACGCGCTGTTTTTAACAAACTTTTACCCGAACTAAAGCATTTACAATCTGCCGGAACGCATAACCCAGAAAGTTTTGTAGTAGAAACTTATGAGGGACTAGAAGGCTTCAAACAAATGCTGTGGCATGAACTAAAAACTAAAACAGAAGTTGTTATTTTTGGTAGTGGATCTATAGAAAATTTGGTAGAGAGTAGACGTTGGGCCGAAAAACACCGCGCAATGAGTGTCGAGGCTGGGTATAAAGTTAGGGAAATACTAAACCCAGGTAAAAAAGCGTCCGACTTTACAAAAAATGAAGAGTTTAAGAAACAGTACAATAAAAGACTCATTGACCCAAAGAAGCTTCTCTTAGAACACCAGATTGTTGTTTACAACGATACGGTTGCAACTTATTGCTGGAGAGGTAATCAAAAAGTTGGCTTAGAAGTTATAAATCATGCAAACGCAGAAATGATGCGACAGCTATTCGAGCACTATTGGAAACTAGCTAAGTAGCTTTTCAACTATTGGAAGCTCTGTATAGTCTGGGTCTTTGCTGGAGCCGAAGTGACCATCGTTTCTAATGATTAAGGTTCCGCCAAGCTCATCGAATAACTTGCGACCTTGTTTATCATCACAGCCCCATGGATCATTAACAGAGTTTAGGATAAGAAAATCTTCGGCATTAGATTTGATCTTTTTCCAATCATAGCTTTTTTGTAACACAACATCAGTATCTGCAAACGGCAGTGGCTGACAAAAACCTGCGACTAGCACAGCTTTTGAAATCTTCTGATCTATATTTTCAAGAATGCTGAGTATCAGGGGAACACCTGCCGAATGACCAATCAGTAAGGTTTCTGAATTAAATGTATGGTTTTCTAAAACTTTGGGAATAAATTCTTTAATTGGAGTTCTGTTAATATCTGAGTAATGAGGCAAATCAACTTTGTAACCCTTTTCTTCTAGTCTATCTTCCAGCCATGAATACCAAAAGTCTTCTGGCTTACAGTCAGTTCCGTGAAAAATGATGGCGTTTTTCATTAATTCAAGTTCTCACTTTTTTACAATTGCTGTTACTTCAATTTCAATCTTGGCACCATCACGTGTCATTCTGTTAACTTCAACTAATGTACTGACAGGCATTGCGTTTTTGAAATATTCTCCTCTGATTGCCGAGATCTTATCAAAGTCATTCATATCAGTAATGTAAATAACCGCCTTTGTAACATCATCGATTGAAGCCCCAGCTTGGTCCAGTATTTTTATGATGTCTTCAAAAACTAACTTTGTTTGTTTCTCTACATCATCTGTTACAACTCTATGGTTATCATCTTTTGGCGCTTGAACACCAGAAACATATATTTGGTAAAAATCTCCTAGATCGATTTTTTTAGCAGGTGTATAACTCCCACGAGTTTTATAGTCCCCAGGAACGATGTCCTCTACAAAATCTCTACTCATTCTATTCCTTTGTTGCGATTACGCTTATCTCAATTGTCGCACTTAATGGTAGCTCTTTTACGCAAACTGCCTCACGGACAGGATATGGTTCAGAGAAGTAGCTTGGATATACTTCATTAAGTTCTGACATTTGTGACATATCAGTCACATAAATAACAACTTTAACTACACTGTCCAATGAGCTTCCAGCAGCAACTAGAACGTTCTTAGTATTTAGCATTATCTGATCTAATTTATCTTTGACTGAACCCTCTACCAAAGTCCCATCCGGTTTATTGTGTATTTGACCTGAAACGAATACAAAGCCATTGCTCTCAATAGCTTGTGACAATATATGTGGCGCACTAGGTGCATCATTGGTTAAATGCTGTTTTTTACTCATAGTTTAATTATAGCTTAACTAGCTTTTACGATAACGCCAGATTGAGAGAGGAACAAATATTAGTAATATACCTGCTACCCAGGCCAATAAATACCAAAATGCACTGTTCATTGGCGATCCAAGCGCAAAACTGCGTGCCGCATTTACAGCGTGAGTAACTGGTTGGTTATTTGCAAAAGCCTGTAACCATCCAGGCATATATTGAACTGGTACAAATGCAGAACTAGCGAATGTAAGTGGAAATATAAATACGAAACCAGCTAATTGTGCAGTTTCGGAATCCTTAACAGTAAGTCCTACAAAGGCTGCTACCCATGATATTGAGAAGCTAAAAATTAGAGCCGTTACGAACATCATTATTGCGGGTAAGAAGCCGTTCATGAAGCGAAACCCATATATAGTACCAACAATAAACATGATTGCCATGACTACGACATTACGAAGCATGTCAGACATAGTTCTACCTGCCATTACAGCAGCTCTACTCAGTGGCAAACTTCTAAAACGATCAATAATCCCCTTGCCCATGTCTTCAGCTAGACCTATTCCGGTATTTAATGATCCGAAGAGTGTTGTTTGGATCATGATTCCTGGCAGTAAGTAATTAATATATGCACCATACGGTGAATTTTGGCCAAGCGCGCCACCAAAAACAAAGTTAAATAATGTAAGAAATATGACTGGCTGTATAGAAGAAAAGAATAGTAGCTGCGGTAAGCGAATGTAGCGCAAAAGGTTACGCTTGGTAATTGCCCAGGTGTCCATCATTGTGTTAACCACGAGGGACCTCCCGCTTCTTTGACTTCTGGATTGTTTGGTCTTTAGCTCGTTCACCAGTTAGTGCTAGAAATACATCATCGAGCGAAGGTTCATGAAGCGAAATTGTCTGAAGACTAATTTTGTTAGTATCTAGTGCTCTGACAACCTCCAATAGACCTTTTGGACCATTCTTTACAGGAACAACGATGTTGTTTTCCTCGATAGTTGGATCTTTTGCGGCAATCTTTGTGATTGCGCTAATCGCTTTATTAACTTCATTGGACTTGGAAACTTTAAACTCTACTACATCTCCACCAAGTTTATTCTTAAGTTCTTTGCTTGTACCTTCTGCTATTACACTACCGTGATCGATAACAGCTATTTTGTCAGCTAATTCATCAGCTTCTTCAAGATATTGTGTCGTCAACAGAATACTTGTACCTTCTTTGACCAAGTTTCGTATTACTTCCCATAGTTCCAAACGAGTCCGCGGATCTAAACCTGTTGTTGGCTCGTCCAAAAATAACATTTTTGGTTTGCTGACTAGACTTGCACCTAGATCAAGTCGTCGTCGCATACCACCAGAGTAAGTTTTCACCTGTCTGTTGCCTGCCTCAACTAAATTAAACTCCTCAAGTATTTCATCAGCACGTTTTTTAGCTGCCTTATGACTCATATGATACAAACGTCCAACCATATATAAATTCTCGCGACCTGTCAGAAATTCATCAACTGCTGCATATTGACCAGCTAGCCCGATGCTTTCGCGCACCTTTTCGGCTTCTGCTACCACATCGATCCCTAGAACTTTTAGTGAGCCAGAATCTGGTTTAAGCAAAGTGCTGAGCATACGAACTAAAGTAGTTTTACCTGCTCCGTTTGGGCCAAGCAGACCAAAAATTTTTCCTTCTTCGGCAGCAAGTGAAACATTTACTAAAGCTTTGATATTTCCATCAAAGGTTATGTTCACATTATTTGCTTCAAATGCTTTACTCACCTGATGATACTATCACTTTCTTATCACCATTAACAACATATGCTTGGTCATCATTGAGAATTATTGCATTTGGATCATCTTTGTACATTTCAAGCATTGGAACTAAGGCGGGGCCTAAACTTATATTGTCTGCATGGGGGATTATTATTTCTGATATTACTCCAATTCCTTCCCAGATAATATTTCCGCTAAACTCAGGTTCATCGGCAGTTTCCGTACCTTTTAAAGTTGGACCAACAACTATCGCCCCAGCGCTATCACCGCCATAAACTACTCCACTTTTAAGTAGTTCAGAAAGAATGTCGTCAAATCCACTTTTATGCATTGCTTCTCGCAGACAGAAAGTATTGCCACCCGCGGCCCAAATTAGATCAAATTCTTGTAGTTTTTCTTTTAAATCGTCTTTTTTGTACTCATTTAAATCAACTACTTCGGGTTTGAGTCCAACATCTTGCAAGAAAGTATTAACCACATTTATCTTAAAATTCCGGGCTCGCTCTGAATAATAATCTTTGGCGTTTGGAATATGCGCAACCATAATATTCTCGGGCTTTTTCCCAACCAGTTTTATCAAATCATCTGGAGTCGGAACCCTATAAGAAGCTAAATAGAGTTTCATCTGTTGATTTTGTTACTTCGTAGCCCTAAAGCTATAAAACATATAAAAATCATGAAAAAGCTGAATAACGTTAAAAATGCAAAGAATGACTGTCTTTCAATTGTGTTTATAAAAATGACGCATAATACAAAAATACCCACAAATACTTTTCCAACTATTTCAATTATTGCAGATATTTTATCTTCACGATTTGAAAATATCTTAAAAATAGAATTAATGTCTTTCATATTTGTCCCTATATTGCTTTCTGCTTAATTATATAATCATTTCCTTAAATTCTTTCCAATTGACAAGCGTAAGTCCAGATTGCTTAATGTAACTTTTTATCTCAGAACTGCAAATAGACTTAAGCTCTTCTTCTCTAGGATCATTGTATGAACTGTGTTCACGCAGATAATCATCCGAATAACCAACATGGCACATTAACTCATTATATTCATCAGTTGCTTGATCAATTGCTTTCTTTAGTCGTCCAACTGATAGATCACCTTCAGATCTAAAACCAAAAAAATCCTCGATAAATTTTGCGTGGCCAAAATTACGCACCGGAGTTTTATGATTTTTGGCATAGGATTCTAAAGCTTCTTTAACACCTTGAACATCTATGGATCGTTTATGTGTGTCTATGTGATCTGGTTCTCTACCTACAATAGAATTAAACTTTCGTAATTGCCTACCTAATTCTTGCTTAACGTTACCCTCTGTACTAATTTCAAGATGCAAGCCAATAGATAAGTTTGGAAACTTAACCAAATCTTTTGCCTCTTGAGCTGCAATTGAATCAACTAAAACCGAAGTACTAGTTACGATTCCATTTGTGTGCGCTTCAATAATCCCCTTGTTAACACTATAGCTATACCCAAAATCATCCGCATTAACAATCAAGTACTTATTCATTAATCTATTCTTCTGAGAAGTAATTTTGCTCTTTATTAATATAATGGGTGAGTTTGAACATTTCTTTCATTTCTTCGGGAGTATTAAGTCTAATTATTTCGAAAGTGCCCGAAGTTTCTTTCTTAATGTAATCATGTTCAATCGACCTTATATAACATAGTCCCCAATAAATCCATTTTCCATCAATATCTTCAACTAGGAAATTCCTTACTGGCGGAACTTTATAAATACGAATATCTGGCTTCGACTTAAATTTATAAACCTTTCCAGATATAGAGTCTAATTTATAAGGTGTTTTTAAATGTGTTTTGAGGTCAAGTTCTTGGGGAAAACCCTGTTCTTTATTTATCCTTAGGGTGTCGTTGATTTCTATAAATGCTCCCATACTTTCCTTTCATTAAGGTTTACAATCCGCCTCGTAATCTAATGGCACAGCGTCAGAAGCAAGTTTCTGATCCGGAAATTCCTTCCGAATTTTCTCAATATCTTCGTCAGACAAGCTCCACCCAATAGAACCTAAATTTTCATCTATATGTGCAATGCTATTAGTTTTAGAAATGGTAACTACATTCCTTTGTGATATTAACCAGTTAAATGCAACTTGCATGGGAGTTTTGTTATATTTTTCTGCCAATTCAGTTAATAATTTAGCTTCTTTAATTTTGCCATATTGGACTGGGCGCCAAGCAACTAGTAAAATATCCTCTTTTTGACAAAAATCTAATACTCCTTTGTCTTCAATTTCACGATATTGAACATTGTAATGAACTTGGTTGCAAACCAACTTGTTCTTCGTGTATTTCTGAGCTTCTTTAAATCTATTTGGGGTAAGGTTGCATGCCCCAATATTTTTGATAGCTCCTTGATCAACAAGATTATCCAAGGCTTTCATGGTGTCTTGAATTGGTATTCCTGGCCTTGGGTAACTATGCAGTAAGTAAAGGTCTATATAGTCAGTGCCAATTCGCTTTAAGCTTGCTTCAAATGATCTATTTAGGTCATCATAATTTTGATTCTCTCCCGCAACTTTTGTAGCTATTAGCAATTTCGATCTATCATAACCTTTGATTGCCTTGCCTAAAATCTCTTCGGAATGTCCTTGTCCATATTTTTCGGCAGTATCAAAATGTGTAATCCCTTTGTTGATTGCGTCTTGTATTGCCGCGATTTCTTGATCGTCTTCCGTTTCATCAATGCCCTGTAAATATGAATATCGCCACAAACCCATACCGTACACCGGTAGTTCAAAACCACTTTTTAACTTTTTTGTTGGTATGTTCATTAGTCCTCAGCTTCTGATAATTCAACACCTAGTTCACCTAGTTGCAATTCATCAACTGGACTTGGTGAATTCATCATCAAATCAACCCCTGAACCATTCTTCGGGAAGGCAATAACTTCACGAATATTATGCTCACCAAGAAGCACCATAAAGATTCGATCAATCCCAAATGCACAGCCTGCGTGCGGAGGTGCTCCATATTTGAAGGCATTAATCATGGCGCCAAATTTTTCATCAACATGTTTTTTGTCATATCCGATTGAAGCAAATGCCTTATACATAACTTCGGGGTTATAGTTTCTGACAGCTCCTGAACATACCTCATATCCATTCATAACTAAGTCAAATTGATCAGCAATAATCTGAAGCAATTTCTCATCATTATCGACGTCTTTGAATGCATCAACCCCACCTTTTGGCATGGAGAATGGATTATGCCCAAAGTCTACCTTTTGGCTCTTGTCATCCCACTCGTAAAACGGAAAATCAACGACCCATGCCAATGCAACAATGTTTGGATCTTTCAGGTTATAGTGATCGGCGAATTCACTCCTAAGCCTTCCTAAAACTTTATTTGCTACCATCCGAGTATCTGCACCAAAAAATACAATGTCGCCGTCTTTGGCGTTAGTTTTGGTCTGAATTATTTTTAGTTCGCTATCACTTAAGAATTTCGCAATCGGTGATTTAGCTTCGCCGTCTTGGAAAGTGATATATGCCAATCCACCGGCTCCTTCTGATTTAGCAATGTCGGTGAATTTATCAATTTGGGATCGCGATAAATCACTTCCACCCTCAACGCGAATTGCTTTCACGACACCGCCCTGAGAAATAGCGTTCGTAAATACTCCAAATTCACAGTTTGTTAAATCATCTGTTAGATCAACCAGCTCCATACCAAATCGCAAATCTGGCTTATCTGACCCATATTTATCCATAGCTTCTTGGTATGAAATTCTAGGAATGTTTTTAGTCAGTAAATTCTTTTTGCCAAAGTCTGTTACTAGATCTAAGATCAATGGTTCCATAGTATTACGAACTTGTTCGCCATCATCAACAAATGACATTTCAAGATCTAATTGATAAAAATCTCCATATAACCGGTCAGCTCTGGGATCTTCATCACGGAAGCATGTAGCAATTTGATAATAGCGATGAATACCACCAACCATTAATAGTTGTTTAAACTGCTGAGGGGCTTGGGGTAGGGCATAGAACTTACCTTGATGTAGTCTGGACGGAACCAAAAAATCACGTGCACCTTCTGGACTTGAGTTTGCCAAAATTGGTGTTGTAACTTCTGTGAATTCATTCTTCTCCATATAGCCACGAATGACCTTGTAGTAATCCGCACGCTTTTTTAGAGTTTCTTGCATTTTGGAACGTCGTAAATCCAAAAAGCGATATTTTAGCCTGACTTCTTCGCTAGAAACACCTTCGCCATCTATTTGTATTGGTAAAGGTTCGGACTTATTAAGAATACTTAACTTGTTAACTTTGATTTCTAGTTTACCAGTTTTTAGATTAGGGTTTACTAAATCATTGGAGCGCTCAACCACAGTTCCTTCGGCTGAAATAACATATTCATCCCTAACATGCTCGGCTTGTGTAAATGCATCTTTATCATCTGGCTGAACTACTAATTGGACAATCCCCGTATGATCCCTAAGATCAACAAATATTAAACCGCCATGATCTCTCCTATTTTGAACCCAACCCTTTACTTCTACTGTTTTACCCACTTTTTTTGTTGTGTCTTCACTGTAAGTTCTCACAAATTCTCCTCTGTGCTGTTATATTTTCAGACTAAACGGACCGTTAGAACATAGTCGCCTGAACTATGACCTGGTCCCGATATTATTATCTGAATTCTGAAAACGTAACATTATAGGGGTTATTATAACCTATTTTTCCTCTGTTGTATCTTCTTTTTCAGTATCATTTTTTGGCTCTTTTTCGTCAGTATTATCTTCTTCGTCAACATGTGAGTTTTTCTGATGTTCTTGATGTTCTGCTTTCGCCATCTTAGAAGCAACTGCTCTAATGTCATCATATTGATCAAATTCATCAACAAGCTGACTGCCAATAATCTGTTCTATTACATCCTCTACACTAATTATTCCAACATACTCTTCGAAATTATTAACAACAATGAAAAGATGTTGACGAATCTTAATCGCTGCCTGCAAAACTTGGTAAAGAGATTCTTCTTCATGAATATAAAAAATGCCTTTTCGCGTATATTTACTAACCTTGCCGCCATCTTCTTTGTCGGCTATGTCCCTAAAGTACAAAATCCCAACGATATTATCTTTTTTACCATCATAGACCGGAAACCTAGAGTGACCACTCTTGTGTAATTCATCTATTAGGACTGGCCCTACTGAATCATTTATGGAAACACTTTTTACAGTGCGCCTTGGTATAAGGTAATCAGCCACTATTTTGTCGCCAAATTTGAGAACATGCTTAACCATTTCTAACTCAGCCTTGTCTATTCGGTTTTCGGTCTGTATTTGTTGCTTATCAATAAGTTCTATGAGGTCTTCTTTTTCGTACAAGCCAGTATGAATACTGAGTGGGCGATGAGACTCAATGTAATTTCCAATTTTCTGAACAAAAGGATGAATGTATTCCAAAAGCCAACCAAATAATGGCGCCAGTTTCACAGCAAACCAATTTCCATATTTAGTAACATCTCGCGCTGGTAACCACAAAAAGCCAAACCAAACCACAGCAATAATTGCAAATGCCGCAAACCAAACTGGTGAGTTATTTACTAAATATATAAAGAAAATTGTGTTTGTTATTGCAATAAGACCCCAAAGTACAACCTTCAAACTAGGCCCATAGCTTACTGCTCTGTACAGCATATTGGCCATCTCATCGCCAGATCTAGCACGGCGTTTTAACTCCTTAGGAGGTACTCGGCGATAAGTTCTTTCCAGACTTATTGCCAACAAAGCCACGGAAGCAAGTATTATGTTTATGATTATATGCACATTTAAATATTAGATTGATTCTCAGTATTTTCAAAGTCAGTGTTGGTAAGGTACTATAGTACTACTAACTTGGAGGAGTAGTTCCAAAAAATGAATAACCGATTTGTTTTAATTCTAGCAGCCTGTGTCGTAGCCTTTTTCGGGGTATTATTTTTCACAAAAAAAGATAATAGTTCTAACGGTCCTACATCAGGACAGCTTTCAAATCATACTGTTGGAAAAGGTTCTACTGGTGTCGTACTAGTTGAATATGGCGACTTCGAATGTTCAGCTTGCTATCAATACTACCCAATTATCAAACAAATTAAAGAAAAGTATAACGATCAAATTACCTTCCAGTTTAAACATTTACCTCTGTTTCAAATTCAGTCGCACGAGAATGCATTACTAGCAGCAAAAGCAGCTGAAGCAGCTGGTTTACAAGGTAAGTTCTGGGAAATGCATGATTCCCTCTATGAGAATCAACCTACCTGGGGTGAAGTAAGTGACGCGCAACCACTATTTGAGCAATATGCTAGTCAACTTGGTTTAGACGTAGAAAGGTTTAAAGTCGATATGAAGGGTGAAGAGGTTAATGGCATTGTTCAAGCTGATCTAGAGGAAGCTAAGAGTCTAAAATTCAATAGCACACCAACCTTCGTGCTTGATGGAAAGAAGCTGGAAGATTCCAGAAATACAGTTGAATACTTTACTGAACAAATAGATAAAGCAATCGCTGAAAAACAAAAAAGCGGACAACAATAATCCGCTTTATAGTTCATCCGCATTTCTAATTAATAGCTGATGAATTCTTGCCAGCGAGGCCGGCGAACCCTGACTTCTACTGGCGTAACTTCAGAAGCCATAACTCTTACTTTAATTGGCATAATGCCTCCCTGAACACAAAACAGCAAAGCTGATCGTGTTTTTGTTTTTTATTGTTTTTGTCTTCAGTAAAAGCCGTCTCGCACCGACTCTACCAGAAGTGTAGTTTGATACTACCAATAATTGTTATGGTTTGCAAACTATTTTTGTTTTTTGCTAAGTGGATTTATTTTGTTTAACATATCCTCAGCTTGTCGGCGAATATTTTGGCGACGCTTATGTTCTTGCTCGATTTTTTCGTGAAGTTTATGAAGAGCTTTAGTTGAAAGTTCCTTTTCGTGGAGTTGACGAAATTCGTTATCTAATTCGGCAAGTTCGGCATCATCTAAATCCTCAATATCAATAAAAGAATTCCTGCCTTTCGTAGATCGTATTAGCTCATCAAGTTTTAGTTGCATAGCTTTTCCATCACGGTTTTGTGTATTTTGTATGAGAAAAACCATCAAAAATGTAATTATGGTCGTGGCAGTATTAATAACTAATTGCCAAGTATTCGAGTAATTAAAGAAGTGCCCTGTCAAAGCCCATAAAATAACAAAACTAAGTGCAATAAGAAAGGCGGCTGCTGTGCCAGTCGCATAGGAAATCTTATTGGCAATCTTACGAAAAGTCTCTTTCATTTTTACTCTTATGCTTATATGTTGTAGAATACATCTGATACGTTAAAAAAACAAATATGCATCACAATGTTTTCGCCGAACTAAGTATTATCATAGCCATAGCAACTGGTATTTCACTAGTAATGAGACTATTGAGGCAACCATTAATTATTGGTCATATTATTACTGGTATTATTGTTGGACCTTCCGTTTTTCATTTGGTTCAGTCAGCTGAGACAATTGAAGTTTTTGCCAATATTGGTATCGCCCTTTTGTTATTTATTATTGGTCTTGGACTAAATCCCAAAGTCGTTAAGGAGGTCGGCAAAGTTGCCGGATTGACAGGTATTTTGCAAGTAGCGGCTACTGCTGGCTTTGCCTGGGGTGGTGGAATAATCTTAGGGATGTCAAAGACTGAATCAGCGTTCTTCGCAGTAGCTATTGCCTTCAGCAGTACAATTATTATCCTTAAATTACTTAGCGATAAAAAAGAACAAAACCGTTTATATGGAAAAATTGCCATCGGTATCTTATTAATTCAGGACGTCCTTGCAACTATTGCATTACTGTTTGTCACATCAAGAAGTTCTGGTGGTTTTTCGGCTGGACAACTGCTCTACCTTGCAATAAAGGGAAGTATTATAGTTACTCCACTATTTATCATAGGTAACAAGGTAATTCCTAAACTTCAGAAATTAATTGCTGGCAGTCAGGAATTTCTGTTCCTTTTTGCGATTGGCTGGGGATTTGGTACCGCAGCCTTGTTTGAACTTGCTGGATTTAGCATTGAGATTGGGGCACTAGTTGCTGGAATATCATTAGCAAGCTTGCCGTTCACACAGGAAATTAGCGCTCGACTGCGACCACTTCGTGACTTTTTCATCATTGTGTTCTTCATAGCACTGGGTACAAGAATAGGTTTTGATAACTTACAAGCTCTATTGCCAGCAATAATTATGGGATGTGTTATCACAATTTTCTTTAAACCACTTGTGATATTAACGATAATGGGGTTGTTGAGCTATACAAAAAGAACTAGTTTTAAAACAGCAGTATCGATGGCTCAAATTAGTGAATTTTCTTTGGTGTTTGTTATTCTGGGCAATCGTCAAGGACTTGTTTCGGACGATCTGGTAGGAATAACTACAATGATAGCCTTAATCACAATTGCAATTTCCGCTTATCTAATAATCTATTCAGACAAATTATTCACAATGTCAGAGGAATTTCTATCAATGTTTGAAAGACGTAAGACCCACTTTGAACATGAGTCAAAGCACCATTATGATTTAGTGCTATTTGGTTATCGTAAAGGTGGCCACGAGTTCATTAATGTGTTTAAGTCAATGAAGAAACGCTACGTCGTCATTGATTACGATCCAGAGATTATTGATGTATTAGAGAATAGAAAAATTGACTATCTGTATGGTGACGCAATGGATATAGAACTACTCGAAGAAGCAGGACTTGATAAGGCAAAGTTAATCGTTTCTACAATTACTGATCACGAAACTAACAAGTTTTTAGTCCATTTACTTAGTGAGATTAACCCAGGTGCAGTCATAATTTTGCATGGTGAAAATGTGCACCAAGCTTCAGAATTATATGAAATGGGTGCTAGCTACGTAATTATTCCTCATTATATTGGTAGTGAGAAAATTGGCACCCTCATAAAGAAAAGTCATCTCAGAAAATCAGAGTTTAAAAAATTCCGCGAAAAGCACCTAGCATATCTGGAAACTCATTTTTCGCCAGTAGAATAAAGATTGTTTACTCTTATGTACTTCTCGACTGACTCGTGAAGCCCGAGCGGTTTCTTGTTTTGTCTTAAACACTTTTTTAGCTCCGCAGAGCTAAGTTCATAGCTAGAAGGTTTAAATATATGGGCTTGGAGTTTGGTATTTTTGACTTCCTCGATGGTTGTCATAACTTGTTTTATATGATTTTCACTGTATTTTCTTATTCCAATAATAAACTTCATATTAGCTGTTAGCTCTTCAATACTAGGCCAGTCAATAAAGTGCTCAAGTAGATCATCACCCATCAACATGTAAAGCTCTGTACCCTCAAATCTATTCCTAAGTATAGGCATTGTTTCTTGGGGCGTAAATCTAGCCTGCTCAATTGTTATCAGGCCTAGTTTCTCATTATCCTTAATTGCTAAGTTAACCATTTTTATACGATGCTCAAAAGCTTTTACACCTTGTTTCCTCCTAGGTCTAGGCTCAGGTAAAAAGAATATTTTATCTATTCCATATAACTCTGCGGTTTCAGTCGCAAAAGCTATGTGACCATTATGTATTGGATCAAAAGTCCCTGAGTAAATTCCAATTTTCTTCATATTCATATTGCCCTTAGATGCTTTGCTAGCCTTTGTTCATGTCTACTAATATGTTTGGTAGTAGATGCAATAAGTAATATTACTCCGGTAATTTCTAGTCCTTCTTCGACTATAACTATGCCCAAACTATAAATCGAAAGAGATTTATCAAAAGGAATACTTATATACTCAAATATCACTGCGCCAATAAGAAATACTGAAAATCCTATCATTAATGAACGCTTAGTATCACTAGGTACAAAACTCTTTATTATTTTTATGCCAATAATTGCAAAAAATAAGATTAGGGGCAGAACTATCAACCAAGCGTTTGCTATCAAACTCTGCCTACCCTCACCAAACTGAGCAAGTATATGAAGCCCTTGAAGCAAAAGTTCATGTAGAGCAGCAACTTCGTCAATTGAGGCCAAAAACCCCGTTATAGCTAACAATAACCAACCAAATGATTGTTTTCCTTTGTGTTGTCTTGATATAAGTAAGCATAGCGTACCAAAGAACAACCATAGTATTGAACTAAACCAAGTAGTAACGCTAAGTTCAGCATCTAAGTTGAATCTCCCATGGATATCAGCCAATATTCTGTTTTCAGGAAAACTATTTGCTATCAACCATGTAATTGAATGGGTAAATATTACAATAAGCAATACAATTTTTATTAGGTTAAGGATCGATTTCTTACTAGTGATTATTTTCATTTATATTATTGTACTGTTACGGGTTCTTTTGTGTTAGAAAAAACTTTAGTTTTTTCAATTTCGTTATCAATAATATTTTGTAGTTCTATCTCTACCTCATCTTCAAAAATTGAAGCTACGATTTCCTTGAATTTGAGGTCAGTAGACTGAGGTCTAGATTCCTCAATTGAAATTCGTTTTGTTGGGTCTTCTCCTTTATCAAATTTTGCCTGACAATTCCTACAAACACTACAAGGACCAACTTCAGTTTTTTTGCCACAAGATTTTATTCGACAAACGCCCTGCTTCCACTTCCAGCTTTCACTGCTATTTTCATTATCTTCAGTTTGTAATGTAATATTTGAATCTAAAGGCGACTTCTTTCCAAAAATATCCTGACTATTGCCAGAACAACCACCACCTACAGTGATATTTTGTCTTGCAATTAATCTGTTATTCTCAGCTTCTAACGTATGGTAGTCCATACCATTTTGGCGAGCAATCTGAATTAGCGCCTCATTTTGCTGTATTTTACTTACAACCTGTAGATCCATTTGATTGACTACACTAGGATTGTCTACTACAGACGCTGCCCCACTCCAAAGTGTGTTTTGTTTTGCTCGTTCCAAAACAGCAGCCAGCTCACGGGACATTCGATAACCTCCGTCCGAATTCTCATGATGTTTAATAACCGCTAGGTCTTCCTCGCTCCAAAATTCTTGCAAAATCCCAATAAACCGCTCTGTTTCAAAGTTAGCCTCGTTATTATACAGGCTCTCTGCCAATGATAGTTCAAACTCTAACCACTGATCTGCTTTATCTTCTGCGACACGCCGCATAGTTTCTTGATCGTCACCGAATAATTTAACTTGCTCAATAACACCCTTCCTAAGTTGGGGATCGGCTATGTAAGGGATAACTGCCGCAACTATATCTACTGGTCCATTTTTTAGTCTATCTAGTGGCAACTCTAGTTCCCTATGAACCTTCATAATCGAAAGCGCAGAACCATCATCAGTCACGTCTATTGCTTTGCCAAAAATATTGTTTTCATCACCGAGCATTGCAACCCAAGCTTCAAAGGGAATATCCCGAACCAAAAGTGACTGCATGATCCTATGGCTAACTTCGCCCTGATTATCAGTTTCAAACCAGCTAACACGAATTGAATCCTCATCTCCGAGATGCTCACGTCTCGCTTCGGCCAATCTGGCATCATTTCGAGTCATTCTTGGAGATATAAGCACCTTTGCAACATTTGGCTTCATTGATTCGTCAGAATATCGTGCCTCGTCAACCTCCACATCCACACGCGCCCGAGCTGCTGGAAGTTTGTGGAATCGATATCCTGACATGGCATTCTGAACAGCGGTTCTGCCAAGCCATTTTGTGGTTTTTAAACCTGTATCTGGGTTATTCTCAACCTCGTGACGGGTTGTTGTAACTGCAAACGGCATTGCAGCTTCCTGCACCGCGGGAATGAGGTTAGTCTTTATATCTTCAAGATATGCCTGGTCTATAGATCCATCGGGATTGCGATGATTTAATATGTGATCAACTTCTGTTAAAACCCGTTCGCTAAACGGTATTACTTGTCTGTCTATTTCTGGTGAGAAGGATGCTTCGTCCAATTAAAAACCCTTACTCCGTGAGCGAGGGGCCAAAAAATTACTTTTCACCGCTCCTGCTCGGGAGTCTTACAAACCGTATCTGGCTATAACAGTTGCGGCACAGCTCAGGACTTACACCTGATTCCGGTATTTTTATTGTTAATAGTTAGTATGGTAGCATGCTTTGCCTACGCTACATGTAGTATTTTTTGCTATTGTTGCGGTGCAGGTTCAGATGCTTCTGGTGCACCAACAATAACAATCACATCGGCACCATCTGGTTTATTTTCACCTTCTGGTAAGTTACCTACTTTACCATTTAACACCTCAGCCAATTTTTTTGCTTGATCTGGATATTTGCCCGATATGTCAATAATTGTTACTCCTGAATATGCATTTTTGGCGTCACCCTTCGACACAACTGTAACTTCGTTATTAAAGGTTGTTTTGATTGTTTTTTCAGCTGAATCTCTTACAGATTCAGGTCCAATAATGCCTATCGATAGTGTGTTCTGTACAGTATAGGGTCGAACGTCAACGAGTCTATCCTCGGAAGGCCTGTACAACAAAGCAAGTTTTGCTTTTTCGTAAATTAAAATGTAATCACCGTTTTCGGCCTTTTGAAAGAATTCTTGCTTCTTATAATCTTCGCTAAGCTTATCTTTATCACTTACAAAGAATATTGTTGGTTCCTCATCCTTAGGCAAAGCATAGAGTTTCCCCACGCTTGCAATAATTCTTTGGTTTTCTTGTTTTTGCGCTTCTTGTGATGAAACTGGGTTCTTTTTTATATCATTGTATTGCTTATAGAAATAACCAGCAAAGCCAGCAAGGCCTACAAATAGCGCGACTAACAAAACTGTTTTGGCTGCTTTCCAACCCTTTTTAGTTTTGGTCTTCTTAACACTTGTTTGTTTTGGCGTCTCTTCAGTTTCTTTTGCCATAATCAATATGATACGTACTTATGATTAAGTCGTCAACGTGCCAACAAGAGTAAAACAACAAGTCCCAAACCAATCCTGTAATAGGCGAATATATTCAGACTATGTTTACTCAGATATTTGATTAAAAAACGAATGGCAAAAATACCACTTATAAACGCGGAGAAAATACCAGCAACAAAAACTCCTGCATCTGAGCCAATGTGATTTATTGTTTGAGAATCAATCATAATCTTAACTATGGCTCCAAAAGTAATTGGAACTGCCAAAAGAAATGAAAAACGCGTTGCACTTATCCTATCCAAACCCGCGAAAATACCTGCTGTTATAGTGCTCCCCGACCTAGATACACCCGGTATCAATGCTATTACCTGAGCAAAGCCGACAATAAGACCCTGTTTTCGGCTCATCTTATCTATGCTGCTTTTTTTCTTCAGGTTACTAGAATAATTTTCGGCCCATATCATTGCAAAAGCAACCCATATAAGATTAATGCTGACGAGAAATGAGGACCTGAACGTAGACTCAGCTAAATCTTGCAATAAAACACCACCGATAACAGCAGGTATTGTTGCGATTACTAATATCCAAGCCAACTTTTTCATTTCATTTTTACCTAAAATGCCTAACATGAGCTGCCGGATTTCTCTGTGAAAATATAAAATCAATGCGATAAAGGTACCTATGTGCAATGCAACATCAAACGCCAAACCATTATCAGAAATTCCCATGGCGTTATGCACCAATAAAAGGTGACCGGAGCTAGAAACTGGTATAAACTCAGTTATTCCCTGTATTAACCCAAGAATAATAGCTTGTAGGACTGTCATTTCTTAACCTTTTTCTTAAGTTCTGTGAGTCTTGGTATGAAAGCTTGAGATGCTCCTTCGAGCCCAAGTACTTTAAGTGCTCCTATTAATACATAAAGTTCATCAAGTTTGGTCTGCTTTACTAACGAGCTACCCTCTAATTCAACAAAAAAATAGTCTACTTTTTCGATAAGCCATTTCTCTTCCTTCGGTTTTATTTCATTACTCTTTATTGGAGAAATGTCTGTTAAGTCATTATTAACCACTTCTATTGACCTTGCTGACCTACCACGTTTTTGTATATGGCCCCTTTTTTCTAAGCTACTAACATGGAGCGAAACCGTTGCAACAGAATTATAATCAAGTGCTTTCATAATTTCTCGATAACTTGGACTATAACCATGCTCTTTTATAAACGCATCAATAAATACTAAAAGTTCCTTTTGTTTTTTTGTTGGTCGTATTGTTTCTTTATTCATCTTTAAATACCCAAAGCTTATACCATATGTAATTCCAAAAGGTGAAAAATCCAGCTGAGATAAACTGAGCAAACCAAAGTGGAACACCAAAGTTCTCATTCAACAATTTCAATATACCGAAGCTTATCAAGAAGTTAAATAGAGTAAGGGTTATGAATTTTACTCCTGAGTTAAAGATATTCTTTCCGGGAAAAGCCCAGAATCTTTGCGCAAGATAATTCAATAACACACCTATTGTGTTACCTATGATATTTGCCCACCAGAGCCCAATATATTGTGTTCCAAAAGTTATTATTAACCAGGCGCTCCAGAAATACGCTCCACCGCCCGCAACATAACCAATCATGCTTCTTTTGGTAAAAAATGGGGTCTTGTTTTTAGCTTTTGAGGACATTTTTGACATAAGCTTGATCGCTTTTAGTTCAGTATATCATTGATGCTACCAAGCTACACTAGTGATACAATTATAAACAGTCATTTATGAAAAATAACGCATCTCTTGTATACGCACTTTTTCTTGTTGTCGGCGATTTTCTTGCACTTGTTGCTGCTTTTACTTCAGCATATATTTTACGTGTTAAATTTGACCCCCGACCATTAATAGCTCAGATACCTGCTCTGACCTTTTTATACGCATTTTTAGTTATATTACCTGTTTGGATATTTATTAATGCTTTCTTGGGATTATATAACCATGAGATATACGAAAAACGCTTCGTTGAGATCGGCAAGCTATTAGTCAGTTCTTTCTTGGGTATTTTGGCATTTATTGGATATGATTTTGTATCAAATGAGGCTCTATTTCCAGCTCGTTTGGTGCCAGTTTACGGATTGTTTTTAGGCTTTACTTATCTTTTGATATTCCGAACCTTAGCTAGATTTATTAGACATTTGTTATTCAGGTATGGAATCGGCATAAGTAATATACTGCTGGTTGGTGACACAGATGCTACATCTGAGATAGCTCACTCGATGAGTAACACCAAACGTACAGGATTGAAGATCATTGGGACAGTCGGCAGACGTGTCCACAAAATTCCTAGTTTTCAGGACTTCACAGATGCTTTGGAAAAACTAAAAGAAAAACCACACGGCGTTATTCAGACAGAACTATTTAAGAATCAAGACAAAAATAACGAAATCATCAGGTTATGTCAGTTAAACCATATGTCATATAGATTTATTCCGGGCAATAGTGATATGTTTGTTGGAAACATAGAAGTTGAATTGTTTGCTGATCGTCCTGTTATTGCCGTACACCAGACATCATTAATTGGTTGGGGTAAGGTTATTAAAAGACTTTTTGATCTATTTATTTCAATTCTTATTGTCATTGTAACGTCACCAATAATGCTAATAGTTGCAATAATGCTTAAGTTGTCGGATCCGAAAGCACCTGTATTTTTCAGGCAAACCAGGCTTACAAGATTTAATCGAGAATTCATGGTATTCAAATTCAGAACACATAGAGCAGACATTAGCGGCTTGAGTGACAAGGAGGCATTCGAGAAAATAGGTAAACCAGAGCTATATGAAAAATATAAAGCAAACGGTTACTCATTAAATAAAGATCCTCGTATCAGCAAAATTGGTAACTTTTTGCGAAGAACAAGCCTTGATGAACTACCCCAATTATTTAATGTTCTTATTGGAGACTTAAGCTTAGTGGGACCAAGAACACTTATTGCCGCCGAACTAAATACATACGAACGAAAGCACGATATTTTGAGTGTCAAAGCTGGTATAACTGGTTTGGCACAAATTTCTGGACGCGAGGACATAAGTTTCGACGAAAGACGAAAACTTGATATTTACTATGTCCAGAACTGGAGTTTTTGGCTCGATATAACAATTTTGGTAAGAACACTCCGAGCAGTAATTACTGGCACCGGGGCAAAATAAAAATGCAACAAATTGCAAAAAATAAAAAAGTAGCTATTGTTTGTGATTGGTTAACCGGTATTGGTGGCGCTGAGCGTGTAGTACTCGAGCTCCACAAGATGTTTCCCGAAGCCCCAATTTACACATCTCAGTATGATCCCGAAAAAATTGACTGGTTCAAAAATGCTGATATACGTGTAGGATGGCTACAAAAAATACCTAAGCGCCTTAAAAAATTCATACCGGTTTTTAGAGCTTGGTATTTTTCTAGATTAGATCTTAGTGAATACGACATTATAATTTCCAATACTGGCGCTGAAGCAAAAGGAGTTAAGTTTGGCCCAAGTACAACTCATCTGTGCATATGTAACGCCCCCACACATTATTACTGGAGCCGATACGAACAATATTTGAAGGAACCAGGGTTTGGAAAGTTCAATTGGCTCGCTAGGTTGGGTTTAAAAATGTTAGTTTCACCAATGAGAAAATGGGACTTTAGAGCTGCCCAAAGACCGACTGAGTTAATTGCAATTTCTTCACATATACAAAAAGAGATTAAGAAATATTATAAGCGGGACAGCGCCATGATCTTCCCTCCAGTAAAATTAGAAAGATTTAACAAATTATCGAGTAAGACTAAAAACGGTTTTGTTATAACTGGTAGACAAACACCTTACAAAAGAGTTGATTTAGCAGTCGCAGCTTGCACAAAACTAAATTTGCCATTGACTGTTGTGGGAGACGGGCCAGAACATCAAGAATTAATTAATATGTCAGGAACTTCTATTAAATTCATTACAAATGCGACTGACAAACAAGTAAATGATGCTATTTCATCGAGTGAAGCATTCATATTTCCGGGTCTAGATGATTTTGGAATCTCGCCTGTAGAAGCAATGGCAGCAGGGTTACCGGTTATTGCTTATAGAGGAGGTGGGGCCTTGGACTACGTTGTTCCAGGAAAAACAGGCGAATTTTTTGACAATCAAAACACAGATTCTTTATGTAGAGTTTTAGAGGACTTTGAACCCCAAAAATATTCATCGGATGATATAAAACGTGAATCAAAGCGTTTTTCTGTCGAAAATTTCCAAAAATCATTGATTGATAAGGTAAATCAAGTTGTAAAATAGCCCCGCACAAATAAAAGAAAGGAAAACATGTGCGGTATTGTTGGTTACATAGGAAATCGATCAGCTATTGAACCCGTGATTGAGGGTCTGAAAGCACTAGAATATAGAGGATACGACTCTGCAGGAATTTCTATTATTGATAAGAATAATGCAAAGTTAATAAAAACCGCCGGTAGAGTTGAAAGACTATCAGAAGAGCTCAGTGGGCTTAAAGAAAGCTATGGACTAGCCATCGGTCATACAAGATGGGCAACACACGGAAGTCCCACTAAAGCCAATGCACATCCCCATACCAATTCTAAAGGCAATATTTTTGTGGTTCACAATGGAATTATCGAAAATTACCAGGATCTAAAACAATTTCTGATCAAAAAGGGTTATAGATTTAAATCCAACACGGATACAGAGGTAATACCACAACTTATTGACTATCACTTAGGCAAAACGAAAATTTTCCTGGAAGCCTTTAAGCAAACTCTTAGAGAATTGCGAGGAGCATACGCAATTGCGGCAGCTTATCAAGACGATCCTAGGAATGTTTATGTTGCAAAACTTTCTAGCCCACTCGTTATTGGTGTTGGCAAACATGAGCATATAGTAGCCTCTGACATTAGTGCTTTAGGCAGTGATACAAAAAAAGTATTTTATCTTGAAGATTATGAATTAGCTGTTGTGAGCTCAGATTCTCTTCGTATTCATGACTATAAAAAATCCATGGATATAACAAAAAACCCTGAGAACATTCAAGTTGATTCAAAGGAAACATCTCTTGGTGATTTTCCTCACTATATGCTGAAAGAGATCTTTGAATCACCGCAGACTGTTCAATCTGCAATAGTTGGTAGAATTAAACCTAACGAAAATATTGTTAAACTTGGTGGGCTAGAATCAGTTGCAAATCAGCTTCAATATATTGATCGAATAATTATAGTAGCCTGTGGTACATCTTACTATGCTGGTCTAGTTGGTGAATATTTAATAGAAGAAGTTGCCGGAATACCAGTAGAAGTCCAATTGGCATCTGAATTCAAATATCGAAAAGAACCTTTATCGCGAAGTACGGTAGTAATTGCAATTTCTCAATCAGGTGAAACTGCAGACACCATAGCCGCACTTAACAAGGTTGAGGACTATGGAATTTTAAGGCTAGGCATCGTGAATTCTGTTGGCTCCACAATTGCTAGAATGACTGATGCTGGTGTATATTGCCACGCCGGACCAGAAAAATCAGTAGCAAGCACCAAGGCTTTCATTGCTCAGGTAACAGTACTTGCGGAAATTGCACTTTACCTATCAAATGGAAATAGTAGTCTATATAAACCTGTTGTAAATGAATTGGTTAACGTACCGACTAAAATAACTGAGATTCTAAGACAGTCTGAAAAAATCAAAAAGATAGCTCTAAAGTATTCGAAGTATCGTGACTTCCTATTCATTGGACGTGGTTATATGTATCCTTGTGCCTTGGAAGGAGCATTAAAGCTTAAGGAAGTATCGTACATTCATGCTGAAGGATACGCAGCTGGTGAGATGAAACATGGACCTCTCGCAATGATAGAAAGAAATTTCCCTACATTAGCATTACTTCCTAACGGAAATCTGTTTGAAAAAACTATCTCTAATCTTGAAGAAATACATTCTAGAAAAGGACCAATAATAGCTATCCATTCGCAAAAATCTAGAGTTCAAATGAACATTGAAGACTCTATAGAAATACCAGAAACAATTGAGCAACTTCAGCCATTACTATTCGCTACAGTATTGCAGCTTTTTTCCTACTATATAGCTGTTGATAAAAAGCTAGACGTCGACAAACCTCGTAATCTAGCTAAATCAGTTACCGTAGAATAAACTATATATATTCTATGAATAAAGTATTGGTTACTGGTGGTGCTGGGTATATTGGATCTCATACAGTAGTAGAACTACTCGAGGCAGGCTTCAATCCAATAATTGTAGATAATTTTGAAAATTCAGATCGTTCAGTTCTAGAAAAATTAAAACTACTAACTAGAAAAAATATTACTTTTTACGAAGGTGACTTTGGTGACAGTAGACTTTTAACAGAAGTGATAAAAAATGAGAATGTAAGTAGTATTATTCACTTCGCCGCTTATAAAGCAGTAGGCGAATCAGTGAAAAATCCCTTGAAATATTATCAAAATAATGTGTCTGGGCTTATTAATTTACTTAGGATAATAGGAAATTTTAATGTTAGTTCTTTTGTTTTTTCTTCATCTTGTACAGTTTATGGTGAAGCAAAGATTCTACCAATCACAGAAAATGAAGAAATTAAACCTGCATCATCCCCCTATGGTTCAACAAAACAAATGGATGAAACAATAATTAAAGATTTCGTTTTGGCTAGCAATTCTCTAAAAGTAGCCTCTCTTCGATACTTTAATCCAATTGGCGCGCATCCTAGCTCACTAATCGGAGAATTACCTTTGGGAATACCAGCAAATCTTGTACCATTTGTCACCCAAACTGCAGCAGGAATAAGAAAAGAGTTGGTTATTAATGGCAACGACTATCCGACACCAGATGGTACCTGTATTCGCGATTACATACACGTAGTTGACCTTGCCAAAGCACATGTTAATGCTTTAAGGCACTTACTTAATCAAAAAGAAGGATACTATGACACATTTAATATAGGGACCGGCAAAGGTAGTAGTGTTTTAGAAGTAATTAAAAGCTTCGAAAAAACAACCGGAAAGAAAGTTACCTACAAAATTGGCCCTCGTCGTCAAGGAGACATAATTAGCGCATATGCGGCAGTCGATAAAGCAAAGTCTATTCTAGAATGGCAACCTACTTTGAGTCTTGAAGATGCGCTTAGAGATGCCTGGAATTGGCAACAAAGTATCAGTCGTACGTAGTCTATTTTTGATGTCCAAGTTCTTGATTAATCCTGGTGGATGAATCTGTTTTTTTAATACCCCCAACTCCGTAAGCCATTATTACCCCCAATTCATTGCAAACCGCAGTTTCAGGTGTAACTATGTCTGAGTCTCTGTCACCACCATTGGCAAATATTAATTCATCGTCAGCATAAATATCAGCAATTTTTTTAAGTGTTTCTATCACTGACGAATCATTGTCTATAGCAATCACAACTTCATGTACTGGCCTTAGGGCATTCATCAGTCTAGCTCGATTGTTTTGGTCAAGGATTATTTTTCCTTTTTTAATTCGTTGTTGATCGTCATTGTTTACAATAACTATCAGATAATCTCCAAGTTGTCCGGCGGCCTCAATCATATCCAAATGACCACCATGAAGTGGATTAAAATATCCGCTAACAATTACACGTTTCATGTATTTTCCCAATTCATAAGTAAAGTATACTAGAATGTGAAATTAGGAGATTTAATGGATTCACTAGATAAAATATTTCTTGCGTACGATGTGCGTGGCAAAGTAGGATCAGAACTAAATAAAACTACTGTGGGCCAAATTGGCCGAGCTTTTGGTGAATGGCTGCCTGATAAAGGTACTGTTGCAGTAGGTCGTGATATGCGTCCGGATTCGGCTGAATTAGCAAAAGCTGTTATAGATGGTTTAAGAAAACAAGGTCGAGATGTCTGGGATATTGGCGAAGTAACTAGTGACATGATTTATTTCACGGTTGGCCACTATGAGCTAGCTGGTGGCATCATGATCACTGCTAGTCATAATCCTGGTGAATATAATGGTATTAAGTTCTGTCGTGAAGGTGCAAAACCAGTAGGTATAGAAACTGGTTTAGCAGATATACGAGAGCTAGCAAAACAAGACAATATTGAATCAGATAAAAACCTAGGCAAATATGAGACAAAAGACGTTGTTGAAGATTGGATTGAACATGTCCTCTCATTTGTTGACAGCAAAAAGTTAAAGCCCCTTAAAGTTGTTGTTGATGCGGGAAATGGAATGGCAGGCAAAATATTTCCTGAGCTTGAGCCATATGTCCCATTTGAAGTAACAGAGATGTATTTTGAGCTTGATGGTACATTCCCAAATCACATTGCCAATCCAATAGAACCAGAAAATATTAAGGACTTAATCGAGCGAGTAAAAAAAGAAAAGGCTGACGTCGGCATTGCATTTGATGGCGATGGAGATCGTGCAGTCTTAATTGATGAGCAAGGTAACGCTTTATCGGGAACGACAATGACAGCCATGCTTGCAGATTATTTCTTGCAAAAACAATCTGGAACAACAATTCTTTATAACGCGACTTGTGGTTGGATCGTGCCCGAAACTATAGAATCAGGTGGCGGCAAGCCAATTCGTACTAAAGTTGGACATTCCTTTATAAAAGCCGATATGCGGACACACGATGCGTTGTTCGCTGGTGAAAGCAGTGGACATTATTACTTCCGGGATAACTTCATGGCTGATTCAGGTCTGATTGCAGCCGTAGTGGGCCTCGGACTTATATCAGAAAGTGGTCAATCTGTTTCAAAGATAGCTCAAAATTACCGAAAATATTATCATATCCCAGAAACAAATTTTGAAGTTTCAGATAAACAAGCTGTTATTGATAAATTGTCCAAGGAATTCAGCACTAAAAAACAAGATATGCTAGACGGTTTAACCGTTTATACTGAAAATTCCTGGTTCAATGTTAGACCAAGCAACACCGAACCGATTTTGCGCTTGAATGCAGAAGGCAAGGACAAAGAATCTCTTGATTCACTTGTTGCCAAAGTTACTGCAGTTATTAAGTCGTAGATACTTCTGTTTATTGTTATAATTAACGAGAAAATGAAGATTGTAGTTACTGGCGGAGCTGGGTTCATTGGGTCGAATTTTGTTCATTATATTTATAGTGAGCGTCCTGATTGGCAAATTGTAGTATTAGATGCTCTAACCTATGCCGGTAATAAGGAAAACTTATCTGGTCTTGACGATAATCGCGTTCAATTAGTTGTCGAGAATATATGCAACCCAGAGGCTGTTGATGAAACCGTTAAAGATGCTGACGCCGTTGTGCACTTTGCTGCTGAATCTCATAATGACAATTCCCTACATACACCGTGGCCTTTTGTAGAAACTAATATTATTGGTACATATACATTGCTGGAAGCTGTTCGAAAACACAACATCCGTTTTCATCACGTTTCTACTGACGAAGTCTATGGAGATCTCGAGCTAGATGACCCACACAAATTTACTCCCGAGACTCCTTATAACCCATCCAGTCCATATTCCAGTACAAAGGCCGGATCAGATATGTTGGTTCGTGCTTGGGTTCGAAGTTTTGGCGTTCAAGCTACTATATCCAATTGCTCAAATAATTATGGGCCATATCAGCACGTAGAGAAGTTCATACCCCGGCAAATAACGGAAATATTAGAAGATAGAAAACCAAAACTGTATGGAACTGGAGAAAATGTTCGAGACTGGATTCATACAGAAGATCACTCCTCAGCAGTCTTAGCTATTCTGGAAAAGGGCAAGATTGGTGAAACTTATCTCATTGGTGCGAATGGTGAGAAAAATAATAAAGAAGTAGTTGAGTTAATTCTTGAACTTATGGGTAAAAATTCTGCAGATTATGACCATGTAAATGATCGACCCGGACATGATATGCGATATGCAATTGATGCTTCAAAACTGACAAAAGAACTTGGTTGGCAACCAGTCTTTACAGACTTCAGCAAAGGTTTAGAGAACACAATTAATTGGTACAAACAGAACGAGTCATGGTGGAAACCACAAAAGCAAGAAACTGAAGAAAAGTACAAGGAACTTGGCAGATAAATGACTTTTGATCCTCAAAATTATAATGAGCTCGAGGTAAGCGAAACACAAATCCCTGGTTTCTATGTAATCAAACTTGCTGTTCATGGCGACAATAGGGGTTGGTTTAAAGAAAATTATCAGAAGGAAAAAATGCAAAAATTGGGACTTCCAGAATTTGAAGTTGTGCAAAATAACTTTTCATTTAACAAGGAAGTTGGTGTAACAAGAGGTTTACACGCTGAGCCTTGGGAAAAATTTATATCCGTTGCAAATGGTTCTGTTTTTGGTGCGTGGGTTGATCTGAGAGCTGGTCAAAATTTTGGCAAAACATTTACTCTTGAGATTAACCCTGGAGTGGCAGTTTTTGTGCCTAGAGGAGTAGCTAATGGTTATCAAACCCTTGAAGAAAACGTTACTTATACTTACCTGGTTAACGAACATTGGTCACCAGACAGTGCTTATACCTTCGTGAACTTATTCGACAACGAATTAAATATACCCTGGCCAATCAAAAAGGAAAAAGCCGTTATTTCAGAAAAAGATACTATGCACCCTGCCCTTTCAGAAGTTAAACCAATGGAGGTATAACCAAATGGATAGTTCAAGAATATTCATCGTAGGAGCAAATGGTCAACTAGGCACCGCATTAAAACAACAATACCCTGACGCTCAGTCTGCCGACATTGATGAACTTGATATTACAAATAGAGACTCAGTCAACAACTATGATTGGTCAAAGGTTGATATTATCCTCAACGCTGCAGCCTATACAAATGTCGACGGAGCAGAAACTGATGAAGGCCGAATAGCTGCATGGAAAGTTAATGCAGAAGCTGTTGGTAATCTTGTTCGAGCGTCATGGCAGAATAAACTTACAATTGTTCATATTTCCACTGATTACGTTTTCGATGGCACTAAAACAGAACATACCGAAGATGAAGCGTTTGCTCCACTGTCAGTTTATGGCGCTAGTAAGGCTGCTGGTGACCTGCTAGTCTCGCAAATTGGAAAACACTACATATTACGTACAAGTTGGGTAATCGGTGAGGGTAATAATTTTGTGAGAACTATGCTTGGTGTCGCAAAAAAAGGAATAAAGCCAACTGTTGTTGCAGATCAAATTGGTCGTTTAACCTTTACCTCTGAGCTAGTTAGGGCTATTGATCACCTGTTATCAAACAATTGTGATTTTGGTACATATAATGTGACTAGTTCGGGCGATCCGGTGAGTTGGGCAGATATAACACGTAAGATTTTTGAATTGGGTAATTATGATTTAAACGTGACCAACACAACGACTCAGGAATACTTTAAAGGCAAGGAAGGTATTGCCCCTCGTCCTCTTCAAAGTACCTTATCTCTTGATAAAATAGCAAGGACTGGCTATAAACCAGTCGATTGGAAAGAAGACTTAGAGAAGTATGTACGGAAGGAGCTAGCAAAGTGAAGGGAATAATTTTAGCAGGTGGCTCGGGAACTCGTTTGTATCCAATAACAAAGGGTATTAGTAAACAATTGATGCCAATTTATGATAAGCCGATGATTTACTATCCACTAAGCACACTTATGAGTGCCGGAATTCGTGAAATCTTGATTATTACCACTCCTGAAGACCAAGATCAATTTATAAGATTGCTAGGTGATGGCTCTGAAGTAGGTATTAATTTAGAGTATGCTGTTCAACCAAATCCTGAAGGGCTAGCTCAAGCTTTTATTATCGGTGAGAGGTTTATTGGAAGCGACAAGGTTGCTTTAATACTTGGTGATAATATTTTTCATGGGCATGGATTTGGTGATAGCCTTAAAAAATGTGTAGATCCCGAGGGCGGCATTGTTTTTGCTTATCAAGTTTCTGATCCCGAAAGATACGGGGTAGTTGAGTTTGATTCTTCATTCAAGGCATTATCTGTTGAGGAGAAACCAGCCAAGCCAAAGTCAAATTATGCTGTTGTTGGCTTATATTTCTATGATAATAATGTTATAGAAATCGCTAAAAACATAAAACCCAGTGATCGTGGCGAGCTTGAGATTACTACAGTCAATGAGGAGTATTTGAAGCAAGGCAAACTCAAGGTTAAAATTATGGATCGTGGTTCAGCTTGGTTGGATACTGGAACATTCGGTTCTATGAATGATGCCTCAGAATACATACGTGTGGTAGAGAAAAGAACTGGACTTAAAGTTGGCTGTATTGAAGAAATAGCGTATAGACAGGGCTTCATCGACTCATCACAACTCGAGAAGTTAGCAGAGCCACTACATAAGTCTGGCTACGGAAAGTATTTGATATCAATTAAGTAAATTCTGTGAAAAAAGTAAAACCCTTTCTATTATTTTTGTACAAACATCACTTCATTCGTTATTTATTTGTTGGCGGATCAACTTTTATAATAGATTTTTCGATACTATACATATTGCACGAGCATTTATATGTAAAGATTGCAGCTGCGACATCAATCGCTTACTGGGTTTCTATTACCTACAACTTCTTGCTTAATCGATATTGGACTTTTGATATACGTGAAAAAGAGAGTCTGCAAAAACATATAACTACCTACCTCCTTTTACTAATATTCAACTACTTCTTTGTAGTTTTATTTGTCAGTGGCGCAAGCCACTATATAAACTTCATAATTGCAAAAGCTATTGCTGTTGCCATACAGATGACATGGACGTATTACTTATACAAAAACCACATATTTGTAAAAAATCATAATGATTGATTTTTGAAATACTCGATTGTTTTTTGTAATCCAGTTTCAAGATCAATAGTTGGTTCCCAATTCAATTTCTTTTTGGCAATTTCAATAACTGGTTTTCGCTGTAATGGGTCATCACCCGGCAGCGGTGAATAAGTTATCTTTGATTTACTGCCTGTCAAACTTAGTACCTTTTCTGCAAGTTCATTTATGGTGAATTCGCCTGGATTACCTAGATTTATCGGATTGTGTTCATTTGATTCAATCAATTTGATTATTCCGTTCACTAGGTCATCTACATAACAGAAACTGCGTGTTTGAGTACCATCACCGTAAATAGTTAAAGGCTTATTTTTTATTGCTTGAACAATCAAATTGGAAACTACTCTTCCATCATGAGGATCCATTCTAGGTCCATAGGTATTAAAAAATCGAGCGACTGTGGTATTAACTCCATATTTTTCGTGATAAACATAAATTAGAGCCTCAGCATATCTTTTAGCTTCGTCATACATGCTTCTTGGGCCATAACAATTAACGCTACCTTTGTATGATTCAGGTTGAGGATGAACATCAGGATCACCATATACCTCACTAGTTGATGCGTGGAAAAAGCGAGCTTTGTCTTTTAACGCCTTTTCTAATAAATTTTTTGTTCCTTGCGATCCAACTTCTAAAGTTTCAACTGCAAGTCTCTGGTAATGAGGCGGACTTGCTGGTGAAGCCATATTCAAGATAAAATCATATTTTTTGTCAGAAATATCTTTTGGAAGTTTTTTTGTAACGTCATGTTGTGTGTAACTAAATAGTCTGTTGTTCAATAAATGTTTTACGTTATTCTTAGATCCCGTGGACAGATTATCAAGACAGTCAACAAAATAATCTTGTGAAACATAATAATCACAAAGGTAGGATCCTAAGAACCCTGATCCGCCCGCAATAAGTATATTTCCTTTGCTCATAATGTAACCGTATTTCTTCCGATACTTTCGTAATAAAACCCCTGATTCTTCATAAATTTTGGTTCGTATAAATTTCGTCCATCAAATACTATTGGTTTTTTAAGTAGTTTTTTAATTTCAGCAAAATCTGGTGCCCTAAATTGTTCCCACTCTGTTGCGATAATTAGAGCGTCAGCATCTTTAAGTGCTTCGTACTCATTTTCTACAAAACTAACATCTCTATTTTCTTTAAAAATTTTTCTTGTATTTTCAATCGCTTCCGGGTCAAATGCGACTACGTTTGCCCCTTCTTGAGTAAGAGTTTGGATGATTTCTAGGGCTGGGGCTTCTCTAATATCGTCAGTATCAGGTTTAAATGCCAACCCCCAAAGAGCAAAAGTTTTCCCTGATATGTCGCCTTTGAAATAGTCTCTTACCTTGTTGGCGAGTCGTTTCTTCTGATAACTATTAACATCCATGACGGACTCAAGAATTTGGAAAGTGTAATCATGTTCTTGGGCTGTTCGATTTAGCGCTAATACATCTTTAGGAAAACAACTGCCGCCGTAACCAATTCCTGGAAACAAAAAGCGTTTTCCTATTCGTTCATCAGAACCAATGCCAAGTCTTACGGAATCGACATCGGCACCGGTTTGTTCACACAAGTTGGCCACCTCGTTCATAAAACTGATCTTTGTTGCGAGGAAAGCGTTAGCAGCATACTTGGTCATTTCGGCAGATTTTTCGTCCATGAAATATATTGGGTTGCCTTCTCTGACAAACGGACTATAGAGTTCTTCAAGTAGTTTTTTAGCCTTTTCTGAACTCGTGCCAATAACTACTCTGTCGGGGTTCATAAAATCCGAAACAGCAAAACCCTCTCGCAAAAACTCTGGATTTGAAACAACATCAAAATCAACTTTTATATTCTTCGCAATTTGAGAGCTTACTTTGTCGGCTGTTCCAACTGGTACAGTACTTTTATCAATAACTATCGCATAATGGTCAAGGATCTTGCCAAGTTCTTCAGCAACTCCAAGTATATAAGAAAGGTCAGCCGAACCATCATCGCCTGGTGGTGTTGGTAAAGCTAGAAATATGAACTGTGCTTTTTTTACGCCTTCCCTCAAATCTGTTGTAAAAGAAAGTCTGTTTTCATCAATGTTCTTTTTAAACAAATCCTCTAATTCTGGTTCATATATAGGTATTCTTCCTTTTTGAAGTTTTTTAATTTTTACTTCATCAATATCTACACAGCTAACATTATTCCCCATTTCTGCGAAACAAGTACCAGTTACCAACCCCACATAGCCGGTGCCAACTACTGTAATATTCATTCTGTATTATTTTATTGTATGTAATTAGTTCTTACAAATTGACTGTCTGAATCTCACTAACTATACTGTGACTGTAGTAAATAAAGAGGTTTAGATGAAAGCACTTGTAACGGGCTCTGGTGGGCTCATTGGTTCAGAAGCTGCAAAGTTTTTTGCAAGTAAGGGTTTTGAGATTGTAGGTATTGATAATAATCTAAGAAGTTATTTCTTTGGCGATGAAGCCAGTACTGAATGGAACCGCAAAAAAGTAGAAGACGAGCTTAAAAAAGCCTATACGCACTATAATGTCGACATTCGTGACAACGACGAAGTAGAAAAGATATTCAAAAAACATAAGTTTGATCTGATAGTACACACAGCAGCACAGCCTTCCCACGACTGGGCTGCCAAAGAACCTTTTACTGACTTTACCGTAAACGCTAATGGCACATTGGTAATGCTAGAGAACATGCGAAAACACTGTCCAGATGCAGTATTTATTTTTACTTCAACAAATAAAGTTTATGGTGATAAGCCGAATGAACTTCCACTACTAGAATTAGATACAAGATGGGAGCTACCAGAGAATCACCAGTACTACAATGGCATTGATGAATCCATGAGTATTGATGATTGCAAGCACTCAATTTTTGGGGCGTCTAAAGTAGCAGCAGATGTTATGGTGCAAGAATATGGTAAGTATTTTGACTTTAAAACAGCAGTATTTAGAGGTGGTTGCTTAACCGGTCCTTCTCACTCCGCAGCAGAGCTACATGGTTTCTTAGCGTACTTAATTAAATGTATTGCTTCTGGTAAAAAGTACACTATATTCGGTTATAAGGGTAAACAAGTTCGAGACAATATCCATTCACATGATCTCGTAAATGCTTTCTACCATTTCTACAAAAAACCTCAAGCTGGTGGCCAAGTTTATAATATCGGTGGTGCACGCCAATCGAATATTTCTATGTTGGAAGCGATCACCAAAATAGAAAAATTACTAGGGAAGAAAGCTAACTACGAACTTTCCAACCAAAATCGAATCGGTGACCATATTTGGTACATATCTGACGTTTCTAAGTTTAAAAACCATTACCCGGACTGGGACTTCGAATACGATATTGATGCCATATTACAAGAAATGTGTGCGGCGGTAAGTAAATAGTGAATTACAAGCACATTGTAATTACAGGTGGCGCAGGATTTGTCGGATCAAATTTGGCTATCAAACTAAAGACTGATTTCCCTGAGCTCAATATTACTTGCTTAGACAATCTTAAGCGGCGCGGATCAGAGCTAGCAATCAAACGCCTAAAGGATCTATCTATTGATTTTATTCATGGTGATATCAGGAACAAAGAAGATCTTGTTTTTGATAACGTTGATTTGCTAATTGAATGTTCGGCTGAACCTTCTGTCCTCGCAGGTATTAATTCTGCTCCTGATTATCTAATAAATACAAATCTCACTGGAACATTAAATTGCTTGGAGGTAGCCCGCCAGCATCAATCACATGTTATGTTTTTGTCGACAAGCCGTATATATCCAATAAGTTATATTAACAACCTAGATTTCAAAGAAACCGAAACCCGCTTTGCGATCTCGGATAATCAAAAAATTGCTGGAGCGAGCAGCCTTGGAATTGCTGAAAACTTCCCTCTCGACGCATCGCGTTCATTATACGGTGCTACCAAGCTAGCTTCTGAGTTATTTCTAACTGAATATATTGATACCTATGGGTTAAAAGCAATCAATAATCGATGTGGTGTGATTACTGGGCCATGGCAAATGGGCAAAGTAGACCAGGGTGTTTTTGTACTTTGGGTTGCTAAACATTACTTTAATAAACAACTAGCATATATTGGTTATGGTGGTGAAGGAAAACAAGTTCGTGATTTCATACATATTGATGACTTATATAGAGCTATCGCTACTGAATTAAAAGATTTTGATACCTACGCCAACGACACCTGGAACATTGGTGGCGGATTAGAAAATAGCGTCTCTTTAAAAGAGCTTACTGCACTGTGTGAAGAAGTAACTGGAAACAAAATTACAATTGATTCTATAAAAGAAGATCGCCCAGCAGATCTTAGATTTTTTATCACTGATAGTACAAAGTTTCTTGAAAAATCTGGCCTAAAATGGGAAAAGGACGCAAAAGCAACTGTTACTGATATTTATGAATGGATAAAATCGAATGAAAAAGACCTCGAGCCAATCCTTGCCTAAACAACCATTGTTGTCGTTAGTAATCCCAGCTTATAACGAAGAGGCTGTTATAGAAAAAACTGTACGTGCTTTTCATGACGAATTAAAAAAAGAAAAAATCCCTCACGAGATACTCGTGAGCAACGACAGCAGTAAAGATAAAACAGAGGAAATATTAAAGCGACTAACAAAAGAAATAAAAGAAGTCAGATACGTTAACAATGTGCCGCCTAATGGATTCGGCTTTAATGTGCGCAACGGCCTAGAAAATTATAATGGTGATTGTGTTGCTGTTGTCATGGCCGATATGTCGGACAGACCAGTAGATCTTGTTTCCTATTACAGAAAAATGCAGGAAGGAAATTATGATGCTGTATTTGGTTCTAGGTTTATTAAGGGTGGTAAAACTATAGACTATCCAAGGAATAAAATTTTTCTAAACAGATTCACCAATAACATAATTAGGGTGCTTTTTGGTGTTAAATATAACGATGTAACTAATGCTTTCAAGCTATACAAACGAGAGACTATCGACGGCGTAAAACCATTCTTAAGTCACCATTTTAACTTGACTGTCGAGTTACCTCTTAAAGCAATTGTAAGAGGATATACCTATGCAGTTGTTCCAAACTACTGGACTAACAGAGCAGTCGGAGAATCAAATCTCAAAATCAAAGAAATGGGTAGTCGTTACTTTTATATAATTCTTTATTGTTTAATTGAAAAGTGGCTGTCAAGGGGTGATTATAAGAAAAAAGAGGAGGCAAATTTATGAAAGACTATGTTTTATCCATTTACGCTGATCGCTTTGACAAGAGTGTGGCAAAAAGAAACATAATGTGGGAAGTTTTATGTGAAGATTTTTTTCAAAAATTTATCAACGAGAATGACGTCGTGCTTGATCTTGCTGCAGGCTACTGTGAGTTTATTAATAACATTAATTGTAAACAAAAGATTGCTGTAGATTTAAATATAAAGACAAAAAAAATGGCTAATAAAGACGTGGAAGTGTTCCAAGCTTTGAGTACCAAACTCCCTAAAAAACTAACGAATAAGGTTGATGTTGTGTTTACAAGCAATTTTTTTGAACACCTAGATAGTAAAAATGAACTTATTGATACTTTAAAAGAAATACATAGGGTACTAAAGCCCGGCGGTAAATTAATGGTCTTGCAACCAAATATTCGATTAGTTGGAAATCAATATTGGGACTATATAGACCACACGTTGCCAATCACAGAAAAAAGTCTTGCTGAAGCATTTCATCTTACAAATTATACTCAAACATATCGCAAAGTAAGATTTTTGCCCTATACCGCTAATTCTAAAATACCTGCTACAAAGTGGTTGATAAAATTATATCTAAAAATTCCTCTAGCCCAGTTATTAATGGGTAAGCAAACTTTCGCAATTGCAACAAAGAATAAACGTGCCAAAAAAGAGAAATAATTATGGAATTCTTGTACTTCATATTCATACATATTGTTTTCCTACTTCCCTCTTTCGGTTATGTTTCAAAAATAAAAACATTAGATAAGAAACCAGTTTTAAGTATATGTGTTGCCTATTCAATGAGCTTATTTGTTTTCATGATGGGTGGAATTCTAGAATACGCAATTGATATACCCGCTGGCTATTTAACTATCTTGTTATGGATTTATATTGTATCCGGCAGTTTTCTATTTATTAGAGATAGGTCTTGGAAACAATTAATTTCAGCTAGACTAATAATCGCTTGCTTTCTATTGATGACCCTATTGCCAGGTTTACTTTTAAATCTTACATTGATTAGTACTTCAGATTCTTCATATATTCCTGACCCGGCACCAATCGAAAATAGAAACTACAATGTGTTAAATGTTAAGGTATTGAATTTTGCTCATACTCAAGCTAACGATAACTACATCCCATATCGCCAAGCGCAGTTCTTTCAAAACAATCTGGATCCTGCAAAAAACTCCTTTATAGAAGAATGGGATGTTAATTTCTTTCAAAGAACTATATTGATGGGTTCTGTTACTACTTCCTTTTATAACCTACTTGGAGACCAAACACCAATACCGTATTTGTGGTCAAATGATGCAAGTGATAATGATAGAACTTATGTGAAATTCCAAATAATTTCACATATTCTGAATTCAATTCTAATCTTTCCCGCTTTTTTGTTAATAATTAAGTTCTTTGGCAAAAGAACAGCTTACATGACGCTACCATTTTTTGTAATAAGTAGTTTTTTTGCTTACAACTCAATATTCTCTTGGCTAAAATCACTAGTAGCATTTTTTATTCTGCTGTCTTGGGTTTTCTTATTAGACAAGCAGCCAAGGAACTATATATATTTGTCTGGTTTAGCTGCTGGAATGGCGTATCTTACTCATGATCTAGCTCTTATATATATTGCTACGTCAGGTTTATACCTATTGATCAAAAAAAGGTATTTTGACCTATTTAGGTTTTCTAGCTTAGCAATACTATTTATGATCCCATGGGTTTTTGTGTCATCAATTCTATACAAGAAACCGAGTACTTTTATATATTATCCGCTTTCTCTTGATGGCATACCTAAAACCAATGATGGAAGACAAATCATCAGAGAATTTTTAGCTACTAGCCCACTTAAAATAATCTGGGTGCGACTTAACGGTTTAATGTACCTGGTCACACCACGCCAATTACTTTTCCCAAATGAAAAACCTTTACCTACCCAAATTTGGGCCCTGGGAATATATTCAATTCCAGGATCCTTGGGGATTGGTCTAATGTTCGCTTTCTTTGCGGGTTTAATAAAACGTATTCCTTCCCGAAAACTATTTTGGTTTCTTATAATTACACCCGTTATATTAACAACTATTATGTTCGGAAACCCAAAGATTCTTGGTTCTCTACACTTTAGTGCTGCTTTATTAATTTTGATGATGGGTTATTCGATAAAATCACTTTTGTCATTTGAAAAAATAGGAAACAAACTGGTTTTTATAATCCTCGGTGTTAATGTTTTGTATTTGTTATATTTTATTGGTTATAGTTTTAACTTTAAACTATCTTCCTGGATTAATAACATTAATGATGTTGTTTCTGTTTTGGGCATCATCTTAGTGATAGGATTTTCTGCTTATGTTGCCATGTTGATTAGTAAAACAACTGACCGAAAACTCAATACACAAAAAGATTTCACATCTTTTTAGAATTCGAGTAAGCACAGAGTACTATTGATTTTTTATATCTCTTATGCTAAAATAATAGCATAGTATTAATCTTTCATTAGAAAATGTAAAAATGACTAAATACAAACACAAAAAGCAATCTAAAACCAACCCTGGAAAAAGATATGTGCTTCTTTTGCTACTAGGCGTTGCCATTTTAGTGAGCGGATACGCTTCGTTACGATATTTCAACAACAAATCAAACGTTAATTCTTCTCCGTCGAATGTAGATTCAAATGGCGACTATCTGAATCTAAATCCACCTACTGAGGAAGAAAAACAACAAGCAGATAATAATAAGAAAGCCTTGAGTAAAGACGAAAATGAAAATTCAAATAATACAAATACCAACAATAGTTCTGCGGTTGTTATTATTAGTCGATTAGGTACCTATGAAGGCCAAGTAGAAGCAGCCGGATATGTGCAAAATGTTTTCGAAGATGGTGGTAAATGTCTATATACATTTACTAATGGTTCTTCGAAACTAACACGAGAAGTAGATGCTTTTCGGGATGTAACAACAACTATCTGTTCCGGTGTCGAAATACCAATAAGTGAATTTGCAAACAAAGGAAAATGGCAACTAACAATATCCTATAAGTCATCGCTTTATGAGGGTAGTTCTACTCAACAAGATATAGAGGTACAATAGGTTTATGGTTTTCTTTAGCACACAGAACACAAAAAGATTCATGCTATTTTTTTTAGCTGTTTTGTTTAGTTTTTCAGTTTTTACTTCGCTGCAAAGAGTTTCCGCACTATCTGGTAACGATTTCAGAGCTGGGCGCATTATTGATGATCATATATTTTTTGATAGTAATGCCCTAGGGGTTTCTGATATTCAGGCATTTCTAAATAGCAAGGTGCCTTCTTGTGATACAAATGGCACACAGCCTTATAGTGGTACTACACGTGGCGCCTATGGCACAAGTCGTGGATACCCACCTCCATATACTTGCTTAAAAGACTATCAACAAAACGTTCCCTATATGCCAGCTGACAGTTACTGCAGTGGAGCTGTAGGTGGTGGAACAAAATCAGCAGCACAAATTATTAAGGATGTATCTGTTGCTTGTTCAGTTAGTCCTAAAGTTATGCTTGTATTGCTGCAAAAAGAGCAAAGTCTTTTAACAGATGATTGGCCTTGGTCAATCCAATACACAAAAGCCACTGGATATGGATGCCCTGACAGCAGTCTACCCGTCAGTGTTGATGCTAATCAAAATGGCTGCTATGACGATGTTGAGGGCTTTTTCAATCAGATTTATTATGCTGCTAGACAATACCAAAGATACTCAAAAGATGCTTCTTCTTTTAGTTATCGATTTAATAGGACAAATTACATTCAGTATAACCCTAATACTGGATGTGGTGGTACCAATATTTTTATCGAGAATCAGGCAACTGCAGGGTTGTATAACTATACTCCTTATCAACCAAATTCTGCTGCTCTAGCAAATTTGTATGGTACTGGTGATGGATGTAGTGCTTACGGAAATCGAAATTTCTGGAGATTATATACTGACTGGTTTGGCTCCACTGTAAGTGGTGTCTGCTATAACGGTGTAACACAAGTTAAAACAGATGTTCAATTTAGTAAGTACGACTCAGATGCTGACACTGCAAATCTAATAATCTATTCCGGAACTGGTAGCGGTTGTGTTGAATCACATGTTTGGAATCCTGGTTTCACAAGCTGGAAGGCACATATAGCTAGTAATCAACCAGGTGTAGTAGCAGCAAATAACAAGGTTTTGTTTGCAGATCTTGATGGAAATAAGAGAGATTACCCCCTGCTTGTTGGCTTACAAGGTACAGGTTCCGGAAAAGTTGAAACGCATATCTGGACAAAGCCATGGTCATATTTCTTCTCGCAAAAGGCAAGCCCTCATTCAGCTATTGATCCTGCGACCCGCGAGGTTCTTATGGCAGATCTGAACGGGAATGGAAAAGATGAGGCAATTCTCGTGGCATACAGTGGTACTGGCTCTGGAAAGGTTGAAATTCATGGATGGAATATTGCATCAACTAGTTTCTTATACAACAAAGCGACTAATCGGCTTGCGGTTGACTCAACCAAACACAAGATTAGATTCGCTGATCTTGATGGAGACGGAGATGACGAGGCAATTCTAGTATCTCTCACCGGAACTGCTTCGGGTCGGGTTGAGTTTCATGTTTGGGCACCCGGGGAGAATTCTTGGTTATCCCATACTGCATCAAATATGCCAATAATAAACCCGACAGACGCTAAGGTTGAGTTTGGTGATGTTGATGGAGATGGCCGTGACGAGGCAATCCTTGTTGGATTGCGCGGAACTGGAAGCGGTAAAGTTGAATTTCATGTTTGGAACTATGGCTTTACTTCTTGGAAATCACACGCAGCCTCAAATCAAATTGTTCTTCCGTAAATTTAACTGGCAACTAGAATCAATGTATCAATTTTTGGTATTATAGGTTACATATGTCTCAACAAAAACAGACACTATCTTGTCTAATAATTACTTATGGACCCGTACCTACTCCTCAATATCAAACAATTGAAGGTGGCGGCATGCGAGCCTGGGGACTAGCAAAAGGACTGCTTGCTAATAATATAGATGTGACAGTCGGTGTAAACAATTCTTTCTCACAAGAGTTAAGTGAGCATGATGGAGTAAAACTTGTAAATTGGAATCTGGATGAACAATTCATAAGTCTAATGAACAGTTTTGACAGTGTGATAATAAGCTACTGCATGGGTGATCCTTCCATTTTTGTGGCCAATAACATATCAAAAGAGGTTCAGCTTATTCTTGATTTATATGTTCCTATTTATGTTGAAGTTTCTGCTCGGGAATCAAAAAATGTTGAACAAGAGTACAAGAACTATTTTTCGGATCTGTCACGACACAACAATACATTATCTCGTGGCGATTATTTCCTTTGTGCAAGTGAGAGCCAAAAGATATTCTATACCGGTGTTCTTTCTAGCCTAGGCATTATTAATCCTCGAACCTACAGAGAGTCTCGATTATTAATTGTTCCATTTGGCATACATAGTAATAAGATAAAAAGCAAACTTGATCCTTACAAAGAACTAGGATTAAGAAAAAAAGATGATAAACGGATTCTGTGGTTTGGTGGTATGTACCCTTGGTTTCGTGTTGATGAATTTATTAAGGCGATTTCTATTCTTTCGAAAGAAGATGCAAGTTACAAATTTGTCATTGTGGGTGGAAAAAACCCGTTTAATCCTAATCCCGATTTTAGTCGGCAATATGATGCCGTTTATGATTTTGCAAAAGATAGCAAGCTTTTGAATAAGAATGTGTTTTTCGTAGATTGGGTTGATTTTGATACACGTATTAATTGGTATGAATATGCTGATTTTGTGATTAGTATCAATCAGCCCGGCGAAGAAAACATTCTCTCGTGGCGCACTAGAGTAATGGATTATGTGTGGGGCGAGGTGGTAACACTAACAAATGGCGGCGATACATTGAGTGAAGATCTTCTTAAGTCGGGTGCTGCTTTAAAAATGGACGACTTGTCTTCTGAGAGTATTGTTAAATCAATTAATGATATATACAAGGAAAAGGGTGTCTTAAGTGGTGTAAAGAAATCCCTCACTGACATTAAACCCAAGTATTATTGGGAAAACGTGACTGAACCTCTTTCAAAAATAATAACTGAAAAATTGAGACCGTCTGTAAATGAAAAAGAATTTCGTAAAGAAATTGGTTTTAACAACAATAATTATTCACAAATAGATCCTTCAAAAAACACAGTATATTTTGGTAAGGCCCGGAAAGCTGTGAAGCTAATTCCAAAAGCTTTAGTTTATGCTAAGAATAAAGGTCTTAGAGAATCTTCAAAATTAGCACTTAACACTTTAAAAAACCAAACAGCAAAAAAAGTAAGGCCAAACCATAAACAATATATCTTTCTATCACATCCTATTGATAATAGCGGTGCGCCTGTTGTTTTGTTGCAGGTTATTCATGACCTTATTAGCAAGAACCCAAGTATTCGTAAGTCAATTAGAGTAATAGCACCCTTGGTTAACAAAAATCGTAAAAAAGAACTTTTAGATATGGGTATTGTTGCAGAAAAAGCAGCCCATGGACTGGGTGGATCATTAACAGGAGCTCAACTAAGTATCAAAAAAAACGATTTTGTATTATTGAATACTGTTGCTATTTTTGATAATTATCGTAACTACATCTTTAATCTGCTTGGTGCAAATCGGTTAAACCATGCGTACTGGTTTATTCACGAAGATGTTGAACAAACAAAGGTTGTCGCACCTCAGTTGCTAGCCCCAGAAAACATTAAAAAGATACATAAACTAGTGGAGAGCGAAAAACTAACCATATTCGTGCCTTCTAAAAGAGTTCAGGTTGATTACAATAGGCTACTGCAAACAGAGAAAGTCAAACAAGTTAATTTAAGGGTAGATGTTGAAGAAAAGTATCTTACGAAACGTCCTCCTGGTAACTATCAAAAAATTAACTTTTTGTTATCAGGAAACGCGGCAGATGGTCGCAAGGGCCAGTTAGTAGCGCTGGCTGCATTTCAAAAATTCTTACTATCTTATCAATCAATCAGTCCAGATAAATATAGAGATTTTTCAGTCAGTTTCGTGGCAGTTAATAATGATTATTTGTCCCAACAAATTAAGTCAGTTGGTAAGGCAGTTTTGGGTGATAAGTTACTGATATATCCATCCTTACCAAGAGATAAAGCTATGGAGATCACATATAATTGTAACGCTGTTATATGTTGTTCACTTAATGAAACGTTTGCATTGTACGTAGCTGAAGGCATGGCAATGGGACATATAGTTCTTAGAAATAATTCTGCAGGTGTTGATGAACAGCTTATTGATGGAGTTAACGGATATTCAATAGATAGTGATAATATCAACCAATTTGCGGAAATAATTGAGAAAATATTGAATAAAAGTACTTTGGATAAGCAACTGTGTGAAATGGGTTCCGAGTCACAAAAAATCGCTGCAGGATTTTTGAATCAAAACTATTCTAATGAAATAAAACTTTATTGAAATATTATCTACCTTTTACGACATATTTTATTCTTATATAATAGGATCCGACATTGGTATTTAATGAAACTGGGGAAAGATTATTAAAAGCGGCGATTTGATTGAAAAAGTTGGCAACGTAAAACTTATTGCAGTTAGTGAGGGCATTGATACTTCATATGACGGCTACAGTGATGGTGATGCTGAAGATGTATTATTGGATATCTTTAAAAGTAAGGACAGTGGTCGTAAGATTGCCAGGGTACTTAGTGACAATAATTCTTGGCCACTCACCTACCATTTGTCTCCAGAAAGAGGAAATATTGTCGATTGGTATGATTTCAAGCAAAATACTAAAGTATTAGAAGTAGGATCAGGTTGTGGCGCAATTACAGAAGCACTTATTAAAAAAGATATTCTTTTGGATTCTCTTGAATTAACTTATAAGCGTTCACTGATCAATGCTAACCGGAATAAGAAAAGTCAAAATCTTAGGATTCTTGTAGGAAACCTTGAGGACTACTCCAGTAATCAACTCTATGATTACGTGGTTTGTGTGGGTGTATTAGAGTATGCAGGAAGTTTTATTTCCGGACCTAATCCATATAGCAAATTTTTAAAGATATTGAGATCTCATCTAAAACCAGGAGGTAAGTTAATTCTAGCTATAGAGAACAGGTTAGGATTAAAGTATTGGTCTGGCGCACACGAAGATCACACAGCGCTGGTTTTCGATTCAATTGAGAACTATCTAGGTGATAAAAAAGTTCAAACATTTGGAAGGTTAGAATTACAAAAGTTACTTGAAGAACATTTCGAAACAACAGATTTTTACTATCCTTACCCTGATTACAAACTACCCCATATGATCTATAGTGATCATTATCTACCAGGAACAAACTGCGATTTCCCCTTGGGGCAACTACCAAGTCCTTCGCCTGATAGGTCTCGAGTTTACCTATATTCAGAAACACTCGCAATGAAGTCAATAGAAAAAAACGAGTTGTTTTCAAATTTCTCTAACTCTTTTTTAGTTGTTGCGGGACAAAAGCAAGAAAAAACTCAAGCAAAATTTTCAGTTTTTCAAAACAAACGTCGAAATAACTTCCAACTTTCAACCAAAATTTACGACAACTACTCAATTAAGACGGCCATGAGCAATGAATCAAGTGAACATATAGATCAGATGTTAAAAACATACGAGACTTTAGAGAAAAGCCCTCTTAAGAAAAAGATTAACGTAGTCATGCCGAGACAGATTAGTAAAACACGACTGCGTTTTGATTTTGTAGAGGGAGAAACTTTAGAGAACGAGCTACTACAAGCGATACTAGATAACAACAAAAGTAAGGCCAAAAGTATACTAATGAATTATTTAAAAATGTTGGATGCATTGCCCAAAGAAAAAACGAACCCGTCTGAGAACGGTGAATATATAAAGATCTTTGGAGATAAATATAACAAGAAAGTTTCGTGTTATAAATATGTCCCCATAGATCTTAATCTAGATAATATTATCACTAATAAAAATCAGCTTCATCTTATTGATGTGGAATGGTTTTTTGAGTTTCCTGTTCCTGCAGAATACTTGTTTGGTAGATTTGTTTACTGGTTCTTTATCAGTCGTTATCGTGATATTTTTGCGCTTATAAGCAATAAGTATGGGTTCAAAAACTATGACGATTTGGCTTTTATACCACCGTACCTAATTGATGTTATAGAACCATATTTAGACAAGGAAGTTCTTTACAGGGTTGTAGCTAATGAAGTAGCTTTTCAGTATTATGTAACTGGAAATGAAGTATCGGTCACAGATATGCTCTATAAGTGGTCAGATAGACGCATAAATGTTCGTGAGTTAATAGATAAGGTTAATGATGTAGAATCGAAGCTTTCCGCTCAAAATGAGTTGGTTAGCTACATGGAAGAAGAGATTAAGAAATTACTTCATAGCATAGAACTGATTAAAAAGTCGCGCACGTACAAGTTGGCACAAAAACTCCAAAAGCTGCGGCCAAAAAAGTAGCATTTAATCATTAACAGTAATCGAGTGTGGTAGGAAAACTTCGCCACGTGCAGTGTTTAACCACCCACTGGAAGTAAAGTTACATCCGTTCTGAAAACGATATAAGACTTTTGTACGATCTGAACTAGCAACTGCCCCAGAAATGTAGTATTTTCCATCAACGAATACGTTTTTAATTCTGAATGTAACGGTCATTTGTTTACCTTTACTAAGTTTTCCTGTTGACACTTTCATGTCCATTGTATTTGTTGCAAATAGAGGCTTAGCCGCAGCGTCTAGGATTACTAAACCAAAAACCGGGTTGTCTAGATCTTCTTTTGGAATTATTGTATAGGTTACATTTATATGTTCTTCTGGGGAGAAAACTTTTTTAGCCCCTTTATCATCTGAAAAAGTTGAAACTTTTCTTAAGTCCAAGAATCCGTAATCCTCGGCATTTACCTTAGCATGAAGTTTACCACCTGTTTTTTCGCTTTCCAATCTATTTGCATTTATCTTGCCGTATTCTTCTAGTACAGTTGCGATTGAACCATATTCAACTATCTTGCCTTTTTCAACTAATATGCCCTTGTTGCAATACATCTGTAATGCGTTAACATCATGCGAAACAAAAATAACTGTCTTTTTGATAGATTGTAGATATTTGAAGTATTCGTAGCACTTTTGCTGGAATGTATAGTCTCCGACTGCTAATACTTCATCAAACAGATAAACATCACCTTCAGACTGAATAGCGATAGAAAAAGCTAAGCGAACCTGCATTCCTGAGCTATAATTTTTCAGTTTTTGGTCCATAAAGCGCTCTAGTTCAGCAAAAGAAACGATCTCGTCATATTTTTTTTCCATTTCTTTGCGACTAAAACCAAGTAGTGCTCCATTAAGAAATACATTTTCGCGTCCTGTAAGCTCAGGGTTAAAACCTACTCCCAATTCAATAAAAGGGGTTAGTCTGCCATTTACTTCTACGAGACCTTCTGCTGACGTGTAAATGCCAGCAAGTATTTTTAGTAAGGTGCTTTTTCCACTTCCATTTCTACCAACAATACCAAAAAATTCACCTTTTTTTACTTCAAAAGATATATCTTTAAGTACTTCTTGTTTTTCGTATGTTTTTTTCGTCCTGAACATGCCTATCAACAGACCTTTAATTGATGTCTGTTTTTCATGCGGCAATTTAAATGACTTGCTTACATCAGTCACTTTTATAGCGATATTATCTTTGATGCTCATTACAGATTCTCCGCAAAGTCTGGTGCTTCTTTTCTAAAATACAAAATACCTATCAATAATGTTATGACTGTTATTGCTAAGGGAATTAGGAGTGCTAGTGATGAGCTATACACCTCTCCAATTGTCAAGGTCTCGTGTGTTACAAAAACATTTCTAGCGCCTTGTATTGATTGAGCCATTGGATTTATTAGTAGTATTTTTTGGATAGTCGCATTCGCAATGAGTGTTAATGGATAAAGTATTGGTGTTGCATAGAATCCTGCCTGAAGTAGCACTTCCCAAATAAAACTGATATCCCGATATTTAACAAATAGTGCAGATAGTATTAGTGATAAGCCAAGAGAAAATATATATATCTCTACGATGAACAGCGGGAAAAGTATACTGGAGCTTAAAAAATTCATTCCAGATATAGCCGCAATGATAAGCACAATTATCATATTCAAACTAAGGTTAATCAGGGCAGATATACTGGTAGAAACAATTATCATCCACCTTGGAATTCGAATTTTCCTGATCAAATCGCCCCTTCCAACAATCGCGCCAAGACTTTGTGATGTCATTTCTGTAAAAAAGCTCCATAAAACAATACCTATGAACAGGTATATTGGGTAGTTTGGTATTTCACTTCCTAGTTTAAAAACACCTGCGAATACTGCATATAAGATTACGAACATAAACAAAGGCCTTAGTAATGACCACGCGTAACCTATAGCAGAACCTTGATAACGAAGTTTAAAATCGGTTCTGACAAGCTCCAATAATAAAGCTTTGTTCTTCTTTGAAAGCAATTTATTTATCATGAATTCCTTGGATGTATTATATGATAAGTCTATCTGTTATGAAAACTAAGATTGCAGTAGTTATACCAAATTGGAATGGCAAAGACGTAATAAAGTCGTGTCTTGATTCGCTTCTGTCTCAAAAAGCGGAAGCAAAAATAGTAGTTGTAGAAAATGCTTCTATAGATGGTTCTTTGGAATTTGTTAAAAATAACTATCCTGATGTTGTAGTCCTTGAACAGGGTAAAAACTTAGGTTTTGCTGGTGGGGTCAACATGGGAATTAAATATGCAATGAAAAATGACTATGAATTTGTAGCTCTCTTCAATAATGATGCTGTTGCAGATAAAAATTGGCTAGGTTACTTAATAAAAGAGTTGGAGGAAAATTCTGAAACAGGTATAGCAACTTGTAAATTTTTAACAACAGATGGTGAAAAAATTGACAGTACAGGTGATCTCTATACTTCCTGGGGATTGCCTTTTCCTCGAGGTAGAGACGAAAAAGAGGATGGTCAGTATGATGCAAAAAATGAAGTTTTTGCGGCCACAGGTGGAGCAAGTCTATACAGACTTTCAATGCTTGAACAGATTGGTTTATTTGATGAGGACTTCTTTGCCTATTTTGAAGATGTCGATATTAGCTTTAGGGCTCAATTAGCAGGATGGAAGGTAAGATATGTTCCAAAAGCTATTGCCTATCACAAAATTGGAGCAACCAGTGGAAAAATAAGCGGATTTACTACCTTCCAAACCCTTAAAAACCTCCCTTGGGTATATTGGAAAAATGTTCCATTATCAATTGCAATACCAATGTTTCCAAAAATATTCATTGTTTATTGGGCGATTTTTGTTCGTGCAATCCTTAGAGGTGAAATTTTCATTGCCATAAAGGCAACTATTATCTGCCATGTTTTTATTCCTAAAAAATTATTCTATCAACGATTTAAAATAATGAGACTAAAGAGGGTTGGTAACAACTATATAAAATCTATCATCTACAAAGGACCACCACCTAACGCAAAAAAA
>JAGQNP010000001.1:48828-74323 GCA_020428005.1 Candidatus Saccharimonadota bacterium
CCTTCGCCGTTTTTTTGGCATCAAATAGGTGTTTTGAAGTTACTAAACCAGCTAAACCCCACCATGTATAGGCAACAGCTTCATTAGACCATATATGAACGAGAAAGTTAGTAATACCTAGTCCTACGAGACTTGCCAAGAGCGCAATTGCTAACCAGTCCTTTTCTGTTAGGTTGTAAAGATTAATTGCAACTAGAATTAATATTGACACAAAAATAACTAGGCCAATAACTCCCGCTTCAGTTGCTATCTGAAGATAGTAGTTTTCATTCAATTTTGTTCCTTGTACATCATTCCTAATTGAGGCGAGCCCTGCCGTTCCAGGGCCACTCCCCATGGGATTATTGGCAATATCTTCTACTGATTCTCTCCAAAATCTTATGCGTAATTCGTTTGGATCCTCTAATACCGTACTTTCATCTGCATGAAAAACAACATTCTTAACAAAATAGGTGTTTCTGGCCAAAATCAAGCCTGAGAATAGGGTAACTAGTAGTATCGCAGCTAAGATTAGATATAGTTTGAATTTCTGAGGTTTTATTCCTTCTTTTACAAGTAAAATAGCTATGGTTAATGATGAAAATATAAAGCCAATCCACGCACTACGTGAAAAACTAAACCATAAACAAAGTACACTTAGACCCAAAAAACCTAGTGCTAAATCCTTGTACTTTGGCTTTTTTATAGCCATTACCAAAGCAATTGAAGCAATAATAATTACATATGACCCAAATGAGTTTGGGTCGCGCAGTGTAGACATTATTCTTTCGAGATTTGGTTTATCGTCAATAAAGAATGCCGGTAGAACACCATTCTGTCTCTGGTATCCAAAATGCTCAAGGGTGTTATTTGGGATAATTGTGTACTGCATTATGCCAAAAACTAGGACAAAAAGAGCCGAAGACATAACAGCTATTAGTGAGTATTTTCGCAGCTTAACTGCATCATCAGCTTTTGTCAGCAATAGTGCATATAAGAAGAAGACCAGAAACCTGGTGTTGTAAACTAATCCCAATATTTCCGCATCCTGGTCTGTTGATTTAATTAATGCAAGGATTAAAGTCCATACTCCATAAGCAATAATTAGCCAAATAAGTTTGCTTTTAACGGCTTGTTTAAACCATTTTTGATTGAAAGATACTGAGACTAGAACAACAAATCCAAGAATCATTAGAATATCTTTTAATATCCTGGTTGCCTCTAATATTCCAATAGTAGTACCAATCCAAGTTGATAAGAAAATGTGAAGTGGCATATAGGCCAAAAGCCCAATAAACACCCAGTAGCTAAACTGTGTCAGATATTCCTTGATTGGTTTTGTGTTCTTCACTGCCCTATATTGTAGACTGTAACTATGCATATTGTCATTGATGCTAGAATTCGCCAGGCCAGTACTGGCCGGCCAGTTGATCGCTTACTAGAGTATTTACAAGAAATTGATAAGAAAAATAAATACACAATTTTGATTAAAACTAAGGATGAGTGGCGTCCTAAAGCAAAAAATTTCAGTGTGAAACTTTGTAAATATCGGATATTCTCATTTAATCCTTTTCAACAACTTTCCTTTGCATGGCAACTTTATAAACTTAAACCAGATCTGGTACATTTCACATTAACAGGTCAACAACCCATTGGTTATTTTGGAAAACAAACAACCTTTACCCATGATTTGACTATGCTTAGTTTTGCACGACCCGGAAAATATCCAAGCTGGTTACATAGTATTAGGATGATTGGCTACAGGTTCTTATTTTGGCAAAGTCACAGAAAAGCCACAAAAATCCTGGTACCAACAGAGTATGTTAGAGATGTTCTGTATAAAAGATACTTATTTGTGCGAAGAAAACTGGTTGTTACATTAGAAGCCAGTGAACCACCAATAAATGAAAAAGCTGAGCCTTTAGAGGGAGTTGATAAGCCATTTATATTACATGTTGGCAGCCCATTCCCGCACAAAAACATTGAGCGGCTTATTCAGGCTTTTGAAATTATTCATATCAAAATGCCGTCTTTGACATTAGTTTTGGCTGGTAAAAAAGAACATTATTTTAAAAAGCTAGAGAAGTCTTTGGTTGGAAATCCGCTTAGGGACAGCATTGTTATGCCGGGTTTTGTAAGCTCTGGGGAATTGAAGTGGTTATACGAAAATACCGAGTGCTATATTCTGCCTTCTTTGAGCGAAGGCTTCGGATTGCCTGGTTTGGAGGCTATGGTTCATGGATGTCCTCTTGTTAGCAGTAATTCAACTTGCTTACCCGAAGTCTATGGAGATGCTGCAGAATATTTCAACCCATACGATATTGAGGAAATGTCAAAGTCAATTATGAGAGTTATAAATGGCCCAAAGACTAGATCAAACCTTATAAAAGAAGGCAACAAAAGGGTAAAGTTATACTCTTGGAAGACAATGGCAGAAAAGCATCTTGAAGCCTTTACAGAATTAAATACCGATTAAAACTATTCGGCTGGTTTTAAAACTACGTGTCTGTCGCGTCCTTCGCCAACCGATTCAGTAACTAGATTATTCTCAGATGCAAGTTTGTGAATTGTTCTTCTGTCGGCTGCATTCATTGGCTTTAAATCCATGGGCTCACCGGACTTTTTAACTGTTTCTACCCATTCCATCGCCTTACTTGATAACCTATCTGCACGAGATTTCTTGTATTCTGCAATATCAACATTTACCCTAGTTATTTCGTAGTTATTGTTTTTTAGCGCATTGCTAACCATGTATTGCAGCGCCCTCATAGTCTCGCCCTTTTGACCAATCAAAAAACCATTTAAATGAGTGCTGGGAACGTTTAATTCTATAACCTCATTGTCTTCAGTTGTGGCATAAATATCAGTATTAAGACCAAAAAAAGACAATAGGTCTTCTAAATATTTTTTGGCATATAATATTGCTTCTTCCATTAACGTTTCCTCCTCTTTTTAGTTGTTTTTTTAGGAGTTGGTTTTTTGTTTGGTTTTTTTGTGGAAGATTTCTTTTGTACAATTTCACCTTCAATTATTTCTTTAGTCTGTGATTTATCGGCAACTTTCTCAAGTTCATCTTCGTCTTGGTCAAGAATTTTCTTTTGTTGAAGATAGGCTACAGCACCACCTACGAACCAATAAAGATTCAATGCAGAGGCGATACCAACAGTAAACAATAGGATCATCCCTGGAATTATGTAACGTGTGCTCCTACCTATCGCAGCATTGATTTCAGCTTGATCGGCTTGTTTGCCGTTACCCGCTTCTTTAAGTATTGATCGGAGTGATTTTGCATCTTTATCGCGTGGTAGCAATTGACTACTTTGTAGGTATTGCGCGATAGCACTACCTATAACCAAAATCATAGCCGGTAAATAAAAACCTTGTTCACTAATTGCTGCTCTCGTAAGATCAACTACGCCAAAAAGCGTGGCATCAAAAAGTTCCAGGTTGCCTGATAATGTTTGGATCCATGGCAAATGTGCAATCCAACCATAAGTTAGGTCAACTATTGCTTCGGGATTATCAACCACTCTACGTAGACCCGAATAAAGGCCGATTAGTATAACGAATTGTATTGCTATTATTCCTAGTGACCCAAAAGGACTGACTTGTCTTTCTTTATATAGCTCCATGACCAGCATAGACTCTTTTTGGCGATCACCTTTTGAGGCTTGTTTTATTTTCTTAAGTTCGGGTTGTAGTTCTCTTATTGCCCTAGCGTGATGAAGTTGTTTCTTAAGCAAAAAAAAAAAAAAAAAGCGAATAACTATGGTGAATATAATTATTGCTAATCCAAAATTATGACCTGGTACAAGTGCATAAATTAGTACTAAAAGATTAAAAAGTGGTTTTACTACAAAAATCTCAAACATTGCTTGTTCCTATGATATCACGCCAGCTTGTCTAAGTTGCTCTTGAAGATTAATTTTTATCTTTTGGTGTTCCATTGTGGCGACACTGTCGCTAAATACAGTTATTACGATATCAAAAGGAGCGTTAATGTCGTATTCTTCTCTGACTAATTCGTATATACGGCGACGAATCCGGTTTCTTACTACGGCTGATTTACTTACTTTTTTACTCACAACAACAGCTAATCTAAATGTTTCGCGCCGCTTATTCTCAATAACTTTTATTGCAAATAGCTGTCCTCGAATATTTTTGCCATGTTGGTACACAAAACGAAGACTTCCGTGTCCGTGAAAGCGATATTTATTTGATAACACTATGTCCTCTTGTTTGGCTAAACTGATACTTTTTTTCGACCTTTAAGTCTTCGCCTTTTTAGTACGGCTTGACCAGCTCGGTTACTCATACGTTTCATAAACCCATGAACTCGAGCTCTCTTACGACTTTTTGGCTGGTGTGTTCTTTTTGGCATATATCCTCTACTGTGCTTGTGTTTGCACAATCACGCTTATGAAAAAACTACGTGAAATTAACAATATTTATTCGCTAATCTTATCAGTTTTTCCACTTATTGGCAATTGTTTTCCACAAAATAACAGATAGAGTTTTTTGTTGTGTATAAGTTTTATCTTATGGCATGTTTTTTTGAAAATGAAATAACACAACACTTAAAAACTTGTGGAAAACTTGCCATTCGTTGTAGTATGTGAAAACAAGTTTTGAAGGGAGAGGGATGCAAGATAGTGTGTGGCAAGCTGTGCTTGGTGAAATTGAACTGAGTGTTTCGAGAGCCAACTTTGCAACATGGTTTATGAATACCCGTCTTTTGCGTTACAAGGATGACGTGTTAGTTATTGGCGTTCCCAATGTTTTCATAAAGCAACAACTGGAAAAGAAATATAATCCTCTAATTTTAGAGTTGTTAGAAAAAAATGGCGTGAAACCAAAACAAGTGGAATATAAGATTCACTCCTCAATAACGATGCCTAAAAAAAGCGATGAGCAAACCGAAACTTTGTTGGAATCCCCTAACAGAAACGACTCCAAACAACGACCAAGTTCAAGCTTAACCCACACATATAGACAAGGGTTAAATGACAAGTATACTTTTGATAATTTCGTAGTTGGTTCTGGTAATGAGCTCGCTTATGCAGCATGTCAAGCAATTGCCCAGCACCCTGGACAAAAATACAATCCACTGTTTGTTTATGGTGGTGTTGGTATTGGAAAGACCCACTTGATACAGGCAGTTGGAAATGCAATATTAGCAAAAAACCCCAATGCACATATAGTCTACGTGTCAACTGAGCAATTCGTTCAAGAGTTTCTGGATGCCATTAGATATAAAAAGAATACTGACTTTGCAGGCTACTATCGTGGTGCTGACGTATTAATCGTTGACGACATGCAATTTATTGCCGGTAAGGAAAAGACCCAGGAGGAGTTCTTTCACACCTTTAATGCGCTTCACCAAGCAAATAAACAGATAATTATAAGCAGTGATAAGCCTCCGCGAGAAATCCCCACGCTTGAGGAAAGACTTCGTTCACGATTTGCCTGGGGAATGTCGATAGACATGCAAAATCCTGATTTTGAAACTCGTTGTGCGATAATTCAAACAAAAGCGCATATTCATGCAATCGAATTACCACAAGACGTTGTAGAATACCTAGCTAATTTAGTTCAAACAAATATTCGTGAGCTTGAAGGAGTGTTAAACCAACTTTTGGCTTTTTGCGAGATGAGAAATCTTGAACCGGATCTTAATATTGCAAAAAGCTTAATTGGCGCTAGTAAATCTAGACCAAAACACCTGAGCGCTAAACAAATAATTGAAAAGACTGCTAAGCATTTTCACGTGCCACTAGAGGACATATTAGGACCAAAAAGGGATAAAGACATTGTTGTTCCAAGGCAGGTGGCAATGTATATGTTGAGAAACGAGCTTCATTTAAGTTTCCCTAAAATCGCCCGTGAACTTGGTCGGAAAGACCACACAACAGCGATTCATTCAGTCGAAAAAATTCAAAAAGAATCTACTTTTGATCCAGATATAAAGTTAGCAATCACTGAAATAAAGGAGCGTCTTTATGCTTAATTTTTGTGGAGAAGTTGTTTGTAAGTTTGTGATAGCTGCGCAGAAGGTTGTTAATTCAGTTGGTGAAAAAATTTCAAAAAAATTTACTGAGTGGAAAAGTATCAATTTTTTGCACACACACCTGCTGGTTTTTCGTCCTTTTTCCATAGCTAATTTTTCTGATTTTAAAGAGTTTAATAGCAAATATACACAGTTTCCACAAACACTACTAATAAAACTACTATTCAATAAAGAAAGGTTATTATGGAACTTCAGGTAACTCAGGAAAATATCAACAAGGCCTTTTCGAGCGTATCAAGAGTTGCGAGCTCCAGAGGAACCCTGCCAATCCTTTCCAATGTTCTAGTTAAAACCACTGGAAATAGATTGAGTATTTCAGCCACGAACTTAGACATAGCAGTAACTCATTACATTGGCTCGAAAGTAAAAAACGAAGGGTCAATTACAATACCAGCTAAACTAACTCACGATTTTATTAGCAGTCTTCCTACTGGAGTAGTAGATATTAAACTCAACGACAACAAGCTGTATATAAATACGGAAAAATTTGAATCAGTTATAAATGGTATTTCCTCAGATGAATTCCCAGTTATGCCTACAATAAACAACGGTAAAGAATGGCACATACCTAGTAAAAAATTAAAGACCTCTCTTGGTCAAGTAATTGGTTCAGCATCCAGTGATGAGTCTAGGCCGGTTTTGACAGGCGTGTATATCTACTCAAGTGAAAATAATCTATTCATTGTTGCGACAGATAGCTATCGTTTAGCAGAAAAAACTGTTCAAGAAGTTGAAAATGAAATAAACGTTCTTGTTCCTGCTTCCGCAATGCAAGAACTACTGAGAATCCTGGGTGATTATAGTGGCGAAGTAGTGATAATTAGTGATGAACAACAAATATTGTTTAAAGTTGGTGAAATTGAATTAGTAGCAAGGCTCATTGAGGGAAGCTACCCTGATTACAAAAAGTTAATCCCACAAAAGTTTGAGACAACCGCAATTGTTAAAAAAGAAGATTTTGTAAACATAACAAAAGTATCAAGTCTTTTTGCAAGAGAAAGTGCAGGAAGTGTTAATATTCAACTTAATTCAGAAGACAATACAATAAGCATCCATTCTATTGCCTCTCAACTTGGTGAAAACACCGCCACAGCAGATGCCAAGATTAAGGGTCAGGGGTCGATAACGCTAAACTCCAGGTATATACTTGATGCTCTAAGTGCATGCGAGGGAGAAGAGATAGAATTCTCTTTCAATGGTAAACTCGAGCCTTGTGTTATAAGAAACCCAAAAAAGAAAGACTATCTACATATAATCATGCCACTAAAAAGCTAATCCTGTCAGTTACAATAAGTGATAGATGATTTCTAACCTACGTCTACAAAATTTTAGATCATATAAAGACGCGTCATTTGAATTTGAGGATGGTGTTAACATTATCGTTGGGCCCAATGCCAGTGGTAAAACCAATCTACTTGAAGCCATATCATATTTATGTAAAGGAAAATCATTTAAAAGCATTGATGAAGAAGTAATTCTGTTTGGAGAAAAATGGGCCCGAATCGACGGTTTCGCCAATAGTGGTGATCGCACAGTCAAATTTATGTGCGGTGACAATGTGAAGAAAGATTTTAATATCGATGGAGTAAATCACAAAAGGTTAACATTGCAAAAAAGTATACCAATTGTGATTTTCGAACCTAGCCATATGCAGCTGATACAAGGATCGCCGGAAAAAAGAAGAAATTACATAGATAATCTTATAGAACAAACAACCATTGGATTTTCTAAGATAAGAAGAGATTACCAAAAAACCCTTTCGCAAAGGAACCAGCTACTAAAAAACAATATTAATGATTTAAAACAGCAATTTGTGTGGAATATTCAGCTTAGTGAACTGGGTGGAAAGATCGCCAAAGAACGTCTAACACTACTAGGGCAAATAAATAACAGTTTATCTCTAATATACTCAGGAATTGCCAACAAGGAACATAAAATAGAGCTCGAATACATGTCAAAAAGCGATATAGAGAACTACAGCTCCTCTTTTTTAAAGAATCTGGAGAATAACTATAGTGAGGACCAAAAACGGGGTTTCACGGGTCATGGGCCACACAGGGACGACATACAAATAAGTATTAATGACCAGTCCATCCTAAAGGCTGCATCTCGTGGTGAAATTAGGACCACGCTATTAAGCCTAAAAATCTACGAACTTGAAGCGGTTGAAGAATTTCGACAAGAAATACCAATACTTCTTCTTGACGATGTTTTTAGCGAGTTAGATGGTTTGCGCAGAAAAGCCCTAACCAAATATCTAAAAAATCGTCAAACCTTTATCACGACTACTGATGCGGATATCGTTGGCAATAATCTACAAATAAGCAGAATAATTGCCGTAAATAACTAAGCAAAACAACGAGACTCTCCTATCCATATATTATGGACGGATATCATTGGTGGCACTTAGTACGTCTTCGGGTATGTCTAAATACTTTTGTGAAGACAATACCAAATCGGGTGGAGTAGTAACAATTTTCCACTGACCATTTTCTTTTTTGAGTACTAAGTGGTAAATATCGAAGTAGCTATTCTTAATCTCTTCTTCGCTCAATGCTGGGAATATCATTGTCCCGTACCACTCACCACGCTTGAATAGTCTGCCATCACCTATCCTAAGGTTGTTATTAGCAATTTGTGGGAATGCGGAATTGATCATTTTATGGATATTAGATTTATCTGCATTTAATAACTCCTCGAGTTTTTTATCTGTAAATTCCGGGTCTATGGTAACAGTAGCTATATCTTTATCCAGCGACAGTTCAAAGCGGTAGTTCTTGTAAAGGTCATTTTCTTTAACATCTAACAGATACTCACCCTTTTTTAATTTCAAAACCTCATCTGCGTTTACGGAAGCAACAGGAGTAGCCTCTGTATTTTCCAGAGGTGTTTTGGGGTCGATATCATGTCCATCAATATTTTTGTATATATTCACCTCAACATCCGAGACACCGTCAGCATATTTAATTTCAAGCTTTTGAAAACTATTAAAATAACTGATTACAAAATTTGCCACTAATAACATAGAGAGTGCGGATATAGAAATTAAAACGACTTTCTTTATCACTATAATCCCCCCCATGGCTCTATAGGCTTATTTTGTTCAGGAGAGAATATGTTATAAAAATCCTTGAACTCAATTAAATAGTTAGTTGGGTTGAATCCCCAGGAACGAATTCTCTCAACTGCAACTTGTCTGCCAATCGGTTCGTTGGCTGTAATAACAATCTTGAATTTACCCTCATCCGTTTTACCATAATCTATTCGATAGTAACTCTGAATATATGGCAATAATCCAATAATTGGATTCTCTTTTTTAAAATCTTCTCCTATAGAGCTTCCACTTTGGCTTGATTTACCCTCGAGTTCAAGATAATCCTTCTCGGAATATTTCTTTAAAATATTTCTCCCCTTTTCGGAGTTTGCATCCAGCGTAACAGTTAGCACAAATTCATTGTTTGGGTATCTTGATGAACGATCTTCAATAACAACAACTTGTGTGTTGCTAGAGAAGTCGTCTCTCTCAACTTTTACGGCATATTTTCCGGGCTTTAGTTTTGTGCCATTAGAAGAAACCTTGTCGTTTATTCGAATAATAACGTCTTTTGGTATACTTTCTACTCTTAAAGAAATCAAATTTTCCTCCTTGTTGCCTAACGAAAATAGCCACCACCCAAAAACTAGTATAATAACTATCAAAGTCAAAAATATAATGTTTCGTTTCATACCCCTACCCACTACTTGAGCCTCGCAACTCGATAATTTTCGTTAAGATGCCATAGATTTTGTACATAAGGAACGTGACCACCCAGTGAACCTTCGGCAACCTCGCCACCTGGCTGTTGACCGACATAAATAGCTATATGGCCGTATCTCCTATTATATGGAGCACCTTTTGCAGATACTAGTATATCTCCCGGTTGTAGTTGAGAAGTGTCGGTAACATTCTCGGTAACAATCTCATATTTTTCAGGATTATCTTCAACATACTTCATCATAATGTCGGTACCCCTTATAGGGAAATCCGGATCAGCGCCACTTGCCCTTACTACGGTACCAACAAACACACCACAATCACTGTAGGGGGTTGTATGAGTCGTCCCGCCCACATCCAAGTAATAAGTTTGAAAGGCTTCCTGGTATTCTGGTTTGGCGTCTTCTTTATTAACTTTGTTCTCATGTCCTGCTTTTTCGGGCCAAGCCAAGTTTAGGGCTGTCTGCACCATGTCGCCAGCAACTGCACCGTTCGATGACGGGCAACTTCCTGTGCCACTTGATGGTACGGCACTCTCTACACCTTTAACGATTGCGTCTGCATAAATACCTTTTTGTTCATCAGTTAAGTCAGCATCCGTGTTAACATTAGATCTTCCACCAGCTTCTAGGTAAATCCAAGGAACTTTTGAATAAAGTTGAACAAAAGGTATATTACCTGGCTCAATTCCAGTGCGACCATCGAAACTATTGTCCTTAATTACTGTCTCACCAGACTTAACTTCAATAGAATCACGAGCCTCTTTCATCTTTTGTGCATACTCTTGGCTCTTAGCTGCAACGGCTTCATCTGTGAACTCGTGCTTATTCTCAGGAGGCCCTCTATATAATCCAACTTTTTGAACATAGATTTCTTGCCAGGTACCGAATTCACGATCTCCCTGAGTATGTATACTTATCGCTAATGCAGCATTGGCGTTATTAGCGACATCAGCTCGTTCCCTTAGGAACTTTGCATCCTCGGCTGTTTCTTTTGTTAAGATAACTTGATATCCAAGGCCTTCTAATTTAGCTTTTGCCAGCTGGGCTACAGCAAAGGCATGCCTAGTTTCTAGTCCATTATCATAGTCCCCATCGTGCAAACCTGTCTCGGGATCCTCCCTGTCAATTGTGGATCCAGCATGACCAGGGTCTAATACAATTACTGGACCCGATCCGGTAGATGTTGATTCACTACCTTCACCCGATTTATTACTAGTTACTTTGCTGGAGCCTCCAACTGTACAGACACAGGTTACTCCTCCTTGAGGAGTGCTCTTTGATGCCTTTTGTTGAATTATTTTACTAGATGAAGAGTCTATCCTGCTTGCCAAATCAGGATTTGCAGATGCCTGCTGTTCTATATAGTCAATGATGTCTTTTACTCTATTTGCACCATTGAATAAAGCGATGTCCTCACCTGCAAGAATTGCCTTTTCAACCGCTTGAGGAAGATCAAGAATGCTTTTAATTGCATTCATATCTCCAATATCGTCAGTCATCGCCAACCCTTGATATCCATAGTCGTTGCGAAGAAGATCCAGCGCTGGCTTGCTTATGCTTGCCGGTTCTTCAACACCAGTTGTTAATCCAGGAACATGCAAATGAGCCATCATCACAGCCGAATCGGGGTTACTAAGCATACTTTCGTAGGGTTTAAGATCAAGTTGCTTTAACTCATCAAGTGTAGGTGTCGAGGCGCTTGTAACATGTGTATCACCCGTACTTCTGCCATGTCCTGGAAAATGCTTGAATACCGGAGTAACACCAGCCTCACGAAGGCCATCTGCGAAAGCAGTTGCCTTTTCTACTATTACATTTGGATCATCAGAAAAAGCTCTCCCCAGTGAACCAATAATTGGGTTTGCAGGATCATTTACATCAAGCACTGGAGCGAAGTCCATACTGACGCCAATATCAGCCATCTTCTTACCCCAATCTAATCCAATAGCCTTAACCTCCTCATTGGATTTAGCTCCCATTTCTGCGGCGCTAGGCATAGGGCCAATGCTGCTCAGTCTGTGAACCTGGCCACCTTCCTCATCAATTCCAACAAATGGCTCGGGGCTAAACATGCCCTTCGCGGCTTTTATTTTTGCCCCATCCAGGAACTCGTTACTTACATATATTCCACCGACATGATGTGTACCAACAACCTCATTTGCTTCAGTATCACTATTAACTCTCACAAACAGCATTTGGGCGATCTTGTCTCTTATGTCTGTAAGTTGTGTGGGCGCTTTGTTGCCAATGGTTTTTCCTGTGTCGGAGGAACAACATTCTCCAGACTGTGTTGTGTTAGTTGCTGCCGATCCACCACCACCGTTTGCTACAGCATTGACAACCAGTTCAACTAATTTTGGATAACCTAGTTCATTTGGGTGTGCATTATCTCTAAGAAGATCATTTGGGTCAGCACTTCCATCACCAGTTGGATCTACTATGTTTTTCCAGTCTATGACCGTAAAGCCTAACGTAGAAGATAATTCTGCCAACTTATCGTTAAATTCTTTGGAGTTTGTCGCCGAAGTCGCAATGTTGACCCAATAAATCTTAAGAGATTCATTCTTAGCTTTTATGTCAGAAATTATTTCTTCAATTGGATTTGAACCAAGGCCGCCATTTGTGCCGAGAGCCACAACTATAGCATTTGATTCTGCAATGGCTTCATCGGCGGCAACAACCTCTTTACCAGTTCCAGCTGTTCCTTCGGTAGTTGCACCAGCACTTACCCATGACCTACTGTCAGCTGCACTTAGAGTAAGTGTGATCTGCTTGGCGTCAAAAGCGGATTTGTACTGAGACGATGCACCTCTTGTTATCGAATCACCGAGCATATAGACTTTCGAGCCACTAGCAAGAGATTCTGTTGATGGACTAGTAGATGGCGACCCGGAAATTCCTCCTGACCTTGCCTGAGCCAAGATCTCTTCAGCTTTAGCAATTCTACCGGGCTGTGGCGCGCCAGCATGTCTTTCGTACTTAGTTTCGAACGCTATGGTTGCAGCTGCCACATCACCCGCGGCTTTTACTTCATCACCCGCAGCTTTTTCAGGTATTGGCCCTCTACCTTCAAGCTGATCCCAAATAAAGTCCAACTGAACTATAAGATCATCAGGGTTTTTACCAGCAGCTATAGTTGGGTCAACCATCTTTGAACCGGGTGTCCACTGCACGAGACCCCATCCACCACCGACTGCTTGCTCCCAATCTTTACCAGAGACTAATCTGTCAAATATTCCTTGAGCGCGCATAGGCTCAAATCCAGACTCATGATGTATATTTCCTAAAATACCAGCAGACTGATAGTCAGCAAGACCCTTACCTACAAAATAGTTGAATATTTTGGCAACATTATCACTTCCAGATAAGGTAGACGTCGTACTGCCTTCTGTATCACAGTCATCGTCAGTTGGGTCATACCATCCCCTACCAGAGGCAACAGAATATAGTTCAGACCACGATATTTCCGCATAAGTTTGTCCAACATTGAAAGTTACCAAACAAAATATTGCCAAGAAAAATGCAACCAAACGGGGCAACAGATTTTTTAGCTTCAGTAAGGATAGTCTCATCATTTTTAACATACCACCAACTACCTAACTTCCTGTCGTAGACCAGTGCCATGCTTCCGAAGGCAGGTTTTTAAATCCAAATCGTTCCGCATTAGCAGCTAACCATGTAAAACAAGCTGTAGAATGAGTACTACAATTTTTAAAGTCAATAGCTAATCCACGTTCATGCATCGAGGTTCCTGGTTTTGCGGTAGGTGGAGAACAGGCACTTGCAGGCGAATTTTGCCAATCAGGACAATTTTGCTTACGCAGTGCGATTTGCTGTTCAGGATCACGCCATCCACCACCAGTCAAGTTTAGTCCATCTGCAGCAGCTGCAGAACACAGGTCTTCAACAGACTGTTTGATACTTTTGTGTACCCTAATTCCACCGCAACCACTTGTTACTTCTGTTTCTGATTCAGGTACTGTGCCTTCGGGAAGACTGCCGTTTGACTTCGGTGGGTCACCAATTTGATCGACTAACCAATTAGCCATTTCAGGATATTTACCACTAGGGTGCACATCATTATCTCCAACGTAATCTTTAGCTTCTTGGCTGCTTGCCCAAGGTATTATTTCAAAACCATGTTCTTGTGACTTTTCCTCCAAAATAGCATTTAGCTCAGGGTATCTAGTGTCAAAATCAACATGCACTAGTAGTGCGGGTGGTCCAGCACTTCCTTCACCATAAAGATTTGTCCAAAGAATTTTTGCATTTGGGGCTACTCGCTTTGCAGCTGCTACCATGTCATCCACTCTTTGCCTAAATTGGTCATCTGGGGTCGCACTATCGTTGGTTCCAAGGTTAATAACAACTGTTCCCACATCATTGAGGTCGGATCTAGCTCCGATAGTATCAATTCCCCAATTAAGAGCTTTTCCACCAACGGCATCTATCGGATTTTTTACATTCCAGCCCTTATCAGACAGTTTTTTTGCAAGGTCACCATTATCACGCATACCTACAGTTATTGAATCACCAATAACATATATATTAGAGTTGCCAGCCTCTGATTTATTATCACCATCATCGCTGACTGGATCTTGAAGTTCCAGTAGATGGTCAAGAACTAAATCATTTCTCTTAGAAAGTCTCCATCTAAACACCATATTCTCACCATAACTATCGTTAGCAAGTCCTAGATTATCGGGTGAGCATTTGCCATCACTGGATTTTACAGAACCATCACCATTTCTTTTTACATCACCATCAGAGAGTATTGAGCCCATTGTTTTCTCATAGCAATCCTTATATTCGTTCTCTATCTCATCCTTTTTGCCACTTTCTTCCAGAATCAACTTGTTCATCATAGGTGAATAATCATCATCATTATCAATTAGGGCCTCTTCTTCGCCAGACCACCCCCATTGAATATTGTTGTAGTCACCAGAGCCAGAAACGGTCGCAGCATGTGTTTTGGCAGAGAACGACAGGTTACCTAAAATAGCTGGTCCTGTTCTGAATACAGAACCGATACTCTGAAGCGATCTTAGCCCAAGAGAGTTACGACTAGATAATCCTGACTGTGCCATATAACCTAATCTTGTAACCATCGAGGAGGCATTTGAAAGCGCAAAATACCTTTCAGTGAAACTTTTTCTTGCTTCATGTTCTTGGATATAAGCAACATCAAGCTGATTGGACTCAGCGACTTCAGGAGTTGTTAACGGTCTTCCATACAAGCCAGCCCTTTCATTTTCATTATAATAAAGATTAGCACCCATATCTGCTTGGTTTACGTATGTTGCATCAGTCTCCAAACCATTATTATGCTCATTGGCTTTTTTAAGAACCGCTAGTTTTGCTAGCTCTGTAAGTCCAATGGTTGCTCCAACGAAAACACCAGTTTTAAGTATGAATCTTCCACCAGCTCGAGAAACTGCATCCACACCTGCTTTTATTCCAAGTTCTCTAAAGGCAAAAATAATTCCTTCTTTAGCCGACTGGTCTATTATTTCAGTTAAGCCTAATCTAATTGCCTGACCAACGCTCGCAGATGCTTCTTTACTTGCGCCAGCAGAGAACAAAGCAAGTGCAATTTCTGCCGCAGCTTCTATTCCACCCACCCATTCGTTAGTTAAGAATCCGCAAGATTTTTCAGCAATATGATTGGCTGCACCAAGCACATCGGCTGGTACTATATCTGCTAAAAACGCATCAAACAAGGTATATGCCCCTACAGAAGATGACTGAGGTTGGGATACAGGATTTATCTGCGTAGCAGAATCAATAGGAGTGGAAGTTTGTCGTTTTAATGGAACTGAATCAGAAACGTCACCGAGTTTGCCATTAAATCCCGCAACAGCCCATGCAGTTGTGTCACCAGACTCTTGTTGATCTGCAGCAGACTGAATAGATCCATATGCTCGCATGTTTGAATCACTGGCAGCGTCTATATCATCTCCAGAAGAATCATGAATAGAACCCTCAAATATTAAACAAAGTGGTACAGCAACTCCGTATGTCGTAGAAGCAAATGAAAGTATTTTTTGAACAGCCGAAGTTCTAACCGATGCTTCCAATGTGTCTATGGCAGCATCTTCTGTTTCCTGCGCTAATGCATTAGCACCTTGGTGATTGTCGGGATCGTCGAGTTCCTCTTTGGCTTTATCCAGTTCTTCATCAATCGTTTCTGCTACATCATCAGCGGCACTACACACTTGCGAAACAGCACAATTTGAATCTGGGTCTTGCCGCACCCGTTCCGCTGATTCAACTTGAGATCTTCTTTCCGCTTGGGCTTGATTCTTGGCGTTATTATAAGTTTTTCCCTTCTTTTCCCACCAATAAAGTTTAATCCCCCTATCTGAGAGGACTTTTTTCATTGCTCGACTCTTAACTAAGCTATTAGCTCCATGGTTGCTCTCTTCCATTGCTACCTGCATTTCAGCAGCGAACCGTATTTTTTCCCTTCTGTTCGCTATCGGATGGAAAAAATTACTATCGGCTTTAGATATAAAATGACCATCTACCTCAAAACCTTCAAATATTTGCTTTTTACCAAGACCCAGAATTCGGTCTTCTCCCTCTGAAAAAACAGGTTTTACTGTACTTCCAAAGTTTTCTGCAACCTTTTGCGGTCTATATTGATTTATTCTCTCTATTGCTTGCCCAACCCTTGATTCACCAAACCTGGCTTTTAGAGCGTTATACCTTCCTGCTTCCATCTCGCCGATTGCACCAACTTCTGTAGTGTTTTGGACTAAGCTTCTCCTGTAATTTCTGGCAGTGCGAGCAATATTCCAAGTCGTAATATTTTGAGCAATATGATCAATTTTAAGGTCCCCCAAGAATAGGAATAAAATACCTATCATCATCAATAAAAGTCCTAGCCCACCACCACCAGCTAAAAGAAGTTTTTTGTTGGCTCCACCTTTTTTATTTTTCTTAGATTTAAGATTTGTGATCCAATTATTCTCACTATTACCAGAAGAGTCAGAACCTATTTCATTATTATCACTCTCCTTGTCTTTTAATTCCTTTGCTGAAAGCTTTTTATTATCTTGAGCAGCGATAATCTTATCAAATTCATCATCATAAACCGACTGAGGTGTGTCCTCTGTGAAACGTGATGGAGTGTTCTCCTCGTCATCTATATCTGGTTTTTCGAGTAAATCGCTACCCAATTATTCTCACCTGTATGTTTTAAAAAACGTATCATAAGCATTATACACCAGGAGATAGTCTGTTTGACAAATCAATTGTACCTTCTCCCTGTTGCTGGGTATCCAAACTTTGTGCAGATTCCATTGCCTTGATCTGGTCTGGGTTAGTCGTAATAAGACCAGTCTCCGTAGGGCTAGCTGCTACTTGAATATGCACATGGCTTTGACCAGCAAAAAACAACCCCTGACCAACTGGGAACTGACTAAGACGCTTTCTTTCCTCGCTCGTAAGCTTGAATACATCCGCTAGAACATCAACAGCGGACGTGGATTGTTTTAGTAATATTTGCATCGAAGCATTTGCTACAATTGCTCGTCCCATTCTAGAGCCCATGAAGTCTTCCACGTCCTGAGTAATAGTAGTTATGCCGAGATTGTATTTCCTAGCACGCTTAGCCAGGCTGAACAAAAAGTTAGCAGAATCTTCATATTTCATAAGCTGCCAGGCTTCGTCAACGACTAATAAACGCCGCTTCTGATCAGCCTTAGTCTTGTTCCAAATAAAGTTAAGGACAATATACATGGCAACTGGTCGAAGTTCATCCTCTAGATCACGCACATTAAACACGACTAGCTGATTGTTAATATCTATATTACTTTGTTGCGAGAAAATTCCGGCAAAGGTACCTGTTGTGTATTTTCTGAGCCGTTGTGCAAGCTCAGGACCAGTTCCACCCATGTGTAGTAGGGTGTCATAAAGGTCGGCTATGGTCGGTGGTTGTGACCGATGGGTTAGGGGATCATTAGTAATGCCGGCTTTGGCATAGGTTTCAATTAACGCAGCATCAAGATCAGACTCCTCAACTGGAGTAAGTGCTGGTGCCGCTATAGCGCCCGTGCTACCAGCTGCCATTTGGGCTTGTGCCCCACCCATCATTAATCGCAACAACCCATGTAAGGTAATCAAGTTACTACGAAGGGCATTGTCAGCTTCTTCTGTGTCAACTACCTGTGGCAAGTCAAAGGGGTTAATCCTGGTTGCAGAGTTAAGACTAAGCCGTACATAAGCGCCACCAACAGCCTCGGCCATACGTTGATACTCATTTTCGGGATCGATAATGAATACTTCTGTGCCAAACATCATGCTTCTCAGTGCCTCTAGCTTAACGGTAAATGACTTTCCTGCACCGGACTTTGCAAACACAACGGCGTTACCATTCTCTAACGTAAATCTATCAAAAATTACCAAACCAGAGTTGTGCATATTTATTCCATACAGAATTCCATTTTCTTGACTCAAATCAGCAGAAGTAAACGGAAAACTAGTACTAAGCGCCCCAGTACTGAAGTTACGTCTGATCTGCAATTGGTCTAAACACTGAGGTATAATACTGTTGAATGCCTGCTCCTGTTGTGAGGTGGCTACTTTTGAATAAACTAACTGTTGACCCAACATTGATTCGACCTTGTGGGTAACATAATCAAGTTCATCCAAATTCTCAGCATACAAAGTTAAATAAAGACCAAAACGGAAGAATCTTTCCTCGCCAACCTGTAGCTTGTCTCGCATTTCCTCGGCGTCTTGTATGGCGGATTGTTTTGCAGGATCTCTAACACGGCCCTTCTCTGCATCAATTTGAAGCCCAGCCTCTAACTGACTTACCTTTTTGCGCAAGTTTTCCATAACAACTTGGCTTTCGACTGGGTATATGAACATAGAAATATCAAGTATTTCGTCAAGGTTAACCAAGCTTGATAGCCATCCTGTGTTGACTGTTCTAGGATATCCGTATACATAGAATGTTCTGGCAATTCGTGTTCCAAGCTGGAAATATCCTGGCGAGAACTCGATAGAGCTTGGTGCTATAAAATCACGAAGAGCAGTAACACCTTTTTGAAAGGCTTGTTGCACTTCTTGTTGTTCTCTTAGCTGTTGCTGCTGAGCAATTACAACTGGATCATTGCTGGCTGCTTGTTGCTGATTGCCAAACTTCATGATTGTAGATCCCTGTCTAGATTTGGTTGAGGGGCAGTACCTTCACCCTTAGTGACAACTGGCACCGATAGATCATCAAAGTTTTTGAGTTGTTGTCTAGTAGCTGTATCGGGGTTGTAAACATCATAATAAAGTTCAATCAATTCTTGGGTGTCCAGAGGCAGAGCTTGTATGCCTGAATCTTTAAGTCCGTTCAAAACGGCCTGAACACGGTTTCTTAGCTCATCTTTGCCCTTTTCAAGATCTTGTTCATTGATTGTGACGTGCTGTTCTTTAGACGAGAACATGTCTACTAATCCAGTGAAGAAGTTCTTACTTTGAGTTATCGCCTGCTGGATGTCTGCTACGGGGAAAAACGGTATCACGACATAAAACTTTTTATCCATAATGTTTGTTTGTTGAGCAAGTGCGTCAATATAGCCAATATAGTCTTCCATTAACAAAGCAAGTAACATGTTGTCGTGTTCTGATCTTATTTTATCTAGTTTTTCTATATACGGCCTCAGGTCAACTTTTCTCGAGTTAACGAATATTTGTATAGGGAAATACAAAGAGTTTAAAAATCCTTGATATGAGAACTCAACCGCATCTCTTTCTTGAGGTGACATAAGATCAAAGTTAATTGACTTTGCCATCACTACTGCCCTAAACGATCCATCGTTCATGATGACAATTCCATCTCTAACTTCGGCAATTTGTAGAGTATTTTGGGTACTGTTTGGATTGCTAGGTGGTGCTTGAGGCTGTGGTTGTTGACCTACAGGTTGAACTGGTTGCTGTACACTTGGAACTGGTTGTTGATTTACTGCGTAGCTTTGATTAGGCATTTGATTATTTGGGTACTGATTAGCAACACCAGCAACTATTGGCTGGACAGGCTGTGGTTGTTGACTTTGTTGGTCATTAGGATTCATCTATATATGCCCACCTGGGAAATGATGATTATTAGTGCAGAGATATCACAACCTCGTCATCACCCATCTGGTTGATGCTTTTATTGCTCTGTTTTGTCTTATCGGCTTGACGAGCAATAGTTGCTACATCCAAATCATCATTAACTGCAAGATTGATTATAGCAGGATCTGGGGTCGATGTCACAGGCGAAACTGCTTGTGATTCGGCTTGTTGAATGGGTTGATTTTGACCACTAATTTGAGCTGTTGGTGGTGTATCACTGGTTGCTGTAATGGCTAGTTCTTCTGGCGAAACGCTCTCAGGAGAGAACCAGTCAATATTATCATCTTGAGTGTTGGGTTGTGGTGTATTGGCGGTTGGCACTGGTTGTACGGAAGAACCTTGTTGCATCATGTCTACTAGCTGTTGGTGGTGTTGTTGATTGGAAGCATTCATCAGCTGGGTCATGTTTTGTGAAGCTGGGTTTTGCATATCATCAAGTATGTCGGCGGATGGATCAACATCATAATCAGGAACCTGAGAAGATATGTTGCTCAGATCAATCAAGCGGTCAGAAGAAACTACCCCAAATGCTGGCTGCCGAAACATATTCTCGCTAACATTTTTTACGGCCCAACCTCGACTATCTAGGGTATTTGCTAAAGCTTTCAATCTGTTACGTGCTTCATCTTGGGAGAAACTTTTTGTGAGGTGTTTTTCGACGACTTTAGGTACAGTGATTGTCACCAACTCTTTCATTCCTGTTTGATCCCAAATACGTTTTCTGGGTTTAAAGAAAAAGCGTATTTTCGCAAGTAACCAAACTTCGTTTGATTGATCATGGCCAAATGGTGCTGCGAGTACGGCAAAGAACACGACATGAGGCACCAGAAGTATTACAAAGTACTTTATGATACCCGGTGCGGTAACCATTTTGAAACCTATGAAAAAAGAAACAACAACAATAATTGCATATATAAATTGCCTTAGAGACAATGGACCAAGCAATTTATCTTCGGCTTCTATATCTTGGATGACCTTATACGTACCCATATAAGGATAAGTATTACCGAATTTTAATTATCTATCAAGTTATCGATGAAAGATCGATGACATCTCCATCAGAACCATCGCTACCACCACGTCGGCTTGCTGCACGTTTTCTTGTATTTTTCCTTGTCGTTTTCAGAGTTTCTAGAGATCGTTTTGGCAAAAAACGCTCAGAAATTCTTTCTTTTACATTGTGTCTTTTTATAAAACCACTGCCTTGGTTTTCAAGATAAATCTGTTCGTTTCTCTCTTTTTGTGCTAGTTTTTTGTGTGCTTTCTCGGAATGTTTGACTATCTTCCTGTCTCTCCTAGATAATTTCTTCAAGTCTGGATCCAAATCACGAAAACGTGACTGACTTGTGTTTGGGTCAATTGCAAAGCCCCCATGGCGTGTGCCTCCACGAGCCTTCCTGTAGTTTGTGGCTTCTTTTTCTGCTTCGGTCATGCCATCAGTGTTTGTTCTGGGATCTCGCTCCAGTGCTTCTTTAGCCATTCGGGTTCCAATATTTCTTGTAGCTACCCTGGCCGCCCGTCGTACTCTTCGTGCATCTCTACGGTTTGTTGGATATAGCGGGTCCTGACTCCCTTCCCAAAAGAGTTTCCCATCAAGCGCTGCTCTCCCCCAACGACTTTTCCCATAAATCGAGTAATCTTTCTCTGTGTCTCCTGGATATGTAGGCGCTGCTATCTCTGGTGCGCCTCTTTCTCTCCTGGCTTCATTCTCTTTATCTATCGAACCTCTTTCTCGCTGTCGCCTTCCCGGCTCATAACGATTCAAAACGGGATCTGCATAGTATTCTGGTTTTGCTGCCGCTTTTGCCTGGAAACCAGCAGTCATAACTTCAAGGTCATCACGGGCTTCATTCTGTCGTGCTCGTTGTTCTTCAAGCGCTCTTTGCCTCGCGAGCTGAGTCTGTGCATCCAGGGCGGAAATTAACAATTCTGCAGTTACTTCCATAGAGCCAACTACTTCCCCAGTCGGCGAATCGTGTTCAGTTGGTGGATGAATACCAGCATCTTCAATGGCTACTAATGTTTCGGTAGCTGGTAGACCAGAGGGCGAAGACTCGAAGGATGACATATTTCTATTATACAACAGATACTAATAATAGTCAATAAGAATATACGCCTTCGTCTCTCGGACTATTCAACGCAAGCATGTGGCTATGAAGAAGGACCACCACCACCTACTGCTGGGGGTGGTGTGGCGCCTGGCGTTTGCCCCTGTCTTGCTGCCTCGGCTGCTGCTGACTCTGTAGAATAATCATGCTTGACCTGGTAGTATGCCCCCATTATCTCTGGATCATTCGCTTCTTTCACTCTTCTCGCAAACTCAACAATGTTGACTTCTTGCCCAGACGCGTTAGTAACTGTGTTGTTGGCAGTGGAAATCTCATCAATGTATGCGTCGGTAACCGTCCGTTTGCCCTGACCCGAAACGTCACGGATATTTTCAATCTGGGCGACTGCTCGCCCAATATCTGCCTTATCTCCACGCGAAACGGCTGCTTGTACGTCTCTAACTGCCGCACGGGCAAATGTTTTAGCGGAGTCATCGTTCCGAGCATTAACTACCCCACTTGCACCAACAGCCTTATAAGCCCTGTTAACAATATGTTCTCCTACCTCACCCTCTTTATATAATGACCCGTCTTCTTTCTTTTTTCTTCCTGCTACCATATCAAGTGCCTCCATCATATCGCCAAAACCCGCTTCAGAAAATTCATACTGCTGGGCACTTCTAAAACCACTCTTTCCAGCAGCAATAGTTGTAGCTGCAAGACTCTTATTGCCGCCAGTATGTTTGTTAACATCCTTAAGCCAAGCCTCAACTCCCATCTCACCCTTATAGGCCGTGCCGGTACTCGGAAGCTTAGCCAAAGCTGCTAGCGCAAAAGCCTGTGCTCCCATCTCGTCACGGAGTCTTATGCCTTGTGCTGCTACATTGCGGGCCTGATCCATAGAATATTTTTTTTCTGTATGCAGATATTTTACAGTCTTATCGAAGTCACCACCTCCTTCTAATGCAGCCAGCATGCCATCATCATTGGCAAAGAAAGCTTTCGCACCAGGTAATCGTTCACTAGCTTCAAGTCCACCTTCCAGTCTATTGTCTGCAATTGCATTTGTCATATTTGCTTTCCAGCGACTAGGTCTGAAGCCAGCGCGATTGATCATCGAGGCACCCTGTAGGCCTGTGTTAAGTCGCGAGCGGATAGAGCCTTCCTTGCCTGCCTTAAATCGAGTACCTGCTTTAGTAGCTTGCCAGTTTTTGTCACGTTGACCCTTGCGGAAGTTGCGCAGACGGTCGAATCCACCGCGAGTCTTGTCATTGGCTATACCAGAAATTTGTGCAATAGCTCCACCGGCTAGTCTGAATGCTGTAGGAATCATAAAGTATGGTCCAAAATAAGCTATAAATGCGATAGTCGTATACAAAAGCGAATCACCGCCACTTGTACCAGCTCCTCTGGTTGCAGCTATTTGTGAAAACACGTGACCAGTAGCAATCATCATTGTAATAATTGGAAAAGCTAGCAGTGCTTTTACAAAGAAGTCAGACCAAATTTTCCATACCTTCTGTGTATTTGGAAGTATCCAGGCAATTATGGCTATTGGTACAGTAACTGCCAAAAGCATAACAAGCATTTCCCTAAATATGATAACTGCAAATCCAATCACTACAGCCATTAGTGCTGTAAGAGCGAAGGATAGCATACCCAACATTCCAAGTGAGAACAGTGCCGCCCCTGCCCCTAGTGTTAACAGTGACCCTGCACCTGCACCTAAGCTAGGACCCTGTAATCCCTGAAAAGGAGAGTAAATTATATATCTCATACCTCTTCCTAATTCGTTAGAAATATCAACAGAAAACTTTACTAAGTTCCAAGACAAACTAATTGCAATGACTGCAATAAATATCTTGGGCATGACTTTCTTTATTGTGTAAGCATCGACAGCTTGCCAGGATGTAGCTTGAGCTATAACCATAACGAGCCCAATAATTACAAGTAGTATCAAAGCTAAGTATCTAAAGGTAGACCATGCTTGATAGAAGCCGGAAGAATATTCTCCACCCGAATCAAAATAATCATTAAGTGGAATTGTGAGTCTACGAGTTATTGCGTTGTCGAATTGTTGTACGGCTAACTGAGCTGCTTCTATCAACGGGCAAGCAATCCATGTCAGGGGGTTAAATAATTGGACTTCACAGGTTATATCTGGCGCCTCGGCACTTCCGTTCTCGCCTTCTTCGCCAAATGATATGCCTTCTAAGACATATCCTGCTCTTTCATCAGGTGTTGTGAACTCTCCGTTGTTTGCCCAAACGAGGTCTACATAATTTGATACACATCCATCACCAGGGGCCCAACCATCATTACAGTACTGACTTTCAAATCTATCTCCATTAACACGGCTTCCACCACAATCATATGGTTCTGCAGGTCCAGACCTACCTTCCTCGTCACAATACCCAGCCGTCTGCTCATCCAGGGGGGCTAATGTATCGTCATGAAATAAGAAGAATTGGTTGTCATTATATTTACTAGCATCTTTAGCAAGTCTTTTAAACGCACCATAATTTGCATAATACATATCTTTGTGCATCTGGGGTGACTGACCTGTTTTTACAAAATAGAAGGGCAAAAATACAGTTTCCTCATCTAATCGATAGGCAGTAACGCTTTTTTTATCAGTTCCTATAAGCGTAACTGAATCCTCACCATCGTCGACGCACTCACCAACACTATTTGTTTTCGCCTTTTTTAGGGTTGCTTTCTTATCGTCATCTGTAAAATCTTCAAGAATGTGTTTTTTTGGATCACCGTTCTCACATTCACTGCCAAGAATTGAAAAATGGCGATCTCCATCGTATGGGTACTTGTCTCTATAAAGTTTGTCACCAATAATTATCGTTGCGGAGTCAATGTATTCCCCTTGGATGTCTGCGGCATATGATGATTTTGACCCGAAAATAAAAAATGATACTAGACAGGCAAGAAGTAGTATAAAGAAGAGAGATAAATTCCTTGAATCAGCCCTCATAAACAACCATATTAATATTTTTCATATTTAGATTCTCTAATACTATAAGTGATTATGGTTTAATCTTACTATATAATCTAATATTATAGAATGAGTATTTAATGTTAGTGTTTATATAATCAATCTCATGAACCCAGACACACAAAACCAACCAACAAATCAACAACCAGACTACAACTTTATTCTTGGCAACGATGCTGCCCTGCCACCACAACCAAAAAAAGATAAAAGACTATTAATAATAATAGGGCTGGTTGTTCTCATTGCAGTTATGTCACTAGTTGCAGTACTTAGTTCTAAAACCAATAACTCCGTAGTAGAAATAAAAGCTGATGACCCCAAAACCTTTGTTACCACATTTCACAAAGAATTAACTAACGGCGCTACCAGCGGACAATTGTCTGAGTATGCTAGCGAGAAGATGGGTAGCCCAGACTTGTTTGCTAGAACACTGAGCGATGCAAGACAAGTAGTTAACTTAACTACTTGTAATATTGATGAGTCTAAAACAGTAGATAATACTTACTTTTACTATGACTGTAAAAC
>JAGQNP010000020.1 GCA_020428005.1 Candidatus Saccharimonadota bacterium
AATTAAATATTTGGGAAAACTAGGTCAATAATGATAACTGCAAATAGAATTCTCGACACAGTCAGTGTTTTGGGCGAAACAATGCCCGAATACCATCCTGATGCTGCCGATATCAACGAATCATTAGATCACGGTGTGGCAAGCTGTGCTGTTAGGGCATACGCTGCTGGACTACTTCTCAGACAAGAGTTCCCAAATGAGAATCTATATGTAATTAACTTTGGCTTTGCACACGATCATGGTTGTGATTTTGTTGGTGAAAATGGTGTCTACGACAAAATGGGGCATGCGGTAGTGGGTTTTTGGGTACCAGAAAAACCGCGCCTAGTAGTCGAGACCTATACAGATTCAAAGTTTGAAGTTATTCCTGAGAATGATACACATGAAGGCTTTGTGTGGATGGGTTTAACAGAAGGATACAGAGAATATCTGGCTCGTGTTGGACATGATGACATTGAGGTTGACCCAGAAGAAATCCTAAGCTTTTTGAATAAACTTAGCACTCATGCTTGACGAGTGCTAACGAGTTGGGTATCATACAGTCACGAAACTTGTAATAATTGATTTTTAAAGAGGAGGAAGCATGGCTGTAAATATTCAACCACTAGCTGATTACGTGGTTGCTCAACAAGAAGAAGCATCTAACAAGACTGCAAGTGGTCTTTATATACCAGAGAATGCTCAAGAAAAACCCAAAACCGCTAAGGTTTTGGCAGTAGGTAAGGCAGTAAAAGAGGTTAAAGTTGGTGATCGTATTGTGTACGGTGGCTACAGCAATACCGAAATAAAGCACGAAGGAACAGAATACGTGCTAATTAAAGAAGAAAATATTTACGCAACTGTTAAATAGGAGGAATGGACAGAATGGCAAAGAAAGTTTTTTACGACGAAGATGCCCGCAGACGAGTTCTTGAGGGTGCAAAGATTTTATACGAAGCTGTTAAAACAACTATGGGACCAAAAGGTCGCAACGTAGTTATTAGTAAGAGCTATGGCAATCCAACAGTAACACACGATGGTGTGACAGTTGCTAAAGGTGTTGAAATTGCTGATGTAGACGACGAAACACTTGGCTACAAAGTCGGCGCCGAGCTTATCAAAGAAGCAGCCAATAAGATGAATGATGTCGCAGGTGATGGAACAACCACCGTAACTGTGCTCACTTATCATATTCTTAACGAAGCTAACAAGTTGATAGCAGCCGGTCATAACCCAATGTTGCTTAGAAAAGGTCTTGAAGCTGCAGCACAGGATGTTCTAAAAAATCTAAAAGGTGAAGACATCAAGAGCGACAAAAAGCGGGTTGCGCAAGTAGCTACAATTTCTGCTGGAGATAGTGAGATTGGTGAGCTTATCGCGGGTGTTATAGATAAGGTTGGTAAAGATGGTGTTGTTACTGTAGAAGAGGGGCAAGGATTGGCACTCGAGAGCGAAGTTGTCGAAGGATTTACCTTTGATAAAGGTTTCGTGAGTCCATACATGGTAACTGATACAACACGGATGGAAGCAGTGATCGAGAAGCCCGCTATTGTAGTAACTGACAAAAAGATTAGTTCAGTACAAGAATTCCTGCCACTAATGGAAAAACTGGCTCAAGCTGGTAAAAAAGACTTGGTACTTATTGCGGAAGATGTCGAAGGTGAAGCTCTCGGTACACTAATTTTGAACAGGCTTAAGGGTGTATTCAATACTTTGGCACTCAAAGCCCCGTCATTTGGTGATCGTCGCAAGGACGTACTAAACGACATTGCAATCTTAACAGGTGCAACAGTTATCACTGATGATCGAGGTATGACCTTCGAAAACGTTGATCTTGATGTTGTAGGTACTGCCCGTAAAGTTATAGCTGACAAAGATGAAACAACAATTATCGAGGGCGGTGGTAGTGTTACTGAGATAAACGCTCGAATCAAGCAGATTGAAGCTCAAGCAGCCGCCGCTACAAGTGAATACGAGAAAGAAAACTTTGATAAGCGTCGAGCTGCACTAAGTGGCAAGGTTGCTGTTATCAAGGTTGGTGGTGCAACAGAGACCGAGATCGAAGAAAAGAAATTCCGTGTTGATGACGCTGTTGCTGCTGTAAAGGCTGCGTTAGACGAAGGTATTGTTGCAGGTGGTGGCGTTACTTTGGTAAACCTAAGCGAAGCTATAAAAGTTGATTCTACAGATGATCTATCCGAAGGTAGGCAAATTCTTAAAACTGCCCTGTTACGACCATTTTATGAGCTGATGAATAACTCAGGTTTGAATCCTGACGAATGGCTTCCACAAATTAGAAAGGCCAAGACTGGACAAGGCATAGATGTTAACAGTCCAACAAAACTGGTTGACCTAAAATCTGCTGGCATTGTTGATCCAGCTAGAGTTACCAAAGAAGCTATTCAAAACGCTGTGTCAATTGCTGGAACAAGCATGACAATGGGTGCTATTGTAGTAGAAGTGCCAGAACCAAAATCAGCTGCTCCTGACATGTCAGGTATGGGTGGCGGCATGATGGGGATGTAACAGGTTTTACTCTGGAATATAGATGCCCTTCTCGGGCGTTATGAAGTTTATTCTTGGTAGATTAGAGCGAAATAGCTCTGTCGAATTTGTTGGCACTACCATGATAGAGCCCTTAGGATACCAGGTCTGAATACTCTCGGGAAGATTTATATGCCTTTGCACGTCAAGTCCTGTCTCTGGTTCGTCAACAAAAGTAATACCAGGGTAGTAGTCTCGCTTTCTTTGCAGCCCAAGCCGACCCAGTGCTCTACCTCTAGACATTTTTGAAAATTCTTCGGGTATTTCCCAGTCTGGAAACTCTACTTCGGTGCTATGATCAGTGTTCCACCTACGCATGGTGAATGATACATCCAAGAAAGTTTCTATATCTCTATCGACTGTTTGTCGGGCTGACAAATTTTGTGACGCATCTTCTAATAGTTTGTCCGAAGAGTGGGCAGGGCCATCAAACTCAAAAAATGACCCTAGCTCCCTGAAGCTGTGTTGACTGGCCATCTCGCGTTGTAGCTGTAACTGTCTGCCAACTTCTTCTTGAGCGTTGCAATAGCGAGGGTACGTATTATTGGCATATCTTTCAATATTTATACACGAGGCGATTTGGGGTGCAGCACCGGCCATTAAGTAATCTTCGAAATGAGAACCGCGGTTTTTAGGTAGTTCAAACACGGCATTTGCAAAGTTTATTGCATCTTCTTCGCTATCGCCTTCCAAAATCCTGTCTTGATATCTATCGTGTGCCTCAATTGCGTAATGAATTGCTCGTGTGAAAGTGGTTTTGCCACTTCCGTTTGGTCCGAATATAAGATTAACTCCAGGGCGAAACTCTAACCTCTCAGGCAATTTTTGAAATGTTTCTCTAAGATGCTCAAGCCTTGGTGAAAGCCTAAGTTCTGATAATTTTGATCTGTCTATACCAATAACAAGCTCAGCTTGCTCGACTAATGCTTCTTTTGGTTTTGGAATCTCTGGTGGTACTGGTGGTGTGAAGGCTTCAGCGAGCTGAGGCAAAGCCACAGTCTGCCAGGGATTCGAATCTGTCACTAAGGTTTCGCAACTAGTATCAAGTTCAAAATTACTCATAAGATAATCCAAATTAGATGTTTTCTAGCAAGATGTCGGCAATTGGCATGACTTCTAGCTGGTTGAGCGGTGGCAACTCTCCTTTGCCATCATGTGAATGGATCGAACCAGTAGCCATTATCTGACCCAGTCTATCCATTTGTGCGTTAGTAGCTGACCGGAAAGGATTGTGTACTTGGGCAGCATTTTCTTCTCTTTCTAATTGCTGAGGCCCAAAAGTAAAGTTACCTTCACGAACTGTTGCCTCGGTTGGAGATACGAAGGCTGTATCGTATCTTTGGATATGTTTTACAATTGAGAAATCCGTAGTTATCACATCGCCCCACGGATTACCTGAGCCCTGATCCTCTGTAACCATGATCTGTCGCTGGCCACTCTCATCATCAAAATAGTTGATCCAAATAAATGATTCTCCGAAGCCTCGTCCATTGGCATCAACCCTACAGGGCAGGGACATCAACCGAATGTTATTTATCCTCTGGCTTGGGTCGCCTGCGCCCATAGACGGACGTGATTCCCAAACAAAATTGTCTGGTGCATTGTCTATCAGTACAGATAGTGCCTGATGTACTAAACCTATTGCTTCCGGTGAAGCAGGTGCTTCTGGGTTAGCTTCGCCTTCAGATGTTATGGCAACTGGTGGTTCTAGCTCACGTATAGTATTAATACCCATCTAAACCTCCTTGATTTAGTTGTATAAATTGTACAATATATTTGAAAAAAAGTAAATATATTTATGACAATTAATAAAAAAACAGATAAAAAAATGTCAAAAATGTATTGACAAAAATATGTACAAAGAGTATTTTTGCAATATGGATGAGCTTTTTACTAGACTTGGATTTAGTGATAAAGAGGCCAATTGTTACAAGTTGCTGCTAGAGAATGGCCATTTGACTGCCTCCAGACTCAGCAAACTTATGGGTGAGAGTAGGACAAACACTTATATGATATTAGAGCGCTTAGAAAAAGAGGGATTAGTCGAAGCCGATGAATCAGAGTCGGTTCGACAATATGTGGCGGTTGATCCAGTTATCCTGAAACAACTTGTTACTAACCAACAACTACAAATAAAACAAACTCAACAACTTCTACAGCAAACAATGCCTGAGCTAAGGTCACAATATAACCTTAGTCAACTAAAGCCGGGAGTGGTTTATCTTGAAGGTTTGAAGGGTCTAGAGATAATGTTAGATGACATGGCTAAGAGTAAAGAAGAGGCGCTATTGATTCCTGGGGGACCAGTCACTGGTGAAGCATGGGAAACTTTGAAAACGGGTATCGCCAAGCGAGCAAAATTGGGTGTAAAAACTAGGGTATTATTCACAGAAGGTTCCAAAAGTACAATCGATCCTCAGTTACATAAAAAACAAAAATATGAGGTGAGGTATTGGGAGGGTGAAGAATATCCTGGGGAATTGGTAGTATACGGTAATAAATGTGTGTTTACCGCTTACGAACCAAATATAATAAACACCATACTAACCAATGATATTATTGCCAAAACTATGAGGGGTGTATTCGAGGGGCTTTGGGCAAATGCTAGACCATAGATATTGCGCAAAGTAAAAAATTGTAGTATTGTAGTATGAATTAATGGGTGGCGAAGGAGAATTACAGTAATGAGACTCTTTGGTCGTAAAAACACAACTACAGATCATAGCTCGCAGACGCCTCCTATTCCTGAGTATTATCAAACTGAGCAACAGGAACACAAATTTGTTGCTTGGGTATTGGCAGCAATTACATTCATTGTGACGTTAGTATTTGTGTTATTTTTCTTCTTTGCAGGTAGATGGGCTTATCGTAAGTTCGTAAGCAGTAAACAGTCATCTACTGACACGTCTGAAACAACTAAATCTAGTGATAGTGCATCAGAAGTTAATAATAAAAATTCTTCAGATTCGGATCAATCAGATCAGCAATCTGTTAATGGTGATAGTACAAATGCTCCTGATCAGCAAACAAGTAGCACTAGCACTTCGACTCCGTCTATTGCAACACCGCCACCGGCGACTCAACCCAGTACAGGTCCTAGCGAGCCAGAGCTCATCAGGACTGGTCCAGACTTAGATCTATAACTGTCTATTTGTTTTGTTGAGTAAAATAATTTATTTCGTTAACTATGTCTAATAGTGCTTGAGCTTTAGCTTTTTCATCTGTTATCTGTTTAGCAGCTTCGTAAGCTGTTTTGATGAGTGATTGATCGTCTGAAGCTTGAATCATCATCAAGGTTGTGCGAAATTTTTCTTCTGGGTTTTGATCGAGGTGTGAGACAAGAGGATTAAGTTGTTTCAACGCATCTTGCTTAATACTTAATAAATCATCAACTGCTTGCGTAGAATTATTATCTTGCGCAGGTGAGTTATTTGAGCCAAAATCGGATGAATTATCGACTGGTGGCGCAGATACACCCATATCCGAGTTGTTATTGTCACTTGGTGCAGTTTGGTCTTGTGTTCCGCTATCGTTATTTGCTAATTGTGCATAAGGATTGTCATCATGATTAGTCGGTGTTTGCCCATTTTGATTATTGTTATCGTCCATTTTCCCACCCATATTAAGTTAACAAATATTCATAAGCACTATAGCATATTTTGGTTTTTAAAATAACGGTTTAGTCCTTCAGCCAACTGTGGTGACCAGAAATTTTTGTAGTCAATCTTACTTGGCAGTTGCCAGTGTATAGTGGCAACATCGTCCTGAGGTTTTATTACTACAGACGAGCTAACTCGTACTCTAAAGTATATGTCGACTATCGAGAAAACAATCCCTTGGTAAGGATATTTATTGGCTTGAGTGAAAATAAGCTCAAGCTCTTGCTCGTCAATGTCTAGGCCTAACTCTTCTTTGAGTTCACGTACCGCTGCTTGCTCGGCGGTTTCATACGCATCAATAAAACCTCCTGGGCTGTCAATTTTTCCTTTTCCAGGATCGTGAGCACGAGTTGCAACTAAAACTTCGCCTCGTTCATTGGTAATAATACACACAACTGCGGGTTTGGGATTATGAAACTCATTGATACTACAAGCTTCACATTGCAACTGGATGTTATTTATCTTTTTAAGTTTTGCACCACACCAATTGCAAAACTTTTTATCAACAAATGTTTTTTCTGACATGAGAGTATTATAACCTAGCAACGTTTTCGGTATACTAGATTTGATGGAGGGTAGATGTTAGACGATTTAAAAATGATACATGAACGGGATGCCCAAGATGCACTCGGAATTGCTGAGAAGCAATGGCAGCAACTAAAGTACGACTTTGGTATTACTCTTTCTACTGATAAAGAAATTCAGAATGTGATTATTGGGGGTATGGGTGGTTCAGCCTTAGCAGCAAGTATAATAAGTAGCTGGCCTAAATTGTCGGTGCCACTACAGGTAGTCAGAAATTATGATTTACCTGATTATGCAGGAGAAAATACTCTATTTATAGCCTCTAGTTATTCAGGAAACACGGAAGAGACATTGGCTGCACTTGATCAAGCAATTGAAAAAGGTTGTGAAATAGTAATCATTGCTTCAGGTGGTAAACTTGCCGATATTGCTAAAGAAAAAAGTTATCCGTTTTATAATATTCCAGCTAACTTTCAGCCAAGAATGGCTGTTTTTTACAATTTTGCGGCTCTTATACAACTATTCGAAAGTGTTGGTTTGACTAAAATGGGTAGTAAGTATGAGTTAAATGATGTTGCTGACTGGCTTTCTGATCAAGCAAAATCTTTTCTGGCTGATGTTCCTACTAAAGATAATTATGCTAAGCAAATTGCTCAAGAGCTTACTGGTAAATCTGTGGTTATTTACTCGGGACCGTTGCTTGCGCCAGCTGGCTATAAATGGAAGATAAATTTTAATGAAAACTCGAAGACAGTTGCTTGGTGTAATCAGTTACCTGAATTCAATCATAATGAGTTTTTGGGATGGACGAGTCATCCGGTTGAAAAACCATATGCTGTAATTGACCTTAGGTCTAAATTTGAAAACAAAAGAGTGCAAAAGCGATTTGAAATCACAGAACGACTTTTGTCCGGCAGAAGACCATCGCCTCTTATTGTTGAATCTCAAGGCGATACAGTTCTGAAAGATATTCTTTGGTACATATTACTTGGTGATTTTGTTAGCTTATACTTAGCTTTTCTTAATGGTCTTAATCCAACTCCGGTAGAATTGATCGAAAAGTTGAAAGATGCACTAAAAGATTAGATTGGTTTGTCCTTTAGTTTTAGTAAAAAGCCAATATAGCTCCAAAATAGATGAGCGCAAAACCAAGTCACAAAAATTAACAAGTTTGTTCTGAGTGTTAGCGTGACAAAAGGTGTAGCAAATATCAGACCACCTATTATGTAGTCTGTTTGGTCGAAAGGAAACCAGCTTTCACCAGGTTTTACTCCAACCCGTCGTTTAAAGAAACTTTCAATTGAGTCGCCTACTAGGGCTCCTGTACCAAGTGATGCACCTACAACAAACATATCTAATGCAGGTGAAAACATCGAGAGACTAACATATGTTATGGATTCAGGGTAGATAAAGTACGTAATTAACCCAGTAATACCACCTGCAAAAGCTCCGAATAATATGCCTCGCCAGGTTTTATTGTTTCCTAATATTCTTTGCCCTTTGTATTTTTTACCAAAGTCTACAGGGGTTTTAAACTTATTTAGAATAGGAATTTTGTTCGCAAATACTGGGCTTGCGTTTGCAATACCGGCTGGTAGGAAGAACCAAAGTGCAAACATGATATCACTAAACATGCCTTGATATCTTCTTTCTTATCCTATTATATTTTGGATATAGCAGTGTACGAATTGCGGGACGTCCAGTAATAGGGGTCCCATGTGCAACTTGTTCAACCAGGTTTTCGCGACTCACTAAAGATGGAACAGTTGTATAGGTTTTTCCAAGACCTTTGTAGCCATGTGCATCTGAGCTTGCAGCACCGGGCTTATTGTTCATTCGAGCCCAAACAACTGTCTGTTCACTACGATTTTGTGCAAAAGCACGACCATTACACACCTCAATAATATCAATCTTGTCAGCTATTTCCTCTAAAATAGCTGGATGTAGACCTTTTCTAATGGTTTCGAACGGGTGAGGTATGTAAACTATGCCATTTTGTGACTTAATTAGATGGATCGTGTCAATTGGACTCATGCCTTGTGGTATTTTAGCTTCCAAAAAAAGACCAATTATTTCACCTTCAGTTGTCATTATTTCTTCGCCAACAATGATCCGATCACCAAGATCTTGTTGAAGTGATAGTGCCATGTCCACATTATTATGATCAGTTACTGCAATATAGTCTAAATGTCCGTTATCGAGAGCTTTTTTATATTGTGCGTACGAAATTCCGCCGTCATGTGAGTTAGTGGAATGAGTATGTAAGTCAATTTTGTACATTATATTTTCTTGCTAATTTTGATAAGCCTATCTATAGCTGTGTACGCTGATAGTATGGCTATTACTAAGATAATAAAAGGTAAAATGTTGAATATTAGCCCAATCACAAACAGACTCATCCTTACTTCAAATCTAAGAAAACCATCTTGGAATTTTCGATTGACTTCTGTTGTTTTGAGTTTTGACTTTGCAATTGCTGTTTCTCCCTTGGCTTTTACGTAACTAACAGACAGACTTGCACCACAAGCAGCAACTGCCCAGACAGCGAAATACTGAAACTCAGTTCCTATAAAGCTGTAAGCCGCTCCAGTATACAAAAGTACTTCTTTAAATCTATCAGTCGAGGCATCAAGTAACATACCGGCGTTACTTTCTCGTTTTTGTTGACGTGCCAATGCACCATCTAGCGTGTCAAAAAGGCCAAAGATAATCAGTAACACAGCAGCAAGCATATATTCTTGTGTTGCAACGAGCCAAGCTATTGGTATATGAGCTAGAAGCCCGGTTATTGTTACAAAATTTGGTGTAATTTTTCCGCCAGACAGCTTATCAAGGTCTTTTGCTACACGATTCATGAATGATTTTACGGTTTTTCGGACAGGTTCAATTACAAAATCCATAAGTATCATTATACCTAAATGATGATTCTACGAATGTTATCATTTAGTCCAGTCACAAGTTGGTATGAAAATATATCGTTATTTTTACAGATATTCACAACTGAATTAACAGCTTCTTTATTGTTGCTTATAAGTGTTACTTCTGTTCCTATTGCAATATTGGTGCCATCTAGGTCTAACATTGTGTGATTCATGCAGACTCTTCCAACGATGGGAAGTTTCTCATTTTTGTAAGTTGCAACACCTTTATTACTTAATGATCTTGGATAACCTTCGTAGTACCCGAGAGGAAGAACACCTATATTCATAGGTTTTTTTGCCGTAAATATTCCATTGTAACTAACTTTGTCTCCCTCTTTTAGCTCATTAATCTTGATGATTGTGCTCTTCAGTGAAAGAACAGGCTCTAGTTGGTCTAGCTCTCGGTATTTTGGATCACTATTTTCGAGTGGATTGATACCGTACAGACCTATGCCTAAACGAATGCCGTTGACTAGATCATGCTTTATTTTAGTGCTGCCGGCTGTTTGTGCTAAATGAATGTACTTTGGATTTTGGCCAGATGCAATTATTGTTTTTAACATCGAATCAAAGTTTTCTAATTGCATATATGTAAAGCTATTGTCTGCACTGTCTGCATCTGCAAGGTGAGACATGATGCCCTCTATTTCAAGATTAGGGTATTTTTGCAAAGCTTTTAAGTATGGATCTAGCTCTTTTTCTGACAAGCCAAGTCGATTCATTCCGGTATTTAGCTCAATATGAACCTTCACTTTTTTATTAAGTGAACCAAATGCCTGCAAACCTTTTATGTCTTGCACGACAAATGAGCATCTTTTTGTATCAACTAATTTTGCGTTACTAGGTTTAATGGCTCCCATAACCAAAACGTTTAATCTAGTTTTTTTGAGTAGTCGATGGGCTTCAAAGTATCCATCAACTGCTACAAATTCTATGTCGGATTGATCCAAAATTTTTGCAACTTGATCAATACCATGGCCATAAGCATTAGACTTTATAACAGGTATAATTATCTGACCAGGATTGTTTTTCCTGATTATTTCTATGTTTTTGAGCAGATTAGCTCTAGATATTTCGATAATATTGTATGTTTCGTACCTGTTTCCCTGTAGGTTATCAACAATATTTTTTAGGTTATGTCTATACACTTAAACAGTATAAACCTTGGATTGCTATACTGTATATGAGGAGTTTATGAGAAAGACTAAAAATATCTTTCGTGAATATAAGAGACTAATATTGGCTTTAGTAACAGCTAACCTAGTTAGTTTAGTACTATTTTCATTGAGAGTAATAGACTCAGGTGGTTTAAGATACTGGTTCTTGGTTTGGAATTTAGTTTTAGCATGGATACCTCTAGTCTTTGCAGTCTTATTATCCATCAATCTTAAAAAGAAATCTTGGTCATCAATCCCAAATATATTAATAACTCTTATGTGGTTAGTATTTTTACCCAATAGTTTCTATTTGGTTAGTGATCTTATTCACCTACAAACTACTTATGAGGTAAGTATTCTATATGACACTGTGTTGTTCACCTCTTTTATCTTCAATAGTTATCTCAGCGGGTTCATAAGTTTGTTTATCGTTCACAAGGAGCTTATAAAACGGACCTCATTAAAAACTGCTCATATAATTATTGCCAGCGTTTTGTTGCTGTGTAGTTTTGCAATTTATCTGGGTCGGGTACTTAGGTGGAATACATGGGATATTTTTTTGCACCCAAACAGCCTTCTTTTTGATGTTAGTGAGCAAGTAGTCAACGATGCAGCTCAATCCAGAGCATCAGTTACTACACTTTCATTCTTTGTATTACTTGGAGGTATGTATATGGTAGTTTGGCAACTAACTAGACTAGGACGACGTGACTAAGGCTATTGGCATAATTGGTTTTGGAGATTTCTCACGTTTAATGGTTAAAGAATTATCACCATACTTTAAGGTTTATGTTGCAACAAGAAGTACACCAAAAAATATAGACAAATTTTCATGCGAATTTACCACAGTAGAGGAAGTATTAAAATTGGATACAATAATCCCATCTATGCCATCACAGTTTATAGGCAAGTTCTTTATAGATAACCTAGTTCACATTAATCCTAAAGCATTAATTATCGATGTTTGTTCAGTAAAGTTAAATCCAGTAAAGATACTTACAGAGGTTTTACCAAAGACTTGCGAGATCCTTGCTACGCACCCAATGTTTGGTCCAGTAAGTGCTGCAGAAGGCATTAAAGGATTACAAATAATGATGTTCCCAGCAAGGTTAGAAACCTATAAGTATAAACAGATTATGAAATTTGTTTCAGAGGAACTCGGATTAAGAATAGTTGAATGTACACCAGAAGAGCATGACAGGGAATTGGCTTACGTGCTTGGTCTTACTCAGTATATTGGCAGAGCAGCTGAGATTATGGATATCCCCGAAACAAAACTTCGCACCAATGCCTATGATGATTTACTTGATATGAAAAAAATCCAAGGAAAAGATAGCTGGGAGTTATTTGAATCAATTATGAATGACAACCCATATGCAACGGAAGTAAATCAGGCATTGAAAAAGGCTATGGAACAGCTTGACACTAAGCTTAGTGTAAAAAAGTAATAACTATTTTCCTCTCGTTCTTTTTATACCTAACCTCTGTTATACTTACATCTGTTATGGAACAGCTTGAGAATAAAATTAGAGCTTTGGTAATTGATCTGTTTGGGCAAGACACTGAGGTTGAACTCACAAGGCCCGATGAGCAATTTGGTGATTTTTCTACCAACATTGCATTAAAGCTTTCTAAATCACTGGACAAAAACCCTAGGGAAGTTGCTGCGCAAATTTCTGAGTCAATTAATAACACAATTTCGGATATGGTTACCAGTGCAACAGTTGCTGGTCCGGGATTCATTAATTTGAGGTTAAATGACAATATACTAATCGATGAGCTTAATAAGCCGAATGACAAATTATATAGAAATCAAACAATTCTAGTTGAATACTCTGATCCAAACCCATTTAAACCGTTGCATGCGGGACATCTTTATACAACCTTAGTTGGCGATATGATTGCTAGATTAGTCGAAATGGGCGGCGCAAAAGTTATTAGACTAAATTATGGTGGTGATGTTGGTCTTCATGTTGGTAAATGTATGTGGGGTATTATTAAGAACCTTGGTGGTGAATTGCCCGACAATCTTGACGATGTCTCGAAAGATGAGAGGCCGGCTTATATGGGTCAAAGATATGTGGAGGGAAACATTGCCTATGAAGATGATGAAGAGTACAAGCAACAGATTATCGCCATTAATAAAAGGGTATATGAACTTCATAAACTAGACGATCATGATTCTCCATTTGCGCAAATTTATTGGATTTGTCGCAAGTGGAGCTATGACTATTTTGCTCAACTATATGATGAGCTCGAAGTGCGCAAATTTGATCGCTTTATTCCCGAAAGTGAGGTTACGCATCTTGGTGTTAAAACTATACAAGAACAGTTACAAAAAGGCGTTTATGAAGAGAGTGACGGGGCGATTATTTTTGATGGGGATAAGCATGGTTTGCATAAGCGAGTGTTCATAAATAGTGAGGGTTTGCCTACTTACGAAGCCAAGGACGTTGGACTTAGTCTTACAAAATGGGCTGACTACCACTTTGATAAATCAATAATTATTACTGCCAATGAACAAGACCAATATATGCAGGTGGTAATTAAAAGTATTGAGCAGTTTGAACCCGAGCCTGCAAAACGTACTCAACACATCACCCATGGTGTGGTTAAACTTCAAGGTGGAGTAAAAATGAGTTCAAGGAAAGGTAATGTTGTTACTGCACTGGAAATTTTAGATGCTGCACGTCAGGCAGGTGATGAGAGCGAGACAAAACCTAATAACGAAACAATCCTTGCGGCAGTTAAATACGCCTTTGCCAAAAATCGAATCGGCGGAGACATTATTTATGATCCCAAAGAATCAATTGCACTAGAAGGTAATTCTGGTCCATATCTGCAATATGCTCATGCAAGAGCACGAAGTATTATTGCTAAGAGTGACAGGGTACCATCTGAACTCTCAGAATTAGAAGCTGAAGAGCGAATTGTGGTCAAAAAGTTGACTGAATGGAACGATGTGATGAATAAGGCTACAGAAGAATTAGCTCCCCACGTAATTTGCACTTATCTTTACGAATTAGCTCAAATATTTAACAGATTTTATGAAAATAATCGTGTAATAGGTGATAAACGAGAAACAATTAGACTAAAAATTGTTGAAATTTATGCTAATAGACTAAAGCAAGGACTAGACACACTTGGAATAGTTGCGCCTGATCGGATGTAAGTTGAATACATTATTATTTGAGGAGCTTAAAAAAGTTTCAACACCAGAAAAAGCAAAAGCTAATGCCTGGTTTTTTAAGACTGGACCTGGTGAATATGGCGAAGGTGATCAGTTCATAGGTGTTACTGTTCCGCTGCAGAGGAAAGTAGCTAAAAGTTTGTACAAGCAATTAACTATTGATGAAGTCTTACAATCACTACAAAGTCCATGGCACGAAGAACGATTAACTGCGTTGTTCATTCTAGTTTTGAAATATCAGAAGGGCGATCAAATTGATAAGGACCGTGTGGCAGATGCTTATTTAGAGAACACTGAGTTTGTTAATAACTGGGATTTAGTAGACAGTAGCGCAGGATACATTTTGGGAGATTGGTTAGAAAACAGTCCCTACAAGATGAAGGTCCTAACGAAATTAGCAAAATCAAATGACCTTTGGGAAAGACGTATTGCTATGCTGAGCTGTTCAAATTACATAGGAAAAGGAAGATCTAAAGAAGCATTTGAAATTATAGAAATATTGAAGAACGATCACCACGATCTTATTCAGAAGGCTGTCGGCTGGATGTTACGTGAAATAGGCAAGAGAGTCAACCGAGATGAGTTGACAAACTTCTTGGACAAAAATGCCGCAACATTACCGCGTACGGCTTTAAGGTATTCCATAGAACATCTACCAACTGAACAAAGAAAACGTTATTTAAATATGAGATAGATATCGAAATATATTGCCTGAGTACCCCACATTGAGGTTTAATTAAGCATAAGTAATTATGAAGTCGGCATTAATTTTATACCCTAATCAACTCTTTCCTCTTGACCAATTGCCAGAAGTTGATTCTGTGTTAGTTGTTGAAGAACCTCTGTATTTTGGAATCGATAGAGAGTTTCCAACCAAGCTACATAAACAAAAAATAATTCTTCACAGAGCTAGTATGCGGCGATATGTTGAAGAAGTTTTATGGCCTGCAGATATAAAAGTAGACTACATTAGCCTCGATGGGTTAATGACTAGCGAAGATATTTTTGAGCGCGCCAAGAAATTTGAGCAGCTATATATATTTGATCCGGTTGACGATGTTATTACTAAGCGTTTATTACAGGCACGTCGTTCAGATAATTCCATAGCTTCATTCGAATTTTTGCCAAACCCGAATTTCTACCTCAAAAATTATGAGTTACAGGAATATTTTTCTAGTAAGCACAAATATTTATTTGGTGAATTCTATCAATGGCAAAGGGAGAGATTCAACATACTAATTGATGATGAGTACAAGCCGGTAGGAGGCAAATGGATGACTCCCGAAGTGCCTCTAGCTTCATTACCGAAA
>JAGQNP010000021.1 GCA_020428005.1 Candidatus Saccharimonadota bacterium
TTGATATTATAATAACAAAGACGGCTATTAGTGTTGGGATATGTTTTATATTTCTATTTTTTACCTTAATGTTATTGTCAAATGAATCAACTCTAGGTCTCGATGTCTGTGTGGATCGAGAATTTCTATTTGAACGATATGAAAATACAGAACTTTTATTAGCACCCTGAACACCTTGCTTCCGCCGAGGTTCATTCTTTACTGGTTTACTTCTTCTAAGCATCACCCTTGCCTCTGTTGGATACGGTAATTAGTAAGCTTGCAATCTTTTTTGAAGCATCATTTGCAACTAGATTGTTCAATTTTTTTGCAAGTTGACTTGCTTCTGCTCGATTTTTTAATAGATTATTAACTTCATCCCATAGTTTATCTCCGTGTGAATCTATGAGTTTACCTTCCTCAACTACTATCACTGCATTATTATCTAGCCAATACTTAGCATTTAAAAGTTGATGTCCGCCAGTAAGTAATGGATTTGGGACCACAATACAAGGTTTAGCTTGAACACCAAACTCTGCAATAGTATTTGCGCCTGCCCGACTTACTATAACGTCAGCACAAGCACTATATCTATGCATATCTGTTAAGAGCTCATGTACTTCTAATCGTGGGTGTTCAAGGTTACTATAACAACCCCCCTTCCCTAAACCAACCTGATGAATAATATAAAGATTGGGGTTATGATCTAATTGTTCACTAACATTTTGTGCTATAGCATTATTAATAACAGCAGAACCACCGCTTCCACCAGTCACCATCAAAACACTCATATTTTTATCAATACCTAGCTCAGCTTTAGTTTTGCTCAACTTTGACTTAGTAACCATACTATATTGTGGTCCAACTATCACACCAACTTGCTTAACTTTATCTTTGGGGTAACTGTAATTATCTGGGCCAAAGGCTGTTGCGTGATACTTTGCCCATCGAGAAACTAATCTGTTAGCTAAACCAGCTAGAGCGTCTGAATCATGAGTAATGAATGGTATCCTCCATATTGCAGAACTAATTCCTACAGGCACACCAACAAATCCACCCTTTAAAAATATAACGTCTGGTTTTAATTGATAAATTAGGAAAATACTCTGAATAAGTCCCACCAAGAAAAAAATAAAGTCCCTAATATTAAGTAATAATGTTCGTAGATCAGTCATCCTCTTTATAAAAGACTCGCCATGATAACGTCTGAATTTTCCTGCGTATATTTTTCGCACTAGGTCAATATCAGGACTATTGCCTATTAGTGATGAATATTTGCCCTTTCGCTCACCAACATATATTACATAACAGTCAGGGGCTGATTTTTTTAACTCATGTGCGACGGCTAGTAGTGGCGTAATATGTCCGCCTGTCCCGCCGCCTGTCAGTACTACCTTCAATTTTTTTCCCTTCAATTTTTTCTAGGTCTGTATTTGCAGTATATGTTGTATAGCGCGAAATATTAAACACTATGCCTATCGCAGCCATGACAAATATTATACTTGTACCACCATAACTTATAAATGGTAATGTTATGCCTTTGAGCGGCAAAAGTCCTATCATTGCTCCAATGTTAATTATTGCTTGGGTGCTAAGCCATGCAAGAACCCCGGCAGCTATAAGCCTGGTATAAACATCTGGTGCGCGTTCAATAACGTATTTAATGCGAGTAAAAAATACTGCAAAAGCAATCATGATAACAGAAACTCCAATGAATCCAAATTTTTCAGCATATATTGCAAAAATGGAATCATTTGCCGCTTCAGGCAAATATCCATAAGCTTGAACACTGTGAGCTAAACCTTTACCAAATAAACCCCCTGAACCAACTGCAATTAGAGCCTGGCATGACTGATATCCTGTGTTCTGACAATCTCGTTGAGGCTGTATAAAAGTTTGTAGTCTATCTCTACGATATGAGGAAGAGGCCACAAGAATAGTAGTACCTGTAATTACTATTAGAGCAATCAGCATTATCCTTTTAAAAGGTAAACAAGCAACGAATGACATCCCAGCCATCATTGCAACGATTACACCAGTCGAACCAAGATCACTCTGAATTTTAGGATTTGCCACTACAAGAGTGACAATCAACAACAATAATAATAATGGCTTAAGTGTCTTGTTACTATTATTTATCTCGCCATTTTGCCATCGATCATATAGAAAACTTGCAAGCCAAATTAGTATAGTAAATTTAATCAATTCGACAGCTTGGAACGAGAAACCACCTATTTGGATCCATCTATAGGCACCGTTTACCTTATCTCCAAATAATAGAACAGCTAATGACGCAACGACTGAAAGAATAATCAGTGTTCTGCGATAGTTTTTCCATTTTTGAATAGGAATTTGAGACGCAATTATGAATGATGTTATACCCAGCAAAACCGCTATGAGTTGTTTTGACGCATAGTAATTTTCAGTTACCCCTTTTTGAGCAGCTAACCCAGGGCTTATCGAATAAACTACTATTAGGCCGACGACTAATAGTGCTGATGGAAATATTATTAACCAATAGTCCGGTTTATGTCGACGTTTACTAATATTAGAAGGGCTGACCGAACTTCTTCTTGGCCGGTTGCTCATAACATTCATCTATATTCTCCCAAGAAGATAGAGCATCAAGCCAATTACACCAAATACCTGGCCTAAAATCCAAAATCTCATTGTTATTTTGGTTTCTGGCCACCCAATTGCTTCAAAGTGATGATGTATTGGTGAAGATAAAAATACTTTTTTGCCGTTACGTAATTTCTTAGATATGCGATTGATAATTACAGAGCCAGTTTCAGCGACATATACCAAACCAATTATTGGCAAAACAAAGATTGTATCCGTTTGCATTGCAATAATGCCCAGGGCTGTTCCTAGTGCGAATGAACCTACATCACCCATAAAGAACCTTGCAGGATGTATATTAAACCAGGTGTAGCTCAATAGTGCGCCCACAACAGACGCACAGAAAGCGGCTAAAGCATACTTTCCCTGAATAGCTGTTATTACCGAATAGACGGTAAAAGAACTTACTAGAAGACCACCTGCCAGCCCATCAAGCCCATCAGAAATATTAACGGCATTTGCAGTTGCTATAACCACAAACCAAAATAAAACCACTACAAATATACCTAATGTTACTTGATTTAGCCATGGCACATGAATACTATTTACATCCAATTTTGCCCAGAACCACCAACCCCCAACTAACGCCACAAGGCTATGAAGAGTAAATTTTATCTTGGAACGCATTCCAGCAACACCCTTACCTCCGCCCCGTATATTAATCCAGTCGTCTAGCAATCCAATACAACCTGAAAAGACCATACCCGCAAGTGGTAACCATGTTTGTGAACGATCAAGATTAAATATAACGGTTGTTATAGTAATCGATGACACGAAGATCAACCCAGCCATAGTGGGTATATTTCGTTTATGCTTTGCGGCATGTAATTTTTTATATACGGTTGCTTCACCCCCTGCCCAGGCATCGCTTCGCTGTTTTTTCCACCACTTACCCCTATAAGCCAATGAGGTATAAATAGGTGTTATGAGCATACTTAAAATGAAACAAAGAAAGCTTAGTGATAATATTCTAACCAAAGTGTTGGTCTCGAGGGTTAGTTGTATGGTTTCTGTCATTTCTTACCTCATATCATTATACTTTAGTTTCTAGGTGTGACGCCATAGTTATCGATAAGCGTATTAAGCAGTCCCATTGCTATCGGTGCTGCAGCACGTGATCCGGCATATCCACCAATTTTTGGCTCATCAACTCTAACTGCAACTACATACTCTACTTGATTGCCACCGACAAAGCCCAGGAATGTGCCATTGTACTTGTCATCATAATACCCACCACCTGGCTTAGGTATTTGTGCTGTTCCAGTCTTGCCTCCCATTAGATACTGTGGCCGTAGATTCGGCATACCGTAAAATGTATGGTTCTTACTGAATGCATATTCTAAAATATCACGTAATTCCTTGCTTGTTTGCTCAGAAATAACATTTTCATTTAAAACTACCGGTAGTTTATCATCAACAGCCCCATCCGAACTTACTAACTTGTCAACTATAGTTGGTTTATAATATTTACCACCATTTAAAACACTTGCAAATGCAGCAGCCATTTGCAACGGGGTGGCTGTCATACCTTGACCAAACGATGAATTTGCATACTGAATATTCAATCCAAATCCGTCATTTGGATCAGGAATTGAACCCTCAGCTTCATAACCTTGCTCAATACCAGTCTGTTTACCAAGTCGGTAATGATTTGTCATATAGTCATACCATATATTTCTTGCTTTCTCGTTAACTTGGCCTCCACCCATTTGCATGAGTAGCCAAGTTGCTCCTGTATTTAGTGACTGTTGAATAATATCTTGAACCGTTTTTGTTGCTGCGCCACCTACTTCTTCAATATTAGTTATCTTTGCATCATCAATAACAAAATATCCTGGATCAAAATAGCTACTGTTTCTATCAACGAGACCTTGATTTATGGCGGCTGCAGTTGTTAATGGTTTCATTATGGAGCCAACTTCCAAAGGCGCACTAACAACTGGGTTAGTAAATAATGACGCATCTTCAACCTGGTTATATTTACTTGGATCATAAGTCGGAAAGTTAGCCATAGCCTTAATCTCGCCAGTACGTGCATCCATAATTAATGCACCGCCGGACGAAGATTGAGCATTATCAAGACCTTTCTTCAACAAATCCTCTAATTGCTGCTGTAATCCTATGTCAATAGTAAGGACGACCCTGTTGCCCTCAGATGACTCTACTAAGACATTGTCCTTCTGGGACGCTAATGGAACTCCTTGAGCATCAGTTATTGCTTTTAATAAACCTGGCTTACCCTTTAGTTCGTTGTTTAGTGCCTGCTCAACGCCGTACTTACCCTCTGCCTCATCATTAACAAATCCTAGTAACTGTGCAGCTAATTGCCCTTGTGGATAGGTCCTATAATCAGTTTCTCGAGTTCCGACACCTTTAATGTCTAGATTGTTAATCTTTTCACTGGTTTCTTTATCTAGTCTTTTAGCCAACACCACATAACGCGTATCAGGGGTGGAAATTTTGTTTTTTAACTCACTTGTATCACCGCCAATTACTTTTTGTAGTTCCTCCGCTACCTGGTCAATGTTTTTTATATATTTTGGATCTGCGAACAATGTATACTTGGTCTCATTCAATACTATCGGTACTATTGTGTCACCACTATGGACTTCAATAACTCCACGTTTGGCAGGAATCTCGTACTCTTTTAGCTGACTACTCAATGCACTGCTCTCATAATAATCATGTCTAATGACTTGCAAATAGAATAGGCGAACTAAAAAAACTGCTATTACAATTAATAAAATCGCATACCAGAAGCGTATACGACTTAGCGGCCCCATAAATGAGTTATTTTTTTCACTAATCATAGGCTATACTATAATACCTTAGTTTTGCACTGTTGCACTTGGTGCAACCGAAACTAAATTCTTTGTAGTTGAGCTATTTTTAACCCTTTCCAGGGATTGGAGTCTTGCAGCTTCAACTTCCAACTGAGATTGCTGACTAGATAATTCAGTCTGTTGCTTTCTAAGATCATCTAGTTTGTAGCTGTACGAGTTCGTTTTAGTAACTTGCGTAAGATATAAAAGTCCAAGTAGGCATGTTAGAACGATAAGGACAATTGTATTAGTTACTGGCCCTATAGTCTTTTCATTAACTTGGTATCTCGTTGTATTTTGGTTTTTGCCTGCAAATTTCTGCCGACTTACTGATAATGAGTTTGAATATGTCATTTGTATTTTCGTTTATGTTTTTGTTTTCCAGACTGCCATATGCAATCAAATACGACAGTCTGGTTATTGGTTACCATCCAAGGTTGAGGCTAAATTACTCGCACCTTAACCTTGTATGATCGTGAAAGGCTTTTTACCTGTATTGGCATTACCTACTCCTTTCTTTTTGTGTTTATTTTTACTGCGGCACGTAATTTTGCACTACGTGCACGTGGATTAATTACTAATTCCTCAGGGCTACAAACTACTGGCTTTCGAGTTTGTATTTTTAATGTTGCATCGTATCGTTCGCCCGAATACTCATTAAGAACCTGTTTTACCACTCGATCTTCTAGGCTATGAAAGCTAATTACTACAATCCGGCCATCTGCTGCTAAAAGATCGAACCAAATTGGTAGTGATTCTTTTAGCAAGTGAATTTCGTCGTTAACTTCCATCCTAATTGCTTGGAATGTAAGAGTAGCTGGGTGAATTCTACTACGTCCTTTAATGCTTGATTTTGTGACGTTTGCAACAACTTTTGCGAGTTTCAGCGTACTATCAATTGGACGATTGTTGATAATCGTTTTTGCTATTTTTTTTGCATTAGGCTCTTCGCCAAAAGTACGCAAAATATGTATCAACTGCTCTTCGCTATATTCATTAACCACTACTTGAGCGGTCAATAACTGAGTTTGATCCATACGCATATCTAATGGTCCATCTTGCATTATGCTAAAACCACGACTCGCGCTATCAAGGTGCAGTGACGACACGCCCAAATCCGCCAAAATCATATCAAATTTACTTCCGCTTTTTTTTAGCTGATCTGATATCGAGAAAAAGTCACTGTTAACTATTCTATCTACTCCTTTTAATTTTGTATTTAGGTATTTAACAGCTGTTTGATCCCGATCAACCAGAATTGCTTTTTCAAGAGCTTTCGTTTGCTCCAGTATTCTAGAGGCATGACCACCGTATCCCGCTGTTAAATCAAGATAAGAATCTCCATTTTTGGGGTTTAGGTAGTGCAATACTTCTTCAATAAGTACTGGTTTATGAATTTGTTGGTTATTTTTGTTTGTGTTTTTCATGCTTTTTGTTTTTGCAAGGTCACCTATCCAGTAGTCAACTTTTTGTTTTTTGTAATTTTTGTTTTTGTTGTCATGAACTGGAACGTATCGGAGTGAATGATTAAGATTTTAGAAAATCTTATAAACTCCGTTCTGGTTCATGTAAGTTTGAGAGACTTATGTGTGAGGTGGAGTTTTGGGAGGTGTTTTCATAAGGTGCAAAAGTTATTATAGTGGGCTTTCATCCACTTGTTGACTACCGGATAGCTAACCTCGAGTCGTTATTTGCTATTCGGTCTAAGTTGTTAATGTGCCGTATTTACATTGACTGTAATCGCCAATATCGTCCTGCTCGTACCGCCACTATTCCACGTTTAATACCTGCGTAGTCGAGTAAGTGCTGATCAATAACAATTCGCCCTTGTTTCTCATCAAGCACAGTCTCAACCTTGCCCATCCGGAAACGAACATTCAAATCTGCAGTCCTTTCATCAAGGATACTTCCTTGAAGCTGCGGTTCTACCTGCTCTTCCCAGACTGATTTAGGATACATATGTAGATAATCCTGAAATCCTTGAGTAATGACTACCCCGCTAGAAAACTCATTACGAAGTTCGGTAGGTATGGTTAACCTCCGCTTGTCGTCAAGCTTCCTCTCGAAATAATCTACCGTGGCCATAGTTTTTTTGGTTAAGCTACTAGTGGTTTTTATTTTTGATGAGTAGGCTGTTTTGGTCTACCCACATTTACCCACTACCAAGAGCATACTACCCACTAATACCCACTTGCAAGTGTTTTGTTCAATAAACTATATATTTATATGAAGTTATCCACAGTTTTTTTGCTTTTGTGCAATATCACACAATATATAGTGTTTGGTAAATAACTTATACCTCTACTCGGTTCCGTGGCTATTGGTGATAATATTAACTGCTTGTTCAATGCTACCTACCATTATCGCGCCATCTTTCTGGATTATTGGAGTCTCCACTTTTGATTTCCTACTGAGCCATATGTGCTTCCAGGGCCGTTCAATACCAAGAGGATACTTATCGTCAATCAAAAAACCACCGTTGGCATTTTTAAATTCATTTTTAATAAATTCTCTTTTAGGTATATTTACCACATGGACAGGAATGCCCATCTTCGTTAAATCACAGCAAAGATATATCTTGTGCCGCTGATAGTCCCCTCTACCAAAAGTTAATATTCTAGTGTCATATTTATTATTTACTAGCCACTGAATTGATTTATGGATCTCTGGGTAACAAAAATCCAGCTTCTTCTTTATTGATTCACTCTCTATTTCAGCAGAAATATAGGACCAACTATGACCCGTTAAATCCTTTATGTGAGCCTCGTGATCATATAAACGGTGTATATCATCTATATAACTGTGGTAATCCCAAAGTGTAGATTTAAAGCTACCTGGAAAAATATTATGGTTCTCATGAAGATAGAGATCAAGCCACTCAATGTATTTTTCATGATCAAAAATTGTTTCGTCAAAATCAACAAATACAAGTATTGTGTTTTTTATCATCTTAATCTCATCAGGGCTTGAGCAACTAGTTTTCCATCATGTCGTATTAATGAGCGCTTAGTAAGAACATCGTCAGGATTTTGTCGAAAAGGTTTATTGGATATAAAGTTTCCTCCTAGTAATTTATACCTTCGCTTCTTCTTTGGGTTTTTTAGATTAACTAAGAACTCTCCTTTGCGTTCGTATATTTTAACGAGTCTTTTATCAGGTAATGTATCGTTGTAAAGCACAACATCAACCCTTGGACCACCAATAAATCTTTCGATCTCACTAATATAGTCATCCACTGTGAAATTGTCAGTCTCGTTTAATTTATTAACCAAATTAGAAACAGCTACTACTTTAGCATTTGACTCCCTTATAGATTTGCCAACACCATCTACCAATAGTGTTGGCGCTAATGATCTATATAGATTACCCGGTGCAATCACAATAAGATCCGCTTTTTTGATTACTGATTCTGCAAGGTAGTTTATTTTGGGACTTGGTGATAAGTGTAGATTCGGCTTTTTATCACCGTTGAACCCCTCAATACCAATTGCCTTTTCTCCCTTTATTATTTTTCCATTCTTATTCAATACTAGGTTACAACTTGTTAGAGTAACAGGAATTACCAAGCTACGAATTTGCAATACTTGCTGGGCCATTTTGACAGACTCATTAAAATCACTGGTCATCATTTCTACCGTACTAAGAAACAAATTCCCAAAAGAGTGACCAGAAAATGAGCTGTTCTTAGGAAATCTAAAATTAAATAATTCTCTCAGTTGCTCAGGTGCGTCACTCAATGCAACTAAACACTGTCGTACGTCTCCTGGTGGAAGGACACCAAACTCATCTCGCAATAAACCGGTAGAACCACCGTTATCAGCCATATTTACTATTGCACTTATATGTTTGTAACTTTTTTTTAGATCCTGGAGTAAACTGAAACTGCCAGTTCCGCCTCCGATAACAACAATTTGCTTCTGAGAATTCATATAAAAATATTGTCAGTTTATTAAAACCCTGACAATAAAAATTATGATTACAGTAAGTCAATCAAGTATAAATACCAGTAATGATATATTTATAGCTCTTTTATTTTCCTAGCAAACCACTTAGCACTCGGACGAATTGTTCTCTTCATGTTGTTTTCACGATCAACTTCCACTAAACCAAATTTTGGCCACCAACCATATTTCCATTCAAAATTGTCTAGCAAACTCCAGTGAAAATATCCTCTTAAGTCAACGCCTTCACTTATCGCCCTCTCCATAGCAACCATTGTTTCTTCTAGCCACCAACGCCTATACTGGTCTTGACTATCGGCAACACCGTTCTCGGTAATGTAAATTGGCTTTTTAAACTTGTACCAAATTCTAATTAAAAGTGGGTAAATGCCCTCTGGCTCCATGTACCACCCCAGATCACTTACTGGTACGCCTGGATTTTGACGCTTTGCAAACCCAGTATAGTAGTCCGTGAAATAGTAATTAAAACCGATGAAATCTTGTTGATTCTTGATTCTATATAAGAACCACCAATTCCAAAAATATCTCATCCACTTAGTTGAAACTTCATCAATAATACTATGCGGTTTCTTGGCTTGAATGTTGGCTAATTGAGCCGCAACACCGATCTGTAATGTAGGTTTATAAGCCTTCAAAATCTTAAAAGCACGTTTATGGGCCCTAACTAGGTTTAGATATACGAATGAGGTACTCCGCCAGCTACTCTCTTCTGGTGGCCACTCGCCAACAGCATAGCTAAAGCTAGCGTAAACATTTGGCTCATTTAAGGTGATAATATATGTAAGATCTTCGCAAAATTCTTCAGCGATTTTTTCAACAAATCTATCAAAATACTTTAAGTTTGACCTCTTTTTGAATCCACCTTTTTCTGCAAACCATGTTGGAAACGTCCAATGCCAGATGTTTAGAAATGGCTCTATGTTTTGCTTACGTAGTTCATCTATATATTTCTTATAATGATTTATCGCATCAGTGTCCCAAATACCTTCCCTAGGCTCTAATCTTGACCATTCTATGCCAAAGCGAAATGCATTTAGGTTTAGGTTATTAATAATTTCAAAGTCTTCTTCGTAACGATTAAAGTGATCGACCCCTCTACCTGATATATAATTCTCTGGACTTTCTGCATATTTTTTAACTTCGTCCCAATTTGAAAGCCATGAAAGTCTGGTATGAGCAAGCTGGGAAAATTCTTTAGCATTAGCAAGTTCCCAGACAGACCATTGATTGACGTTACCGCCCTCTACTTGATGTGATGCCGTACTGGCTCCCCAAAAGAAATTTTTGGGGAATAAATTTTTCTGATTATTTTCATTCATTAATAGTAATTATGTTTGTTTTTATAAAATTTTACAATTTTATACTGGTTTCGGTTGTGATTGGTACCATTTTTCTGATTCCTTGAGAACATCGCCTAATTTATTCTTGTCTAGATCATCGAATTTTTTAAACCGTATGCAACTCTTGCCTACGCTAACGTTACCAATCAAATCTTTGTATTTTTCGGGAATATACTGATTATCGGAAATGGCACATATGTATAAACTTACGTAATTTTTTTGAGCTGCAATCGATATTACTGGCCACTCGCCAATATTTCCGTTTGCAAATTTATACCTTATATATCCATAGCCAAGCATGTTGATACTCATGCCTTTATACAATTTTCTATCAAGACCATTGGTGCTTCTTACAATGAAATCATCGAGTTCGCGTAATATTGCTGATTTATCACCACTATTAGCGAAAAAATCTTGTATCGTATTTGCTTCAATCTTCATTTATTCTCTACTGCTTACAAACCTCAACTACTTTTATTTCGCAAATGCAATCTGGATCACGACAATAGACCAATCACAACACCCATAAACATCAATGTGACAAACTGATTTCCAAGCGTTAATATGGTTAGCTGTCTTGGTCTTTGCTCGAAACTATCGTGAGTAAGTATTTGTGTCGCACTTATGCCAAGCCAAAGCCAGAATGCAGTACTCACTGAAGACTGAAAATGTGAATTATTGAAAAATGCCTCAGACAAATATGTAACGTGCGCTATGACATAAGCGGTTAAAAGCGACATGATGAATGCTACTATTAGTGCCCTCGCGGCCCCTGCTTTCATTTTTTTATCATCTAACTTTACGAGCTTTGCCCATTTGTCACCAAAGACCGGCTTGGCATACCATACTGACCCAACCAACATACTACTCATTCCAGCTAATAGTACTGCTAAATAATTAACGCTAACTTCCATTTATTAATCCCCTTTATCTATAAAATAAATTATGCGCCAGTTTTTTATTACTGTCTAGCGCTGTCGTCGTTTTTGTACGCCTACCTTAACTAGGTAGCTAAGTGAAGCTGCAATAATTCCAACTCCAATTAGGATGTAAAAAATTGTGAATATCTTGCCTGAATCAGTTTTTGGCGTTATGTCTCCGTAACCTACGGTCGTTAAAGTTACCACACAAAAATATATACTATCTAGCCATGTAAAATTCTCAACCCTGTGATAAAAAATAGTTCCTATCATCAATATCATGACTACCACCAGGATTATTCTCCTAGGTCGTATTTGATTAATGATGCTCCCTGAAATTTCTTCTGATTTTTTATGGTTCATGGTTATATTTTATACCAGAGTTAGGGTTTCTGTTTGTAGATTTTACTATACGTTTTTTGTATTCTTTTAGCGTCATATATGTAATCGGATCTTTGACTCTATCCATAAACAATATTCCATTTATATGATCTATTTCGTGTTGCAAAACGTGAGCCCTAAGACCTTCGAATATCTTTTTATGAGTTTTGCCATTTTCATCATCGTATTTAAGCTCGACCTTTTTATATCTAGGTACCTTTGCGAATAAACCACCTTGACCAGAACTTAAACATCCTTCCCACATTTGCTTACGATAATTAAATGTTTTTGATATTTCAGGGTTTATTACTACTAAGTCAAATTCTTTAACGTTTGGCCTGTGGGCAGTGGGTCTGATTGCAATAACTGCTATGGCTAAATTTCTACCGACTTGCGGAGCTGCCAGACCAATTCCATTACGTTCGGTAATTAGCAGACTTTTCATATTCTGAATTAATTTCTGAGTTTCTGGTGAAGTAATTTCTTTATTAGAGAGTCGCTTACATTTAGTTCTTAATATTGGATTACCAAATTCAACTATTTTATTTGATTTCATATTAACTATCTGTACTCTGGGTTCTCAAAATCAAACCTCGCTCCCGCATCCCACTCAGACCTCTGATTACCATAAGCAGGTATTCCACCTGCATCTTTAAGCATTTTTGCGATATGCATTAAATTCCACGTCATAAAAGTGGTGTTACGATTTGTAAAATCATTGTCTATTCCTGCGCGCTTACCGTTATCAAGTTGATCACCATAGCTTGGACCAGGACCAGCTTCACCAATCCACCCAGCATCAGCCTGAGGCGGTATTGTGTATCCTATATGACCTAGACTGTAAAGAACATTCATAGCACAATGTTTAACCCCGTCTTCGTTGCCCGTTATTAAGCATCCGCCAACCTTGCCATAATCAGCATACTGACCGTTTTTATTCAATTCACCAGATGTACTATATAGTCTCTCAATAACTTGCTTCATGACAGAACTGTTATCACCAAGCCAAATTGGTCCACAAAGTACAACTATGTCAGCTGCCTGAACTTTTTTATATATCTTTGGCCAATCGTCTTTTTCCCAACCTTTTTTAGTCATATCAGGATAAACACCAGTGGCAATATCATGATCAATAGGACGTATTACATCTGTAGAGACCCCATGCTTTTCCATTATTTTTTGGCTTATATCAATCAGAAATTCTGTATGACTAACCTCTGGAGATTTTTTTAAAGTACAATTAAAAAATAGTGTTTTTATTCCGGCAAAATCCCACTGCTTTTTTGTCATGAGAGTCCCTCCTCTTGTTGTTTAATACTGCTCTTATGTATTGCTTCAAATACTTCCCGAACTAATGTTTCATCAATCCCCTTCTCTCTAGCAGAAACCAATATTTTATTGAGCATGTAATTAAATCTTGAAGGTTGATGTGCTGAGAGCCCGTTGTCTGACTTTATTTTTGCGATATCATTAACTAATATTTTTCGCTTTTGTAGAAGGTTTAGAATATCTTCATTAACCTCATCTACCTGCAATCGTACTTCCTCAAGCTTATCTTCACTGTTCATACGTTAATTGTAGCACTCAAAAAGTAAACCAAGTATAATCCCAGATAATGAGTGGTGCTAGATCTATCGGCATGAAATTTTCATATGCAAGCTTGATTTCATATAGCTTAGCTTTAGGTTTGTTTGCTGGGTTAGTAACTACAGGTTTTGTATTTATTATCGAGGAGGTTCAGAGACTTTTATGGACAAATCTTCCCAATTATCTGGGGCTTAGTATTAAAGGTTCATTTTTGCCAATACTTGTATGTGGTATTGGTGGTGTTGTCTTAGGTTTACTGTTAAAAAAGTTAGGAAGTTATCCGCCAACCATTGAACAAGCTTTAGCTAACTTTAAAACAACCAAAAAATTTGACTATAAACATATCGGTGAAGCATTTATTATATCTGTTGTTTCATTGGGCTTCGGAGCATCACTTGGCCCTGAGGCTGCATTAACAACAATAGTCTGTGGTTTTGCAACGCTAATATCGATAAAGCTAAAAAAGAAGGCGCTACTCAGGTTTGGTTCAGAGATAGATAAGAAACTGCCTAAATATAAGAGGAATATTCTTGGAATAATTGCCGGTGTTTCTGGTCTACTGGTGTTCAGACTTTACGGATCTAGTGGATACTTTAATCTTCATCTAAATCCATATACATTTAAATTTCAGGATGTTTTGTTATCATTAATACCTGCGTTTGTCGGTATTTTTTTTGGATATATATACCTTTATAGTGAACGTGGTCTTGATAAAATATTCAAATCTTACAGAAAAAATAACATAGTGTTTTCTGTTATCATCGGTGGTCTTGGTTTAGGAATATTAGCTAGCATGCAGCCTCTGGCAATTTTTTCTGGTCATGAAGGCTTAAATTCAATAGTTGCAGGATACAGTAGCGAAAGTGCGATCTATTTTGTTGTTTTATCGTGTATAAAAGTTATTGCAACGACTTTATGTTTAGCAACTGGCTGGAAAGGTGGTAGATTCTTCCCAATTATGTTTATTGGCGCTTCAGCAGGTACGGCAGCATCTGTTTTATTACCATCTATCAACCCGACTCTAGCACTTTGTGTTGGTATGGGTGCCGCTCTGTCATTTGTCCTTAAACGCCCAGTTGTTTCACTTGTTCTATTGATGTTCTTCTTCCCAATTAATCTATATTTACCATTGTTGGTTGTTTGCTTTATGGCAAGCTACGTATCAAAAAAACTTACGCCTTATTTAGCGTATTACACTAAATAAGCTTGGCTTGCCGTGATCCAATGGCACAAGAACATCACCAATAAGCTCTCTATCTCCAGTTGCAGGCCAGTTTAGTACTGCCTGTCCTATCATTAAATGGAGTCCGACATCAACTCGGTACATGTCAAAACTTTCGGCTGCTGCTTCAGTAAATGGGACATCGTACCAACTTTCAATACAGAAAGCTTGGAAATTACCAATTATTTCAGGTCCTGAATCTAATATGCCAATTCCATTTTCTGATAAAAATGAACGTGCAGAGCGTACTAACATTTCTGCTCCTGGCCTAATTCCAATACTAGGAATCATTCTATTAGCATACTCAGCGCTTAGCTTCGTCCAGTCATTCTCAACTCTAAGATCAGTAAACGCTGCAAGCATTGCATGGAAAGATTCAATTAATTCTTCCCTGCTTGGACTAACTG
>JAGQNP010000022.1 GCA_020428005.1 Candidatus Saccharimonadota bacterium
ATCTGGTCATGAACTTTTCAGCTTGCCACTTGCAATGACAGAAACACTGTTGTTATTAACGAGTAGTTTCACTTGCGGGATTGCCATGATCGCAGCTCGACGAGGCAAAAAGAACCTAACTCTTTTTTGGTTTAGTATTACATTCATACTTGGTCTTATGTTCTTAAGTCTTGAGCTTAAAGAATTCGCTGAATTCTTTAACGAAGGATTAACCTTTCAAACTAATGCATTTCTTTCCTCATTCTTTGTTCTAGTAGGAACCCATGGTCTCCATATTATTACTGGTTTACTCTGGATGGGAATAGCTATGATATTTCTATATATAAGGGGACTAAACGTCCATATGCTGCGCAAATTAACACTTCTAAGTCTATTCTGGCACTTTTTGGATATTGTTTGGATATTTATTTTCTCAATCGTTTATCTTGGAGCATTCGTATGAGCAACCCCAAAAATAATTCACATTATGGATCGATGTCATCATATATTATTGGTTTTGTTCTATCACTTATATTCACAGTTATACCCTACTATGTTGTTGTAAATCAGATACTCCAAGGCACTACACTGCTTGTTCTAATATTGATAATTGCAGTTATCCAGATGATTATTCAAATAGTATTCTTTTTGCATTTGGGACGTGGCCCTAAGCCAAATTGGAACCTATATTTTTTTGCATCAACAGTTGGCATTATTTTAGTTGTAGTAGCGGGATCGCTAATGATAATGAGCCAGTTATACCTAAATATGTCTCCTTCAGACCAAATAAAAAGACTTGTAAACAATGAGGGTATCTACCAAATCGGTGGTGAATTAACCGGAGCTTGTAGAGGACAATACGCAAATCATGTTGTAGAGATTAAAGACGGTTATGTCTCGCCTTATTACTCATATGCACAAAAATGTGACACTCTGACATTCACAAATGAAGATCGGCAGGAAAGAAAGATCATGTTTGGTTCTTACCCTGATGGCGGAGTTTACGCAGGAGAAACAGAAATACTACTAAGAAGCGGAAGAAGTAAAACTATAACCCTTTCAGAAACAGGCATATTTCAATTTCATGACGAAACTGACAAAAAAGTGTCCGGACAATTTAGTGTAAGTCAGTAGATTGTCCTTGCAGTCTATTTTTTACTGAAAGTTCGTTTTGGTAAATTACCAGATTCTCTAAGCCAAATATGATGTAACACGATAGCCCACATTCTATATGGGCGCCATCTGTCAGTAATGTTAAATATCTGATCCTCTGTTGGATTATCACCAAGCTTATATCTAACTGAAATTGCATGGTAAGTTAAGTCATCATGGGTCATGTTGTCAGCCCCGCCAGCCCCTCTACTCAAAATGCCTTGTGAGAAAAATGGGCCAATACCGGGCAAGCTCTCAAGATACTTCAAAGCCTCACTACCTTCCATACTTAATAAGTATTCTCGACTTAACTTTCCTTCAATAGCTGCTCTTGCAACACTATGTAATCGTTCCATTTTTGTAGAGTTAATACCGGGGAAATTTTGTACTTTCAATAATTTTTCGGGCGATGGAAATGCAAAGTATCCAGTACCTTCAATTACAAATTCCTGACCGTATTCTTCAGCTATATTTTGTCGTATCTTTCGCCCTTGGACCATAGATATACGATGTCCAATAATAAAATGTACTGCGGCTTCATAGGGAGAATTGAACAAACTAGGCCTTATATAATTGTATTTTTCTTGCAGTTCTCTAATGACGGAGTCTTTTTCACCAATATTTTGCCACCCCGTACCGTCTTCATCCAGTGACAACGCGGCTAAAGCCTGTTTAACAGCTTCTTCAGCTACATTACTACTGTTGCTAATTACATTGATAGCTAGATTTCCATTTGTCATTTGATTTATAGTTACAGCAGCTGACGTATCTGTTCCGTCAATTGGAAACACCATTACAATAGTTCTATTATCGCTAAGCATAGGCCAACCATTAAAGAACTTGTTTTGATATATAAGATCAAAAGATCCTTTTGGTTCAAATACTTTGGTCATTATTGATTTCATGGGTCTATAGTAACAAACAAATTAAGATATTATTCATGAGGATGGTTGTTTACTAGATGTAAAAATCTAACAATTTAGAGTCCGATATTCTTTTTGGAACCCATGTAACTCCCTTTTCCTGGAAAACCGTTCTTGGCAAGATCTGTAAATTTTTTTGAAAATCCGAAAGACTCCAGCTTACTAACTGGTACAAACTTGATGCTTTTTATCTCATTATCATCAAGTCCAGGGGTTGTGCCTGTGATTTTCTTGTCGTTGGTATAAATCAAGAATGTTAGATGAACTACATGTCTTTCTGGTTTGATGTGATCACATACGTATAATAAATCGCCTACGGTTACTTGCAGGCCAGTTTCTTCCTCCATTTCACGAACAAGCGCCGCCTCAATTGACTCTCCCTTCTCTACACCACCACCAGGTAAGGACCAGGCTCGTTCGTTATCAACATTTTGCTCTAATAACAATAGTGAACCATTATTTATGAGTATCCCCGTAACGCGCACCTTCATATCCCCACAGTAGCATAGACTGATTTCTGACAATAGTTGTTATATATAACATAAGGTTTTATAATATATGTAGTAAATAAGGTTAAAGCTATGGCACATGAGATAGTCGGAATAGTGGGAACTTCGGCAAGTGGCAAGAATACTGGTGCTGAGTATCTTGAGGCTGAGGGCTATCTACACTTTGATACAGGTGAAATTGTCAGACAAGAAGCAATCAAACGTTTCAGTTCGGAAGATCAGGCTGCTTGTCGTCAAGCTGGACATGAGCTAAGACAAGAACTAGGTGGTGGTGCATTAGCACTCCTAGCTATACACGAATACAAAAAGAGGCGTACAGAATATGAGGGACTGGTGGTTAGTGGCATGCGAGCTTTTGCACCAGCACAAACTATAGCTGACAATAAAGGATTATTGATTTATGTTGATGCACCTGTTGAGCAGAGATTCGAACGACTGGTATTGCGAGGAAGAAATGGTGAGTCAAAAACACTTAAAGATTTTGTAATTTTTGAAGAAGAAGAGATTACTGGCACGCTAAATACAGGCCAGAATTTAAGTATGATTGCTGACATAAGTCATATTCACATATACAACGATGGTGACATAGCAGATTATTTAGCAAAAATTTCAAATGCAGTTGGTATTACACCCACGGCGCTTGCCAGCTAGTTAATTATTGATCAGTGAAATCCTTGTAGATCTGTGATGCTACAGGGCCACGACTACCTTGGTACTTACCATTGTAAAGTGTCACCATTCCCTTTACATGCCAAAATGTAACTTGGCCTATAAGCATTCTCGGATAAACTCTAACTGGCTGTACTACGTGAATCTGAAGCGTCCACTGATTGATGGAACCAATATCAATAAGATCAGCTGTAATGTTTATAAATATGCCCAGCCTACCGATCGATGATCGCCCTCGAATGATTGGTACGTAATGTTCACTACCCATGACTTCAAGGGTGTGGCCCAAGTACAGCGTATCAGGTTGAAGAACAATACCATTTTTTGGAATTGGTAAAGTCTTAGTTTTGTTGTGCTTTTTGGGGTCTAAAATCTTTTCAGTGTACACTGTAATTGTGTCACCAAGTCGAAAATTGTATGAGTTGGGGTTTAACTGACTTTCAATGAACGGTTCAATGTGAATTTTACCCTTTTCAACCTCTCGTTTGATACTTGATCCCGTAATTATCATCTTGCATACTCCTGTTTAGACAACTCTTCGTAAAGCATACTATAGTGAGGCTCTGTATGATCACGATATTTACCCATATAACGCATGCTTTTTTTACCAGCGGGTTTCCAAAAACTAACCTGGCCAATCCTCATCCCAGGATATATCTTTAACGGCTGCACAACCTTAAGTTCAAGTGTCCAATGATGTTTTGCGCCAATATTCCCAAGATCAGCAGTTATCTGTAAAAACAGACCAAGCCTACCAATCGATGATCTACCAATTAAGCTAGTAACATAATAATCACTGCCAATGCACTCTACAGTTGAACCTAGGTAAAGTTTATTTGGCTTCATGACGAATCCCTTGTCATTTAGCTGAATGATCCTATATGCTGATGGCTTCTTTGGATCAATAATTTCATCAACTATTTCTATAATTACATTTCCAAGATGATAGTTGTAGCTATTGGGGTTGACTAGCTCAGGATTGAAGGGATATATCACAATATTTCCATTGGCAACTTCTTTTTTTATCTCTTCACCAGTCAAAATCATAAATCAACTGCTTTCTGTTCTTTAGCTAGGAATCTTATTGTATGCTCACAGGATTCTCCTAACAACATATCAGAAATTGCTCTATTAAGTTCGGTTAAATCATCACCTGTTTGCACGGGGGATTTCTCTATGGCCCTAATTACTTCGCCAAGCTTTTTGACAGTATCTTGGATACTGTGCGGACTCGGTTTGGGACAATCACTGCAACACACCAAGCGCCCACCAATAATGCGTGAGCTAGTAAGATAAGGTCTTTCACCTTCTGGATTATATATATCACTGTCTCTGTTCTTCCATGAAATGCCTGCCAATTTCTTACTTACGGCATGTTCGTTCGACCAATCAGCACACCATATCTTTAAGTTACCAAAGAAGTCGTTAGGTATGCTAGTTGCATTCTGTCCTGTTGGCACAACATCGTCATGCGCATATGAATGGTTGGCCATTTCGGAATCGACAGTATCAATTAATTGGTAAACTTTTTCCCATTCGGTAAAATATGGTAGACGTGTGCCAGTGTAGTAAGCGTAAAGACTTGTGGCAAGCCAACTAATCCAATATGCAGGATGTTGTTCAAAACCATCGGCTAATGTAAAGCGATTTTCATCTTGATCAAAAAGTATTCGACCGCCACGAGTTATGGGCATATCATCGAGCAATAGTAAATGGTTGTGTTGTGGGTCATGGCCGTTTTCTAGCAAGTTCTGTAAGAATGCGGCCATCTCCATGTTCGTAATGAGTGCGTGACTCCACAAAACGGGAACCTCTGGCGATAATTTAACAAAGCGCCTTTCAACTAATGTTTCTCCAGTGGTTTCATGTATTTCTATCGGCTTTAAACGTACGGCTTGAGTCGCCCGATTTACACTTCCTAACGACAATTGCTTGACTGAGTCACTATTTTGATTTGCTGGAGGTAAAATACCCAGGTGCCGGTCAAACATAGCATAAAACCAATGTTTGTCATGAGCATCAAACTCGGTCGATACGAAGTCGCTACATTTTCTCATGGCTTGCTGAATCACTGAAAGTTCTTTTGCCGTAAATCGGCGTTCGAAATCATCATGAGTCTTTTTAACATTTGTGCTAAAAATTGAGTCATTGGTTCTTTCCTCTGTAACCTCAATTTTCTGCCCCATGGGAATGATATCATCTTCATATGAGACAATACGGGCCACACTGTCTTCTTCAACATATCGAGACAACAGTACTGCATTTAAACCAATCATCCATATTAGCCTTTCGCCCCATTCAACACCCTGTTCAGTCATGTGCAACATTGAATCTGCATTATCTTGTTCACCCATCCGGATTTGTTTTGCAACAACTTCAGAAACATGTGAGTAATTCCATCTATCAAAAAGTCCATTTCGCTTAAATGAGGATACGATGCCCAAGGGATTACGAGTTAAAAGTTCAATGTTTGAATCAGGAAACAATTCTAAAAACTGTGAAACAGCAGAATATAGGTTAGTTTCTTTAACTACCTGATCTCCTGGATGATGCAGTGAAGCAACAAAATTTCGAAACCAATGCTTTTCCGTTTCAGATACGGTTGGACTGTCAAAGAATTCATCGATTGACATTAATGGGCCTTCGTAATCACGAGCAATAGGCCAGGACTCGGGTATAAGCAATTTGTATGGTTCGTTGTGAACGATGTGTGTTTGTTCTAGCTGATCAAGATAAAAAGTGGACCCCACGCGCTCAAACTGTCCTAGTAAAACCCGGGGAGGTAAAGTTTCGCCGCTACACGACTCATTGAGTAATGCCTGCACCACTTCCGACATATCCATACTATAAACTATATTTTTATGCTAGTCAACTTTTGTATTCAATAGCTTGATATACATAAAAGTAAACTTGAGTTTCGGAACTACATAATTAAAAGCATCTCTGAAAATATTTAATCAATTTTCCAAACTTGACTGAGCGTCTTGGTCTAGATTTATTCGATTTTCCCCGACTTAGCTAAATTATGCTTCATGCACAAAAGTCTGATATTCTTCGAAGTCAAACTAGTGCCGCCTTTTGAGAATGGCAAATCATGGTCAAAGTGCAGATTTTCTGATGAACCACATAGAACGCACTGCCCGTTGTCACGTTTCCATACTTCTTGCTTCACTTTACTTGGAATTACTCGAGTATGTTCAATGTCTTGATTGTCCAAATCTTTATTTATGCTCTGGTTTTTAGACAATTTTAAGATGTATCTATAGACGTTTCGACCGTTATCAAAAACTTGTTTATAATCGATCAGCTCAAAGACACCTTTCAACGACCAAACACCGGGTAATATTTTCTCGTATATCTTTACTAACTCGGGTTTTGAGCTCCCATTTTTAAACTTTTCAACAGCTTTGATAAATAATCCGTTTTGCGTCGGTTTTCCGGAAGGAAGTGTGGCAACTTGGTTCTCAAACTTTGGATTGTGAGTATATGATTTTTTTGAAACATCATGCCCTTCATACTCTACAGTAATACCATCATCATGAATTCTGTCAGTATAGGGCGCATTTGATCGTTGCGACATCAGGACTACTGAATAATTAGGGTTCAATCTGAAATTCATACCCCGTTGTAAAGTCTGTACATTTTCAATATCACACATTTCGCGATATGAAATAACATCGTCCCTAATAATCAAATCTTTGGACACTTAGGTCTCCTTTGGTGCACATCTTGGCTGGGGAGGAGGGATTCGAACCCCCGAATGCTGGGACCAGAACCCAGTGCCTTACCACTTGGCGACTCCCCATTGAGTTTCTATGAAACTTCAGGGGTAGATTGTATCAAAATATTCTAATTACCGCTAGTTACTGAGACAGCGGTCCAATTAAATATTCTGATAGCTCTGATTCCGCACTTCTACTATGAGGCGTTCCGGACCCGACTTGTTGCCCGTCACTTGTTTCCCTCTTAGTAAACAAACTTGTTGCGTCAATTCCGCAAGCACGTAAAATTTCACTACCACCAGGATGACTACCAACGTAATCTGTAATATCATATACATCTCCATTAATAATGGTCCAGCAATCTGATTTAGAGTTGTGTTTTTTAACCTCATCTGAGGTCAAATTTACTGAACCCTGTAGATTGTTACTCTCCTTATTATCAGATGAATCATCTTGATGCTGAATAATTTGTTCCGTGCTTACGTCTACCGATTCCGATGAAGTATTATTATTTTTTGTCGTTATCCTAAAAACTACAAATCCAACTACAATCAAAATAGATACCAACGAAAGTCCAAAAAATACTTTTTTGTTACTCAAAATTATCCTCCTATAACTATCATATAATAATATGATAATGTTTATATGTGAATCACGATTTAAAAAATAAAAGCCCCTCCAAACTTCCTTGGGTCTTGTTTGCGTTTATAATAGTTATTCCGTTTATATCGTGGGCAGCAATAAGAAACTGGTCTTTAAGTAACCTTAGTGCGTTGTCTGTTTTTCCTATTCTTGGAGTGTGGGCATGGAGCATTATGTGGACACATTATGTATTGGGCACTCACAGGATCATGACTAACTCATCAAAAAACCATTTGTATGCTCGCATATCTGGCTATCTAGTGCTGCTACTTATTATTTTGCACCCTACTTTATTGGCATGGAGTCAGTGGGAGTTTACCAACAAATTACCACCAACTAGTTTTTATAACTACGCTGGAAAATCACTTAAATTATTTGTATTCATGGGCGCGGTTTCACTGGTGCTTTTTCTGTCATACGAAGTACTGGAAAGATTTAAAGAAAAGTCTATCGTTAAGAAAAATTGGAAATGGATAAGCTTGTCACAGGTAATAGCAATGACACTCATTTTTATGCATGCTTTAAAACTTGGAAATATTACAAGTAATGTATATTTTCAACTTTACTGGATAATTTTGGGAGCAATATTGATACCCTGTTTCGGGGTAATATTGGAAAATGATTGGACTAAAAAGGCATAGCCAAATTTTGACTATGCCTTTTAAACTCCTAGATTAACTAATCGTTAATGTTGCCAGCAAGTAGACCTATCGCTGTCTGGTTTACAGAGTTATCCGGAAAAGAGTCTTCTATTGTAAACGAATCCCTGATGTCAACATCTATATCGGTGCTGTTATCTTGGCTGTTATCATTTACTGTAGTTGTGGTGTCGTTATCCTGAAAAGAGTCTTTAATTTTTACTCTTACATCTATATTGGTATTATTGCTATCGTTTACGCTGTTATCGTTGTAACTATCAGTTATCCAGCTGTTATTTGTTGTAGTATTATTTTCAGTCTCACTCTGGTTAATAGTGGAAGTGTTGTTGATCACATATTGAGGTAAGCCACCACCGGGCAAGTAAGACATACCTGAACCACTATCAGATGTGGATCCTTCAGGAGCCGTACATGCAGATGGTGAACTATTTGCAGCATAAACAGGATAACCAATTGTATTAACTGGGGATGCAGTTGCAGTCTGACTGTTTGTGCTTGCACTAGCATTTCCCGCTTTCAACACAGTATATGATACAAACATTGCCACAGGAACAGCTACTAAAACTGCTACGAGAGTTGATATAAATGTGCCCAAGAAATTATTTTTATATTCAATAGTTATACCTTGTTGATTCACGGTACTATCCTCCAATTAGTTTAAACTTCGCCCACTCTTATTTTCTATACTAGCACATAAGGAATGATTTAAATATTATGTACTATTTATTACTACGGTCAATAGCATAAGCTTTTTTAATGTTGTAGACTTATTCTTGGAAGAACAATGAAATACACACCCCAAACAGTTACAAGCGAAGAAAAAAGAGCAATCATTCTATCCTTAAGACAAAAATTTCATAGAAATGGTGAATTATTACTACCAGATAATGAATTATATCCACAAGCTTTTACGCCAGAAAAGTTAGAATTAGCTACCAAGAAAATTTTAGTATGGCTTGGCTCAAAACCTAGAAATGTTACTACTAAAATCGACAAATCTCGAGATTCATATTTTGAATATGACAGAAACACAATTGTTATTAGTTTTAACGACAAACATGCCTCAAAACCAATTATCGGTGTAGCAATACTGTCTAAGATGTGTGTTGCTATATTATTCGAAAAGAAAAAAATTCGATATGACGATGAACTAATCGAGTCTGCATTGATCGAATTAGGACTCGGGTTGCTCGTTATTAACTCCATTGACTCAGACGACGATATTAGACAAAAATTGTCGCGGATATTAGGACTTAAACAAATGAATATCAGCAAAGATATATTGAGTCACTATTCACCAAACGAGTTCGTTAGACTATTTAGTTCTTACATAAGTATGGAGGCCTTACCAAACTCGGTAGTAATCGAACATACTTTTCCCTGGAATCAACCCCTCATTGAAGATAGCAACAAGCCGAGTAATTATAGATTTGAAAAGTATGTTATAAATGAAAAAGATAATCTAACTCAATCTAGAATAAAGTTTGGTTTGGTTGTTACTGCTATCATCAGTATCGCCATACTTGCTGTATTTTTATTCAATGAAAAACCCAAGAACTTGACTGCGGAATTGCAAATAAAAAAAGAAAATATCGAGGTACTTAATTTTGCTTATCAAAAATGTAAAAGCAGTTTGGCAAAAAAAGAGAACGAATACCCAACAGGAGATTTTGAAATGCAAAGAATATTAGAACTACATAATAGCCGTTGCATAAGCATAAAAAACAAGCACGATTATTTGGTAAGAGAATATAATCTGGCGCTAAAAAACGAAGAATTGCTTTAAAAGTGTTCTCTTAGGTGAGACATGCTGAAGTCCCACTTTGCGTCAGTCTTCTTGTGTGGATTGAAAATATTATCGGGGTCAAATATATTCTTAGTTTCTTTAAACAACTCTATAATTTCAGGTTCATACATTTGATGCAACCATGGCCCCCTTGTCATTCCATCATTATGCTCGCCGCTAAGGCTACCACCGTACTTCATAACTAGTTGGTTAACCTCTCTCATCGAAGGAGCCAGCTTTATACGTTCTAATGTTTCTTCTATTCTCATGAGGGGAATAACGTGGAAATTACCATCACCCATATGACCCGCTACAGTGGCAAGCAACTTATATCTATCAATTATTTCTCTCAGTTCTGGCAAGAATTTCGGTAAATGTTCTGGGGGAACTACTAGATCATCTATGAATGGTGCAGTGTGTTTGTCGTGAACTTTTTTTCGAAGTAGGTTGAAGCTTTCTCTACGCATTATCCAGAACTTCTTTTCTTCTTCCTCGGTTTCATCTTCCTCGAAAGCGGCATATTTTCCGTACTTTCCTAGACTTTTTCGTAACTTATGAACTTTTTCGGCAACTTCTTCTGGAGTATCGCCATTAAACTCAACCAACAGAACCATCTTTGGTATGCCTTTGAATAACAACAATGCGCTAGGAATTAACTGTAACCCGAGCTTAATCATTCCCCACCAACCCAGACTGTGCCTAAAATAGAAGAATAATTTAAAACTAAGCATCAGTGTATAATTATCAAAACCTTCAAAAGTTGCTGGATTATGTGACATAACTTTGTTGATTAATTCTCCGAGTTTGTCGATCTTTCTAAGAAATATGACTAGGCTTCCCGAATGCTTTGGAGCCGGCACCAGTCGAAATCTAATGTCAGTTACTATCCCCAAAGTACCTTGAGAACCAATTATTATCTGGTTCAGATCAAAAATACCAGTTTCTCTGTCCCAGACATTCCATAAATGATAGCCTGTAGAATCTTTGCTAACATTTGGCTCTGCTGCCTTTATTGCATCATAGTTATTATCAATAAGTTCAAATACGCGCTTATACAACCTACCCTCAAAATCTTTTTTGGACATTTTTTTCTTAAGTTCTTCTCTGTTAAGTGGTCGCACTTCATATTCGTTGCCGTCAGCAAAAATAACTTTAAGACTGGTGACAAATCTTTCTGTTTTACCATACTGTAATGACTTTTCGCCACCAGAATTATTAGCCACCATACCACCGATAGTGCACAGGTCGCGACTAGCGGGATAACTAGGCATTAATGATCCATGTTTCAAGGTTTCAGCTTCAAAATCACGATAGTATACACCGGGTTGAGCATGTGCCTCATAAGAGTTAGTTTCGAAAATTTGATTAAAATGCTTAGTCATATCCATAACTATGGACTCATTTATCGCACCACCAGTCATGTCGGTACCTGCGCTTCTTGCGGTTATCGATAAATTGCGATGTTTTTTTTGGTTTTTATTCTCGGAGACGACTTTAACTAATTCTTTGATATCATTTGAATCTTTTGGGGCAACGACCAACTCAGGCACCATTTCAAACATACTTGCATCGTGACTATATAAATCCCTAGTTTTTAGTCGCTTATCAATCTTTCCAACAAAACCAGCTTTATCAAGCTCCTGAATTATGTCATCCATACTGATTAAGCTTACGATGTTTTAAGATGTTTTTTCAAGTTGTTTATGCTTTATAATTATGTGTTAAGATATAGATAAGGATAATCACTAGAGTGGGCAAAAATAAAGTAGTAATAGTTGGTGGAGGATTTGGTGGCATAAAAGCAGCACTTGAACTTGCTGGTGACCGAAGATTTCAAGTAACCCTTATCAGCGAATTAACGACTTTTAGATATTACCCAACTCTTTACAGAACCGCTACTGGGGGCAGAAAAATAATATCCAGTATCCCTTTGAAAGAAATTTTTTCCGGTAAAAATATAAACTTGATCAACGATACTGTAATTGCAATTGACCGCGACAAAAGACTAGTTACTACCAAAGTAAAGCACCAGGTATCTTACGATGCATTACTATTGGCCATAGGTGTAAAAACAAATTATTTCAACATCGAGGGTCTGGAGGAGTTTTCGTACGGTATAAAGTCAGTTGATGATGCCGAAAGACTCAAAAGTCATATCCACCAACAACTCATTGACGACAGACGTCCAGATGCTAATTATGTTGTTATTGGAGGTGGGCCAACTGGCATAGAACTTGCTGGTGAACTACCAGCATATGTAAACAAAGTAATAGAATGTCATGAGTTACCCGCACGAAAGATTCATGTAGACTTAGTTGAAGCTGCACCAAGATTATTACCTAGAATGCCAAAAGACATTTCAAGGCATGTTAAGAGACGATTAAGGAAGCTGGGAGTAAAAATTTACTTAAAAACAGCCGTTCAGGCTCAGAATGCTGAAGCACTTATGATTCATGATAAACCAATCCGAAGCCATACTGTAATATGGACAGCTGGTATAACTAACCATCCGTTCTTTAAAGAGCAAGGTTTTCAGATTGCAAGAAATGGAAAAGTTAGAGTTGATCAGTTCCTGCAGGCAGAACCTGGTATTTACGTTATCGGTGACAATGCCGATACACCATACAGCGGTATGGCACAAACAGCATTATATGATGGAGAATTCGTTGCAGATAACCTTAAAAAGTTAGCAATAAAAGATGAACCAGTTGCTTATATTGCAAAAAAACCCATATACGTAATTCCAGTTGGCCCACGTTATGCAGCAGTCTTATGGGGAAAGCTGCGTGTTTTTGGAATATTTGGTTGGATCCTGCGCAGGCTTGCTGATTTTAAGGCATATAATGACTACCTGCCGTGGCAATTGGCAGCAAAACTCTGGATAGCAGAAGATGATGAGGAAAGTTCCTGCTTAACTTGTGCGCGTAATCAACAGTAGATATTATAATTTGTTTGACCTGGGCCAAATTACCTTAGCAGTTACGCTATCTGTTTCAATAAGACCGAATGCGCGACTATCTGTGCTAGCATCTTTGTGATCGCCAACTACATATAATTTTTGGTCAACTATTTTTTCGATTCGTTTTATTTTCTCCTTTCCTTGATGTTCAAACACAATTACGTTTCCTGTTTTTAATGTATTGAACCATCTTAGCCCACAAATATAAGTATTGGGTGGAAATGAAGGCATCATACTATGTCCATGAACCTTACGAATCAAAAGAGGCAACATCTTAACCTAAGCTTTCTTAGTCTCCCAAAATATTTCGGAAATTTCATCTATCATATCTAGCAATTTTTGTCCTGCACTAGGATCAATTGTTTTTTTGCATTCACCTGCCTGTTTCGTGGCTTGCCAAAACTTATTGTGTAAGTCAGGGTACTTTTCAAGATGCACTGGCTTAAAATAGTCAGTCCATAATACCCAGAGATGGTGCTTTACTAACTCACACCTTTGTTCTTTGATTATGATAGCTCTTATTTTATCCTCATCATGTAAATCTGGTACATATTTATCCATAATTGCCTTAACGGATTCGGCTTCTATTCTGGCCTGGGCAGGATCATACACCCCACATGGTAAATCACAATGTGCATAAACTGGTTTTATAAGATTCATAATATCTCCTCAGGCTACAGTATAACTCAATATTGGGAGCTTATACCATAATGGCTTGGCATTCCGCTACTGCTTGGAGATTGTACGTCCTCGGTCACAAATTCATCATTTAAACCTACAATACCTTGAGAGATATCAGTTGGTTCAATAAAAAATCTATCATCCCAAATGTCTGAGCCTAGATGGCCAAAACTCTCCTTGGTAACTGGTGTGGCTAGTGCTATCAACCATGATGGTAAAACGCTGGAACATAGCCTGTTAGCAACCTGAACTACTCTTTTATTTGGTTCAGTGTCATCACTCGCAAAAATAATTGCTTCTTCTGTTACATCACTTTGAGAATCTTCTTTGATAAAAAACCTTCCTACATCAATAAAGGTGGGCCTTTCTAAATTAACTACCCCTTTGATTGCATTTCTGCTATCCCTTAATAGCTCGCCAAATAATGATTTTTTGTCTGGATTATCTGGATAAGCTGCGTACAGATAGGATAAATAAACTCTCATGGCATTTATTTGCCCTATTCTCTCATCTGTAATTTCTTCAACTATTGTTTTATGCCCTTCAGGGTTATTACCTACAATTTCCTCGAATGAATCTTCGATGGCTTTTTTGTTGTTGTAAAAGTTAGAAATAACTTTGATGTGCCTTGGCCCCTGGCGACCAAATCTTATCATCTGGTCATCTTCCACAATCGGTCTTACCAAACCAGAACCAATGAACAAGAATAAACTGGTTTGAAGTAAGCCCCTTGAGGATACTGGTTCATGTGTAAGCCAGCCTTCGAATTCTGAAGCAAACCTCGAATATCTTCCGTGACTAAACTCAAAACGCATGTTTCTAGAGTTAACTTGTCTCATTGGAAACACATCATCATTCTCAAACCGACCATTAACTACAATATCTAGAGTTGGTCTTTGAAGCTCAGGAAAATCGTGCCGTAAAGTTAAATCGCTAGCAATTTCTGCAAAAGAATCGCGTACAAATTCATCACTAATAATTCCTTTGCTCATTTTGCTGATTGCTCCTTTTGCCATTTCTTTATCTCAGCGTGATGACCGCTTAGCAAGACGTTTGGAACTTTTTTACCGTTAAACTCTTCTGGGCGAGTGTATTGTGGATGTTCAATTGTCTTGTCGTCATCCTGAAAGGATTCTTTTTCAGCACTAGTTTCACCACCCAAAACTCCTGGCAATAGACGAACTGCACTATCTATTATCGTCATTGCTGGCAATTCTCCACCAGTTAATATGTAGTTACCTATGCATATCTGCTCATCAACAAGATCAGTGATTCGCTCATCATAACCTTCATAGCGTGGACAAAATATAATCAAGTCTTTGTTATCTTTGGCAAGCCTTTTGGCGTCTGATTGTTTATATAGTTTTCCTCGAGGTGTGGGTAATATTACTCTCGCTTCAGGAGATTTTTGCTTTGCATACTCTATGGCTCTGCTAGCGGGCTCTATCATTAATACCATGCCGTCACCACCACCATAAGGCATATCATCAACCTGCTTGCGTGGTCCTAGGCCAAAATCGCGAAGATTAATATATTC
>JAGQNP010000023.1 GCA_020428005.1 Candidatus Saccharimonadota bacterium
ATAGTGGAAATAACAGTGACGTCACAGAACCACAAAATGAATTTAGACCGATTCCAACTAGTGGTTTATCTTTTAAGGCTACTATTACTACCACGAGCGGTGATGATACTTATACAGGTATAATGCAATACGATCACGAAAGTGGTAATGTTAGTTATGCATCAGAGACAGAAGGACAAAAGACACTTACTATCTACACTAGCGATGCTTACTATCTATGTAGCACAGAGACAGAATGTATAAAGTATGCGAATAATCAAATCGGAGCAAATAGTTTTAATCCAGATAATTATCAGTACACAGATGAGGATTTTACCGATTTTAAGAACAGTGCACACTATGAGGGCAAGAAAGAATGCCCTGCAGGTACCTGTGACGTTTGGAAGGTAACTAAAGATAATATTGACACAATGATATATCTGGATGTTGAAACTATGAGGATTAGTCAAGTTGAGGGATCGACTCCTACCGGTAGCTCAAAGATAGTATATGAATTTATGGATGTTAGAGTTGAGCCGCCTGCTAATGCCCAAGAGATCAATCTGCCGTAAAGTTACGCCTTGTCCTTTGCTCTGGACAATATAAACAGTCCAATGATAGCTGACACTATGGATGCGATAAAGATTGCCATAACAGATGCATTATGTAAGACATAATCATCTTCGTAGGAAAGACTGGCCACTAAAAGAGATACCGTAAAACCAATTCCGGCAACAAATCCTACTCCAGCTATTTGGGACCAAGATATGCCAGAGGGCTTTCGGGCAAATCCAAGCACATTGGCAATCTTAGTTGCGATGAATATGCCAACAGCTTTTCCGACAACAAGACCCAAAAATACTCCTAAGAATACATTTATTGTCGAATGATCATTTAATTCTATGCTTGAAAATGGAATTCCTGCATTTGCTAGAACAAACATAGGTACAATCACAAAGGATGCAAAAGGCAACAGTATGTCTTCAGCTACCTCAGAAAGTTGTAGTTTTTTAGATCCTTTTCTACGGGTACTTAGTGGTGCGAGAAAGGCCATTAGAACTCCTGCCATTGTTCCAGGAACACCAGATAGTATTAACAAATACCACAACACAAAACCTAGGACTCCAAACCACATAATCCAGTGTCGGCTATTTCTAACTATTGCTACAGAAAGTACTACAACCAAAGCCATTAAGAAAGTAAACATGTTGCTGGGTTGACTATAAAAAATTCCAATTATTGCAATGGAGCCTATGTCATCAACTATTGCGAGCGTTAACAGGAACACCCTTAAAGAGTGCGATATTCTATTTCCTAAAAGTCCTAAAATTCCGATGGCAATAGCTATGTCGGTAGCCATCGGTATTGCCCACCCCTTGCTCTCTGGTAGAGTAGGATTAAGAGTTGTAAATATGAGCGCCGGAAGAATCATCCCGCCTATTGCCCCAAATACAGGAAATGAAGCCTTTTTCCAGCCCTTGAGTTCGCCATCGATAAGTTCCCGCTTTATTTCCAGACTGACTACCAAAAAGAATGCTGCCATGAGTCCCTCGTTAATCCAATGCTGTATATCTAGGGTTACAAATCCAAATGTTAGATCATAATGTAATGTAGAGAAGTAAAGATCAGACATCTTGGAGTTTGCTAGAATTAATCCCAGTAAACCAGCAATAACCAAAAGCGAGCTACTTCTAGTTTCTTCAGCAACAAAAAAATTCCAAACGTTTTTCGGATTTATTGATCTCACTAAAAACTAGTTTAACATAAGCATATTATCCAATATCGCGTTTTCTGAATGCGAATATTGAAATGATGTAACACGAAAAAATTACCATTAAGTAATATGCTAGATTTCTCCAATTATAACTACTGGTTAGAATTTCTGCTGGTCTGTAATAATAGAAGGGAAGAGCTTTGGCGGGCCACTCAAGCCAAGATACAACAGTAAGCAGCGAGCTTAATATGTAGCCAACTAGTGCAACCGCTGAAGCTATTCCTATACTTGCTGCACGACCAAAACTTCCAAGCGCGTTTAGCATATATGTAATCGAGGCAATAGTTATGGCGAATATTGTTGACATTAGGCTAGCCAGAGCAATATTTAGTAGCGGTACATCTATTTTAACTATTTTGCAAATTACAATAATAGATAACGTTGCTATTGACCCGATACCAATAAGAATCGACAGACTACTGGCAATTTTTACATTCAGTAACTTTATTCTAGATATAGGTTTGGAAAGCAGAAGTTCTAAAGTTCCATCACGTTCTTCCTTTGCAAACTGAGAATTACTAAGAGTTATAGATAGAATAGATAGTAGCATTGGCAGTACGAGATAAAACACCTGCGAGCTTAAATATCCCTCGGGCGAAAAGAATTCTCCGGTATCAGAAAAAAATGCAATTGCTGTGTCAGAGAGTTGACTAAAGGCTTTCTCTAATTGGTCCGCTTGATCCTTAAATGAAGGATAAAATGCAAGATTTAGACCAATAAATCCAATAATTGCAAGACTCCACCAAAAAATGAACATTTTCCTCTGCTTTATATGCCAATAAATAATCTTAATCATTTATTTGATCCTTTTTCATAGAAACGCATAAACTCATTTTCTAGATCTAACTCCCTAGAGTTAATTTTTAACACTCGATATTTGGCCAGTTCAGATATTAAAGGCGTAACTTCACCATTTAAATGCAAAATGACATCTTTGTCTTTGAGTTCCAAATGACTAACTCCTTTTATCTTCTTCAACTGAGCCAGTGGTGGTTTATTAATAAACGTTATTTCAAAAGTCTGCGTGGCTCCTAGCTCGAGATCAGACAATGTGCTTTCGTGAACCAAAACACCCTCTCTTATGATTCCGACTCTGTCACATATTTTTTGTACTTCAGCTAGATTATGACTACTAAAAAAAATGCCTGCGCCACTTTTTTTTGCTTCTGCTATAAGTTCATAAAAAACCTCTTGCTTTAGCGGATCGAGTCCGCTGGTTGGCTCGTCTAAAATTAGAACGTCGGGCTTGTTCATCATAGCTTGAATTATGCCAATCTTTTGGCGATTTCCTTTGCTTAAAGACCCAATTTTTTTAGAAAGGTCTATATCCATTCTTTTTGCGAGTGATGAAATGTATTTTTGATCATTTTCTTTTAGACTGTACGCTGACATATAATCTAAAAACTGTTTACCAGTAAGTTTTGGGTATGCTACGAAATCTCCAGATAGATAGCCGACGTTCTTATAAATATTTGAATTTGACCCAACAAGACGATCATCAATATACATTTCACCTTTAGTGGGCTGCAAAAAATTCATTAGCAACCTAATAGTAGTAGACTTACCAGCACCATTAGGGCCTAGAAAACCGTATATCTCTCCCTTATTAATACTAAGATTCAAGTTGCTGAGAGCCATCTTATCGGATTTGTTATATTTTTTTGAAAGAGAGACTACTCTCACAGCTGTCCTTGTATCCATTACTATTAATATACACTCATACAAAATTATTTGTAATTACCCAGTTAGGATATAATCAGTTAAGAGGAGTAAATATGTCTGAAAGTGCCAGTAACAAAAAACGAATCTATGACGAATTAGTTAAAACAGGTATTTCTAGGTATTCAATTCGTAAAAACGAAGTGCGACAACTACTCAATATTATTCATGAAGATGAGCACATCGGGGCTGCGATTAATGGTCGTTCTGATGTAGGCTCAGTTATGTTAGTGGCAACTAATGTTAGAGTATTGTTCTTAGACTGCAAGTCATTTTATTCGACTCTAGATGAATTATCTTATGACGTTGTATCTGGAGTTAATTTACATACGCAGGGTATATTTTCCAGTGTAATTTTGCATACTAGGATTGGTGAGTATAACCTAAGATTTGTTAATCCAAAACGTGCGTCTGCTTTCGTTGAATTTATTGAAGCTAAAAGACTCGAAAATCCAGATAGTCGTACTAGTGCAATTGAAAAAATCGGACAGCCAGGATTAATAAATTCGGATGTTGAATACATTAAACTTGATAAAGAACAACGAAACTTTCTTAATACTCATAACTCTGGTGTTTTGTCTACGATTGATCGAGCTGGGAATGTGCATGGTGCCACAATATATTATGTAGCTAATTCTGACACCGTATACATGCTAACAAAATCAGATACCGAAAAAGCTCGTAACGTACTTGTACACCCACAGGTTGCGCTAACAATAACTGAGGAACTTGCTTATCAGACTCTACAACTTAGAGGATTTGCAGAAGTAGTAAACAACAACGATAAGAAAAACGAAGTATTTAATCAAATACTTAAATTTAGGAACGAACTCGATCAGACAACATTACCTCCTGTAACAAAAGTTCAGAATGGAAGCTATGTAGTTCTTAAAATTTCTTTCACAGAAGCTAAGTATTACAACTTCAAAAACTAACATTACACATTCCTATTATGTACAATAGTTACTATGATTAATGTTTACTATAGTACTGCTCGCTCAAATGATCTTACTGAGACCGAAGAACCCAAAAAGGGTTCATGGGTTTTGTCGGTTGCACCAGATAAGGATGAGATTGGTTTTCTATCAGACACATTTGGCTTGGACTATAACTTAATCAACGATGCACTTGATTTGTATGAGTCGCCAAGGGTTGAAATAAATGATGGCATCGTTTACGTTTTTGCACGTTACTATCATATTGATGAAAAGGTTATTAATGCCACAGAGCCAGTTTTATTCATTTACCATCCTGACTGCTTGATAACAATATTGAGAATTGACAGTGGTATTTTTGCTAGTCTGATAAACGGAAAAGAGTCAATAGTCACTACCCAAAAAACCAAATTACTCCTACAAATGTTTAAATCAATCAACAGGTCATACCAGGACTATGTGACTAAAATTACCAGGTATGTATTTCAAGTTCGTTCTAAGCTTAAACTAACCGATATTAGTAATGAGGTTTTGCTAGGATTAGTCGAAATCGAAGACGACTTGAATGAAATATTGTCTGCCTTACAACCATATGAACTAGTCTTAAGAAGCCTCATAAGCGGTAAATTTATTAGACTTTATGAAGAGGATAAAGATCTAGTAGAGGATTTAACCTTAAGCACAAGGGAACTTATCGATCTTGTTAAATCTAGATTAAAAACACTTGTAAACATTCGTCAGGCATACGAAGCGTTAGCGACCAGTGATCTTAATCGTACCTTCAAGCGCCTTACTAGTATAAGTATATTTCTCATGGTACCTGCAATCATGGCGGGTGTTTACGGCATGAACGTAGTATTGCCATTTCAGGGTGATGTACATGCTTTTTGGTTTATTTTTGGCCTAACAGTAGTAATTACAACCGCGTTGCTGTGGTATTTTAATAAGAAAAGGTGGTTTTAGTTAAGTGGAGATTTCTGATAAGTATTTTGAAGAGATAATTACAGAGTGCCTAGACTTAATACCAGAAAAATATGCATCACGAATGAACAACGTGGGTGTTGTTTGGGAGAATAATCCTTCGCAAGCTCAAAGACAGGCTCTAAAATTACACTGCAATCAAACACTTTATGGACTATATGAAGGTGTCCCGCTAACAAAGCGCGCGGCCGGTTATAATTTGGTAGTTCCCGACAAGATAACTATATTCAAAGAACCATTATGCCACTCTGTGAGCAGTATTTTAGAACTAAAAAAGCAAGTTTATCACACGATTTGGCACGAAATTGCTCATCATTTTGGATTAGATCACGAGCAAATTCACAAACTTGAGTCAAAAACCTAGAATTACCTTATGGTTTGTAGCGTTTCTGGTTCTATAGTTACCTCTATATCAACGTTGGCAGGAATTGCCAATGGTTCGCCATCCAACTGCGCTAGTTGTGGTTTTAATAACTTAAAGTTGTACCTTGAAAGTTGTGTGGGGTTTTTGACTCCAAAAAGTATAATCTTAAAAAGCGTATATAGAAATTTTAGTCGAGGTTGTCGTGCCATGATAACAAGACTGAATAATCCATTATGTAAATCTGTCTTTTCACCGATTTTAATAACCTTCGACATCCGACGGACATTTGAAAAAACTAGACTATCAAGATCAACTATTTGACCATTTGCGTTTATAGTAAAGTAGTTAAATCTTAAAAGATTTCGAGTTATAATCTTTATATCCTTCCACCTCGTTAATACTTGCTCATTTAACTCTTTTGACGCTTCAGCAGTTATGCCTATACCTATATATGAATGAGCATATCTTGTTGTTTTGCTAAATCTTAACTTAAGAACATCTACTGGTTCTGGTGCAGAATGGGTTATGGCCCATAACAAAGGACGTTTTGCTATTGATCTTTGGTGATCATTCGCATTCCCTGCTGCTAATATTGCAGCGGTTGGCCTAATGTCATTGTTTTTCAGCTGAGCTCGTAGCACACCGTTAATAACACCATTGTATCCACCGTCTCCGCTTACCGATATAATTAGTGGATTTTTTTTGGAAAGCGATTCACTATATGCAAGATCTTCACTGTGACCGGGGTAGTCAGAGGAGCGTAGTTTAACATTCTCAATACCGTGTCTTTTGAGTTGCCTAGTTAATCTTACTGCTTTGGTCTTTGCCTTACCTCCAGTACTTGCAGGGTTATAAATTATCAATACACTTTCATAGCTTGCTTTCATCCTTATTACATTATACAAAATAGAGTTATTTTACTTGCAAATATTTAAACTTAAGCATAAGCTTAAAAATAGGAAGTGAGAGACTTCCAAAGCGACCCTGGGCAATAGCTCGGGGTCTTTATTATTAGTAATAAAGTAATTGAATCAGTACAATAATAGGCATGGAGATAGCAATAGCGGTTTTGGTTCTTGCCAACGTAGTATTAATAGTTTTATTACTTAGAAAACCATCAGAAAATCAGAACGAAACTTCTACATTACTTCTAAAACAAGACATGACTCAATTAAATAAGAGTCTTCAGGATCTTAATGATGGACTAAAGGACCATCTAACTAAGCGCCTTGATAAAAGTAATGAACAAATGATTCGACAATACGAAGCGAGTGCAAAAATAATAAAAGACGTAACCCAAAAATTAACAGAACTAGATAAAACTAATAAGCAGGTTGGTGACATAGCTTCGGAACTTAAGACTTTACAAAATGTACTTCAGAATCCAAAGCAAAGGGGCGGTGTAGGTGAATTTTATCTACAGACAGTTTTAGAGAATGTTTTACCGCCAGGTGTTTTTCAACTCCAATATAGTTTTAAAGACGGTGAGAAGGTTGATGCAGCTATTTTTTTGGACAAAAAAATACTACCAGTCGATTCCAAATTTAGTTTAGAAAACTACAATCGTTTAATAGAAGAAAAAAATACTAAAGCACGGGAAGCCCTTTCAGCACAATTTAAGAGCGATGTAAAAAAGAGGATTGATGAAACTGCTAAATATATTAGACCAAAAGAGGATACTACTGACTTTGCTTTCATGTTTATACCAAGCGAGGCTATATATTATGACTTGCTTATTAATAAGATTGGCACAGCAAATACATCCTCTCGTGACTTAATCGAGTATGCATTTAGAGATAAAAAGGTCATTATAGTTTCACCAACGACTTTTCTTGCATATCTTCAAACTGTTTTACAAGGCTTAAGATCCTTGACAATTGAAGAACAGGCGAAAGAGATTCAGAAAAGGGTTGGAGAGTTAGGCCGTCATATCCAGAGCTACGATACATTTATGAGTAAGCTGGGAAATAGTCTCGGTACTACTGTTAACCATTACAACGCAGCCCATAAAGAATTAGCTAAGATTGATAAGGATGTTGTTAAAATAGCCGAAGGCAACCCAAGTGTTGAGCCATTGTTAATAGATAAGCCAAATCTTGATAACGAAAATTAACTATTCAATAAATCTATTGTAAGGGCTGCTGTCCAAGAAAAATTAGCAATGCCAGCCGGAGAACCGTCAATAGGGCTGAAATATTCGTACATTCCGTGTTTCTCTACTAGGTCAAGAGTAGTTTCTTTTAGAGCTTCTGCTTGGTCATAAAATCCATATCGTCGCAAACCATCAATTATTAGCCAATTGGTGTTAATCCAGGTAGGTCCTTGCCAATAGCGATGTGCTTGAAACCATTCAGAACTAAGAGGTACGGTGGGTATGGGGTAATTTGTTCCAAATTGATGAGGGTCTTCTATAAGTTTAACTAATCTGGAGGCTCGTTCGTTGCTGATTGAACCAGCGTATAGGGGCATTAGTGTTGCTATACTAGGTACTTTTATTAATCTATGAGTAACAAATTCTCTAGAATAGTATTGATTTGAATATTGATCCCAGAGTTGTTCATAAGAATCCTTTGTTTTGTTAATATTATCCATTAGATTTTCGGGAATTTTTTTGCGGAGCTCCTTTGCAATCTCGATAAGCAAGTCATTCGCTCTGATAAAAATAGCATTAAATGTTGCGTCTTCTATGGCAAAAAGCGAATGGGTTAATATTCGTGTCGTGTCGTAGTTTTTGCGTCGAAGTCTTCTTTGTACACTAAACAAGGCGAGCGCCTCAAGCGTTGAGAGTCTCTGACTAGGGTGTACAAACTTTGTGTCGCTTCTTAATATGTTGATCAGCGGTTCAAGGCGAAGCTTATTAACTGTACGAATCCATAATGGAAGTTGGTGTTCTATTAGTTCTTGCATCCAGGGCGGTGTATTATCAAGACCAGTTTCCCAGGGGTGGATTTGTAGCACTAAGCCCTCGCTATGAGGGTCTCGGTCGTCGTATAGCCACTGATGGTATGCAATTAAAACAGGGTACATTATTCTATACCAGTTATGTCGTTCAGTTTTGTTTAATTTTTGTCCAATACGGATTACAGCTTCAGCCAGCATGGGCGGTTGAGTTATTCCACTCGTAACTACCCCTTCAGGCGCATTAGGGTTCAGCCAACTTCGCCATACGTTACCATGGCGAACTCGGCTTCCCATTTTGCTTAGTATCATGTTGGGCATCATTCCATTGGCCCATTGACCCCTGGTTAAACTCAATAATTCTTGTTTTGCCCTGTCTACATCATAGTGTCTTTGACCAATTGCAATAAAACAACTATCCCAAAGCCATTGATGCGGATACATGCCACTAGCAGGCACCGTGTAAGTACCGTGATTGTTTGTCTCTAACACCGAAATTGCCTGATCGAATAGACTGGGCTCCGGTTTTTCCATATGTATAAGTATAACGTAATAATTTCATAAGCATTATCAACTCGTAGTAAAATATTGATGATGAAGAAGCGCTTAAGTTACAAGCCAGAAAAGCAAACTTTGCAAAAAGAAGAAACAACACTTTCAAAGTTGGTTGGTGCTCCAGGATATTTTATTTGCGGTATTGCTTGGTTTATTTTTGTATCAAGTATCCTTTGGTGGATATCATCATATTTTAACAATAGTGGTGATATAACACAGGATTTATCGTATGAAAGCAATACATTTAGCAACACTAGCGTAGCTGCTGCAGGCTTTGTTAGTATTGCGATCTGGTATTTTATTGGAAGAATTGTTAGAAAAAACATTGTTAGACTATCTAGAATAACAGAAATCAACACCAGTACTTTTGCAATTCTTATTAACACCATTGGTTGGTTAATGTTTCAGATGTCATCGATAGCAATATGGTCCTACGATGTGTATTGGACAATTTCAATAACAGCATTTGGTATCGTGTTTGGAAATATAAGTCTTATAGCTGAAAAATTTTTACTTCGTTCTAACGATAGTTAGTAAAATTAATTGGAAATTCAAAATCTCGTGATCGTATAAGTTGCATTACAGACTGCAAATCATCTTTACTGCCGCTAGTTACACGGACTAACTCGCCTTGAATCTGGGTTTTTATTTTTGGGTTTATTTCACGGATGATTTTTGAGATCTTTTTAGCTTTTTCTTGATCCAAACCTTGCTGAAACGGTACTTCTTTTGTGATTTTAAGATTGGTTGTAATTGCTTCTATTGAAACATCCAAGACTTTCTGACTCTGATTTCTGACAGCTAGCTTTTTACGAACAATGTCTAATATGGCTTCAATTTGATAGTCGTTATCACCGGTTATCCTCAGGCCAGTCTTCTCGCCATTAAGCCATTCTAGCTGTGCAGATGTGCCTTTGAAGTCGTAACGGTTACTAATCTCTCGCTGTGACTGGTCAAAAACGTTGTTTATCTCCGCTTTATCGTATTCGCTTACAATATCGAAACTAAAACTAGCCATAGTTTAAGTTTACAGGAGTAGATATAACAGTAAAGCATTGAATATTAAGTAAAAACATGTTAAAATATTTAAATGTCAAGTTTGAGAAACGTGGGTTCAGAATTTGTAGTAACCCAAGACGGTTTGGAGCTTTTAGACAGACAACCTGAACTCGACGGATTATTGGCCGAAGTAGTTGCCAGTGAGTTTGCGAACCCCAAAGGTGTGAGTGATTATGAACCAATTGGGTTTGGTCGCCATGGCCGTGTTTCTGCCATACCAGAAGTCCCAAATTTATGCGTTAAAATGTCTTCTAGTGCTATCACAGAGCAAGCCCATTTTTTGGGTGATTCAAAGAAAGGTGACCCAGAGAATCTACTAGTTCAGACCAGATTTCTTGATCAAATACGAAGAGAACTAGTGGAGAATCCTGAACATGAGATAGATGCACCAAGACAATTTTTCGCTGCACGTAGTAACGATGGTGTATTTGTTAGTATCCAAGAAAGGATAGTGGCGCCTTTTACGGCACTATCAAGTTTAAGAACTAGCTGGCAACATAGTGAAGATTATAGGCAGTTAGTTGGCCTAGTTCGTGAGAGAGTCGAAATAGCGTTTGGTGGTACTGCACTTCGCTTTGCTATTGACGATCTTTGGCACAGTGATGGTATGAACGTTGGTAATGTTTTGATTGATACTACGGACTCAGATGATTTTATTAGTCTAGCTAATGCTAGACTATATGTTATTGATCAGCCTGCGCATAGGTTCAAAACAGCACGTGCCGTACTTCGTTTCGCCAAATCCTAAGAAAATTTTACCTTATACTCTGACAGGGGTATAATGTTGCTAAATGAGTTATAAAAATCAACGTGTTGCTGATGTTGCAGATCTGCTTAAAGAGCGATTGAGCAGTCTTGATGATAAAAAACAGATACTACGTGCAGTTGAATTAAAGGCTTTGTTTGCTGAATTGCCCAATATGCCCGCAGACGAAAGAGCCAGTTTTGGGAAAGATATTAATAAACTAAAACAGGAATTAGAAAATTATATAAATGTATCCGCAGATAGTAGGGTATTGGTGGATCAGATTGATGTAACAGCACCCTTTGATATTAATTCTCCAGTACAGATGCGCCCAAGATTATTATCAGCAGAACATGGTAGTAGCCACCCGCTTATGAGTGAGCTTAAAAAGGTAGTCGACATTTTTGGTCGCATGGGTTTTGTTCATATGGATTCTAGGCAGATTGACGATGAATACCATATGTTTGATAGTTTAAATTTTCCATCTGGACACCCAGCAAGAGATGACTATGATACATTTTTGACGACCGATGGTTTTGTTGCACCCGCACACGTTAGTGTCATGCAGAACAGACTTCAAAAGAAGTACGCAGTAAATCTTAATGAAGGAAAGCCGATAGCCGTCGTTTATACTGGGCGAACTTTCCGTAACGAAGATGTAGACGCCAGACATGAACACACATTCTATCAGGTAGAGATTAGTTACATAGACAAGGATATTAACACCAGTAATCTAGTTGCCACATTCAAGACTTTTCTTGAAGAATACTATCAGCAAGACCTTGACATTAGGATACAGCCGTTCTATTTCCCATTTACTGAGCCAAGCTTTGAGATGGCATTGAGTTGTCCATTTTGCAAAAAGAAAGGTTGCCATGTTTGCAGTCAATCTGGATGGATAGAGCTACTTGGATGCGGAATGATTAATCCAAATGTTATGAAAATGGGTGGGATTGATACTGACAATTTCACTGGTTTTGCTGGTGGACTTGGACTTGATAGGCTTGTGATGATGAAGTACGGAATTGAAGATGTACGGCATTTCGAGTCAGGAAAGCTAGATTTTTTGAGGCAATTTTCATGAAAGTAAGTATACAGACAATTAACTACATAAATCAGCATTATGGTTGTTCAAAGCAGATCAATAACGTTGATGATATCATCAAAAAAATTGGTTCTCAGCTTGGAGAGGTCGAAGGGGTTGAAGACTGGGGTCACTACTACGAGGGAATTGTTGTTGCTAGGGTGGTCTCTTGTCAAAAACATCCAAACGCTGATAAACTGCATGTTTGCTTGATTGACGATGGTGGTGCTACCAAAGATGTCGCACGTGACAAAGATGGCTATGTGGAAGTTGTTTGTGGGGCTCCGAACGTTAAAGAAGGCATGACAGTAGCTTGGCTGCCTCCCGGAGTAACCGTCCCAAGTACTATAAGCAAAGACCCGTTCGTATTGGGGTCTCGAGAAATTCGTGGTGTAGTTAGCAATGGTATGTTGGCTAGCCCCGCGGAACTTAATATCAGTAATAATCACGACGGTATTTTAGAAATTGATGAAGATGAGGTGGGTAAAGAATTAAAAAAGCCTGGAACCGCCTTTAAAAAACTTTATGGTTTAGATGATGTTGTAATTGATATAGAAAATAAAATGTTTACACATAGACCCGACTGTTTTGGAATCTTGGGAGTTGCTCGTGAACTCGCAGGTATACAGAATCTAAAGTTTGTTAGCCCCAAATGGTATACAAAAGGAGAAAATGTAAGTACTGGTAATTCATTACCTATAGAAGTCAAAGTAGAAGATAAGAGTTTAGTTCCTCGCTTTATAGCAGTTTCCATGAGTGATATTCAGGTTATGCCAAGTCCAATTTGGCTACAATCTTTCTTAACACGTGTCGGGATAAAACCAATAAATAACATAGTTGATCTAACAAATTATTACATGCAGCTAACAGGGCAGCCGTTGCACGCATATGACTACGATAAAGTTGCTAAACTAAGCGGTTCAAAACCAACATTGATAGCTCGTCAAGCGACTAAAGGAGACAAAGTTGCCCTTCTGAATGGAAAAACAATTGAATTTGAAACACCGACAATATTAATTTCTACTGATAAGCAAGCGATAGGCGTAGGTGGTATTATGGGTGGTTCAGAAACAGAGGTTGATGAGGGCACTAAGAATATTATCTTGGAATGTGGCAACTTTGACATGTATAACATTCGTCGCACTAGTATGAAATATGGCTTGTTTACTGATGCTGTTACTCGATTTACTAAAGGGCAAAGTATATATCAAAATGATCGAGTTCTTAAGAAAATTGTCGCTGATATTTCAGTTGATTATGGCGGTAAAGTTGCCAGTGAAATATTTGATATAAGGCCTGAGCTTCCAAGTCAAAGCAAAGTAAAACTAAATAGTGATTTTGTTAATAAACGACTTGGCTCGAATCTATCGTCTCAAGATATGAAAGAACTTCTTGAAAATGTTGAGTTTGCTGTAATGAATAAAGGGGATGATTTAATTATAGATCCACCTTTTTGGCGAACAGATATTGAAATTCCAGAGGATGTTGTGGAAGAAATTGGCAGATTATACGGCTACGATCGCATCAAACCTGTGCTACCCAAAAGAGACACCTCGCCAAGTATGCTCGATGACATGTTGGAAGTAAAAACAGCAATAAGGGATATAGTCTCAGCATCGGGAGCTAATGAAGTACTAACCTATTCTTTTGTTCACGGCGATTTATTAGCTAAAGTTGGTCAAGATTCGGAAATGGCATTTAAATTAAGCAATGCAATTAGTCCAGATCTTCAATACTATAGACTTAGTCTATTGCCAAGTTTGCTTGACAAGATTCATGGTAATACAAAAGCCGGTCATAGTGAATTTGCTATTTTTGAAATTAATAAATCATTCTGTAAAGATTTACTCGACGATGAAGGACTTCCAGTAGAGGAAGAGCGCGTAGCCTTTGTGTTTACAGCTGATGACAAGGTGGCATTAGAGAAATATGCTGGGGCGCCTTACTATCAGGCACAGAGATACCTGGTACATCTACTAGATGGACTTGGAATTTCTGCTGTTTTTGAACCAGCTACAAAATATACTCCTAAGCTGAATGTGTCAAAAGCAGCTTTTGCTCCTTTTGAACCAAAAAGGGCGGCAATTATTAAAGACTCAGAAGGCGAGTTTATTGGAGAGCTAGGTGAATTTAGCGCAGGCGTTAAGAGGAATCTAAAGTTACCAGAATTTACAGCTGGGTTCGAACTAGACATTAGCCAACTACTAAAGCTTAGCAACAGTAATAATTACGTACCATTATCACGTTTTCCAAGCTCTGAACAAGATATATCCCTTCAGGTTGACAAAAATGTAAGTTATGAAATTGTATTCAACGTAGTGATGGAGCAATTACTTATCGCTTCAGAAGAACATGGCTACAGGTTTAAACTTACTCCAGTCGATATATATTGCCCAGAAAAAACGTCAAACAAGAACGTAACACTTAGGGTTAAATTAACTCATAATGATAGGACGCTTGTAACAGAGGAAGTAAACAGCCTCATGAATCAAATTGCGGAATTCTCAAATAAGAAAATTGACGCCAATAGGCTTTAGGCTATGAAATACCTCTGGAAGATCTTAAGTAGTACTTCTTCACTGTGGAGGTTATATGTTGCCGTTAGCGTGGCATCAGTTGCAATAGCAGTTCTTAACTTATTAACTCCTGCTTTAACTGGTTGGGCTATTGATGAATTACGAAAAGGTACTGGGGCTAGAGTTGGATATATGATTCTGATTGCCCTCGCCATTTTTTTTATAGATTTAGGGGTAACATTTATCAATAACATTGGTGGCTATTGGGGTGATCAAATATCAGCTAGGCTTTATAAACTACTAGGAGAAAATTATTATCGACAACTTTTAGAGTTACCCCAAAA